>DKOA01000044.1:1274-18017 GCA_002469895.1 Opitutia bacterium UBA7374
TTTCAGCTTCGGAAGATGTCTGTTGGACGACACCATATTCATCGATCGTGAATAGCTTAAGCGAAGTGATTTCTACCTCAGAAGAACTAATGGCTAGATTTATTTTACGATTAAAACTTACCGGAGTAATTTCAAAAATGTTTTTACCGACGAAAAGATCGACGGCATTACCCGGGATGAACGTTTGGTTTAGAGCAGTCTTTTTGATTGTCGCAGTGGCGCCCGCATCCGGCAAGGAGGAGACAATTAGTTCAAAACGATGTTCTAATTGACTGTTTGAGTCACTAAAGTCTGCGTAGGGTTTGAATACTTTGTTGGAGAAAGTATCGGTTCCCGTGAGGTCCGTTGTCGGTACGCCCGCTGTTGTGGTGGCTTCTGCCTTGTAGAAGGCGACAGCCTCGGTCTTCGTGTCTTCAAGAATCGTTGCTGCACCTACTACGATTGGGACGTTTTCCTTGTATGGAGTGGTGCCGAAGCCAGCAGACAAATCATATGTTCTGTAGATATCAACAGTACCATTTCCATCTCCGGTGTTTGTAAAAATCCGAGACCTTACCTGTCCGGAGTTTGGATCTATGTAGGGGTTGGATATTCCAACCATTTGGCCGAATTCTGCGGGATCAATCTGAGGATATTTTGCATATGGGGCATGAAAGGTTCCTCGAACGGCTAGGTTATCAATGTAACTCTCGCCGGTAGCTTCGCCGGGGAAGTCCGACCATTGAATTCTGAAAGTGGCTTGTTTACCGGGGAATAGGCGTAATCCGGATTCATTTACCCAGTAATACAGATTATCCTCAACATCGATAGATTTAGCGGTGCTATCGATCTCCAGTTTAAACAGTTTTTCATAATATTTGCTATCCAGTTCTTCCGGATCCGTTGGCCAGTTAGCGTCCACATAATTAATGTTACTGCTCTCGGCCAAGGTGAGTTGTTCAACTGTATTATGTTTGAAAGAGTTGAGTACAATAGCATCCGAATTGAAGACTAAGTTTACTTTACGGGTAAAGCTGACACTAGAGACTGTAATCGTTTGTTCTCCTGTTGTTAAAGCCACGGGATCTGCAGTAAACCAACTGCCAGAGGTAGTTGTCTTTTTAACCTGATAGGTGGCTCCACCCGCAGGAAGCGAAGCAACATCGATTGTAAATGTTTGTGTAGAATTACTACCGGCTACATCTGTAGTTGCATAAGGTATGAATTTGTTGTCCGTAAAAGCGGGGTCTTCGCCAACAGTGGTTGTTGCTACAGTAAGTGCAGGACTATCAATATTCGCAAAATCGTAGCGAAACAAGAGTTTACCATCCTGAACTTCTGAGCCGGTGTTTACGTTAATAAGTTCTTCACTATCTCCTCCGCCTACATAGTTAATCTCTAAGACCTTTCCGGCAAATTCGTTTGCACTTAATGCGTCAAAGAGGATGTCTCTAACCCGGAAAACATAAATACTATTATTTATAATGGTAAAATCACCGAATGGATATGTGGAATTAAACTTCCACGAACTGCCGGCACTACTGACTTCGCCTGCTTTATTCGTGGATTGTGGGTAATCGACTATGTTCGCGCCAAATACACTTGGCCCGAACTCATTGTCGTTAAGGATATTGGCTTCTGCTTTATTACCCAGACCTTTATAGCCCAGCGTCGAAGCACCCGGGCCAATTTTAGCGCTTAGGTATAGATTGTCGGCGTGGGTTCCAGTTGGCGTCGCATCAAATGTGCTATTCGTATCTGGACTCACGTCACCAATACCGGAGTTGTTATCCCCAGGTATAACTGTATCGAAATCCTGCCATCCGATGACATGAAATCCTGAGTTGTTTGCGAATATCGCGGTCGTGCAAGCAGCTAAACAAACTGCTGTAATGGCTAGGAGTTTATTTTTCATTATATGTGGCTTTCGTCGAATGACGTCAGCTGCCTTGTACATAAAGCAAAGCAGCCTGTAGACTAGTAACAGATTGAAGGTTTGGGGTTAGGGTGTGTTGTGTAATCTGCAAATTTATGCAAATAGAGCAAACTAAAAATTTATTTTTGCAGTAAGGCTTGTCGTTCTAGATTCTCGATAGAGGCCGTAGTTTTCTCTGCCTGTAAAACCTCTATCATCGAATAAATTGTTAACCCTAATTGCTAGGCTTAACTTCGGCGAGTTTCTTAATTTGCCGAGTTTTACTGAATAATTAGCAAAGACCGATGTGGTATGCTCATCACCGAATTCCAGATATACTTTATCTGTTCTATCAATTGTACCGTCTCCATTATCGTCATACTGGAGATCAAATCTGGTCTGTTTGGATTTTGACCGGTACCTCTGGGCAACGCCGACAGTCAGTCCTTTATAGATACCTCCATAAAACTTATATCTGGCGACGAGTGTAGCCTTGTGGTCAGGACGCCCAAATAGCTCATATTCATCTGGATTATCGACCAATGGGTGTAATTCATCGATTTCGTTTGCCAGAGTATAGTTGTAGGAGCCAAGTATACTCAAACCGCGGATAGGATTGTAAACAAAGTCTACTTCGAGGCCTTCAGACCGTGTTTTATCGCCAATGCTGCGGCGGCCCGGCAGTGTAGACATGGCCAATTGATTACTGGAGTTGTAGAGTTCCGGGTGAGTTTGTCCGTAAATTGCGTAGGGGTAGATCTGGCGCAGTAGAGAATCAGAATACCCAAACTCATTATCATTTTCTTTGACTATTTGGTATGCCGCAAATTGCCCATCAAGTTTGCCCTCCATTAGATCAAATCGGATTCCCGCTTCTACGCCCTCGCCGATTTCCGCTGGAGCAATATCGCCTAGTGGGGTTCTTTCTGTTCCAGTTGGCGGTTGAATCGATTTAGCATAATTTGCGAAAACGCCAATCCCGTCGCTGAGCCAATATAATGCCCCTATGGAAGGATTAAATTCTACGTAAGTGATATCCGACTTAACATTGTTGCCGTCGTCATATCCGGGATCATAGCCATGGAGAAAAACTTTTCTAAAGCTAGAGTTAATGTCGATGATATCACACCGCACACCAATTAGGTTATTTAATTTTCCATTCAAAAACCTGCCTTGTTTGGTTACCCAAAAACTATTGCTGAAGATTTCAGAGTCCGTTTCTCGGGCAAGGGCCCACTCGGCCTGTCCGTAGGGGGCCAAATGTGTGAAGTTCCCTGCATCCATACTGTTGAGTGCAGGGGTACCATTTAGAGTTGTAAGGGGCTCACTCAGATCCGACTCAATAATTTCATTAAACTGTAAGATGGATCTGTCTGCGGTGAAAGGCTCTTCCAGAGAGATATATTCAAATGCCCGAAATTGTCCGGTAACGGTATTTCCTGCTACTCGTCCTCTAGGGATGTAAGCGCCGTCAGGTAGCTGAGTACTGCCGACTTGTGCACCAACTGCACCAACCGGTACTTGATCATAAAACTTTTCTTTTTTATGCTGAAAGTTGGTGTCCCAACCAAGTATAAACAAGTTGTTAAAGTCACTGGTTTTCTGCCTGAAGGCTAGAGCTAATCGCGAACCAAACCTCTCTGTGTCCATATCGCTTTTCGTCCAGTAGGTCTTAATGTATTTTTCGCTATCAATTGTTTCAGCATTTGGTCTCGGATAGCTTCCAAATATTCTGGAGTCATAACCATCACGCACGCGAACAGACCCTTCGGCGTCGCGGGAGAGTGCTTTGGAGTTAACGAATTGATTATTTAGGGCTAGGCTGAGTGAGAATTTTTCAGAAAAGCTATGATCTAAATCAACCGTATTAAAGTATCCCTTCCTCCTGCTGTACTTATCGAATCCTGAAACGACACCATAATTATAACGGTTTACCGCCGAATAATGGTCATAAAGGTCGGAGCGGCTGGTGATCGGATTTGCATTACTTGCAGTATTCTTGATGATCCAGTCGAGGGCTTGGTCCGGTAGGTACTTTACCCAGTCCGGGCTGAAGGGCACTTCGTAATCTGTCTCACTATCTGTGAACACCGCTTTGCTCAGTATACCCTGATATCCGTTATTGTCATTATTATCATCATCGATCTCCGTTTTGTCTTTCATCGCCCGGTGCGGCATATTGGCATCTGCATCCATTGTTTCCAGGTGCACGCGTACCTGTGTCTTCGGAGTAAGATTGACAGTTGCTGCAAGTGTTAAGCCATCCATTTGATCTTCTTTGAATGGATTGTCATACCCTTGCTCCCGGGTGACTCCCATCAATCGGATGGCCACATTATCATGAACGATTTGATTGAAATTAATTGTTTGTTGCACTTGGTCCTTCGAACCGATTGATGCACCGACGGATTTACTGTTTTCGCGAAAGTTCGCGCGCAAAGGTACCGAGTTAACCGATCCGCCGGGAGAAGCTTCTCCAAATATAAGACTGTTTGTGCCCTTAATAATATCAATTCTTGATATATTATATCCATGACTCGGAAGATTTCTCTTAAAGAAATTATATCTGGAGAATGGACTCCCGAAGCCTCGTATCCGTAAGCCATCAAAAGAATATCCGTTCGGTTCATTATCAATAGAGGCACTGACGAAGGCGAGATCCTCGGGGGAATTGATGTCTAAATCATTCATCAATTCCTCATTGATAATCGACATCGATATAGGTGTATCTTTTACCAGAGAACTGATTCTCGACATGGAAGTACTGTAGGCAGAATAATAGCCCTCGTCTTCCTCCCCGGTGACGACGAATTCATTGAGTTCGTAGACTTCTTCGTCTTCTGCATCATCGGACTCAGATGTATCCGGCGAATCGGGATTTACATTGATGTTTTGTCCTACGACGTAAACGTAGGACAATAGGAAGAGTAGGAGGTAGGGCAAACCTTTCATGGAGATTAAAATTACTATATAACTTTATTTTAATCATCTGGCGAGGCCTGTAGATAAGTAAAACTGGAAAGTTAGCAGAAGGAAGTTGTTAGTTGTATTTACTTGCAAATTTATGCAACATAAAATTATGTTAATTATGCAAAATCTCAAATTTTGGTGTTTTTTATACGTAGTAACGGCTGCCGGCACAAATTTATGCTTTAGTGACGGCATATACGAGGGTTTCGATTTTTCGATTACTTCGGGAGACTTAATTGGTTCCTCGGATGCGACACGTGCCGGTCAGACGAGTGCTGGTTGGCATAGTACTTGGTATGCAGCTAGTGGGAAATCCCTAGCGAGTCAGGATGATATCGCGATTGACGGGTTACTCTCTGCAGGTGGATCGGCTGATATACGCGGTGAGAGAAAAAGTAATTCACTGGGTAAAGGTATTCTCTTGCGCCAGATTGACCAGGGATATGTGGGCGATCTATACGGCAGCTTCCGATTTCGCTCGGGTAAATTATTGCGGGATTCAGTCGTGGGCTTACTTCTTTCACTGCCGAGCAGCGAGTTGCCGACGCCGAGGACGGCCACTTTCGCTTTTTGCCCGAAACGTTGGGGTGGTGAGTTCGGTATGCTTGGTGCCGGTGAGGGCAAAGTCGTCAAGGTTGAATCCGGAGTGGCATGTAAGCAGGATGAGACCTACCTTGTAGTGTGGAAGTTGGATAATTTACCTGAACCCGGCAAGCGACGGAAAATTGGCTTACATATGTGGGTTCTGAATGCAGCACAGGCGGCACACTTTTCAACAGAAGGCTTTGACGAGGCGGTATTAACTGCAGCTGAGCTTGGCGCCGAGCCGGGTCAGGTGTGTCAGTCGGCTCACCGGATTATTCGCGATTCAAAACGAGGCGTCTTTCGAGGTATGTTAGTTTCCTGTTTTTCCACAGGCCTGCCCCGTGTATCCTTTGATGAAATTAAGATTTCTCCGGATGGTTTCTCTGCGGTCGTTGGCGCCTCTGCTGCGGCTCACTAAAGAGGGCGCAGACTCGCTAAATTTTGGGGATAACGGATATTCTTTTTGATCGTAGAATTAGAAACACAGGATGATAAAAAACGGGTACAAATTATGGCTTATTTTATTTCTTTTATGGGTTTCCTGTGGAGCAGTTGAAAAGCCAAATTTCATTATTATCCTGACCGATGATCATGGTTGGTCGAGTTTGTCGTCGTCGATGGATTTGCATCGGCCTGAGGCAAAAAGTGATTACCACCAAACGCCAAATATAGACGCCCTCCTGGATAAAGGGATGCGCTTTTCCAATGGATACGCAGCTTCACCTGTGTGTTCGCCGACTCGCTACAGTATACAATTCGGGAAGTCTCCTGCCCGATTGCATCGCACCCGGGTATTGGGTGGGAATAAGGCAGATCACAACCAGATAGGTATTCCTAACTTGCTCAAATCGGTTCATCCGGAGTACCGCTGTGCTCATTTTGGCAAATGGCACATAGATGAGGATCCCGGTCGCTACGGCTATGATGAACACGATGGAAGAACGGCAAATAAAGAGGGCGGTTTTTCGCATTCAGATCATCAGAGGCAGTGGGGTGGTTATGCAGAGGCAGATCCAAAGCGGGTTCACTCAATCACTGAACGGACAGTTGATTTTATGCGTCGGTCGGTACAAGAAGGTAACCCCTTCTTTGTGCAACTTTCGCATTATGCAGTACATTCAGACATTGTTTACAGTGCCGATTCTCTAGAGACCGTTGGTTCTTGGCCTAAAGGAAAACTGCACAAGAGCGCTACTTATGCGGCGATGATGCTGGATTTGGATCAGTCAATCGGCACGTTGCTGGCCGCTTATGAATCATTGGGATTGGCGGAAAATACATACCTGATTTTTTTGGCGGATAACGGCGGGATGCCGGTACTGCCCATGCAGGTGAATGAGGGCAGGCCTTATAAGGCCGGTCTGAATTTGCCTCTGCTGCGGGGCAAGTGGGACTTGACAGAAGGTGGTATTCGCGTGCCGTTTGCCATCGTTGGGCCGGGTATCGCTCCAAGTTCGCAATCGGACACTCCGGTTATCAGCTATGACCTATTCCCTACGCTGGCCGATCTTGTTGGCGCCGTTGATGCACTACCGGAAAACCTCGATGGCGGAAGTCTACGTCCACTATTTGATGATTCGGCAGGTGAAGTAAAGCGGCCCTTTGAGGGTCTGGTCTTTCATTTCCCGCACTACAATATCGTCGGGCTTTTCGAGCCGCACTCGGCTATTCGGGTAGGCGATTACAAGCTACTTAAGTTCTACTCTTCTAAACGTTCGCTACTGTTTAATGTGGCCGAGGACATTGGCGAAAGTACAGACCTATCTTCGAAGCACCCGGAGCGTAAGGCAGAGATGGAAGTGTTGCTCGCGGACTATCTGGAGAGGGTCAAAGCGGAACGGCCGGAAGACAGCTCCAACTGGGCTAAGGGCCAATACGGGGCGGTACGAACAAAATTCCTCCGGCGCTATTCAGAATAGGATAAGATGCAGACTTTTTACTCCCGACTCGTCCTGTCGATCCTTTGCTTTGCGTGGGCTCTGATTCCCGGGGTACAGGCCAAGGAGAGTATCGCAAATCGGCCAAATATCGTCCTTATATTCGTTGATGATATGGGGTATGGCGACCCGGGCTGTTATGGTGGAGAAGTGATCTCTACGCCGAATATTGATGCCTTGGCGGAAGCGGGTCTACGCTTTACCCAAGGTTATACAATCAGCCCGGTCTGCGGTCCCAGCCGGGTTGGTTTGCTTACCGGTATGCAGCCGAGCCGGATCGGAGTCTATTGGAATCCGGATATGGGCGCAGTACGGCCACCGGAGGGTCATTCGCTTCTGCCGGAGGCGTTGAGGGATGCAGGCTACACGACTGGAATCGTAGGAAAATGGAATTTGAATAATCCTCGATGGGATCCGTTGCCGGCAGAAAAGTTCTTTGACAAGACCTACGATGTGATGGTCTGGGAAGGGGATTACTGGCCGGATAAGTCGGGCGTGTACCGGGGCGTGGCCGATGGCAACTTTGGCAGCAGCAAGACCAACGGCACATGGGGACCCGAAAAGGATGGCGATGAATATTTGACTAATCGACTGACACGGCATGCCTGTGAATTCATTGCAGATCAGGGGGACCGTCCTTTTTTCCTTTATCTGGCCTACAATGCGCCGCATAGCCCATTACAGGGATGGAAGACGCACCTGCCCAAACTGCAGGGGATTGAAGGAGAGGCACAAAAATTGTATGCTTCTATGGTTATGGCGGTGGATGAAGGAGTCGGGAAAGTGGTCGCACAACTCGATCAAATGAAGATAGGGGAAAACACTTTGATTGTATTCGCGAGCGACAACGGGCCAGCGGTGACGAATTTCAAGGGGCTACCGGATTCGTGGCCACGAGATGAGATGCTTGGATCGACTGGCGGACTGAGGGGGAAGAAAGGTACCTTTTTTGAGGGCGGGATCCGTGTGCCCTTTATTTTTCATTGGCCCGCACGTTTTGCAGAGCCTGCAGTCTTAGATAGTGCGGTCACCACATTGGATTTATTTCCTACCTTCTGCGCGGCTGCCGGCACTGCCGTGGGCCGGGAAACTCATTTAGACGGACTGAACCTGCTCCCTTTTTTGTCTCCTAATACTGCAGACCTGCCGGAGCGGGAGCTAATCTGGTTTTCCGGGCCATCGGGAGCGGTACGTCAAGGAGACTGGAAGCTGGTCTTTGAAAAAAAATCTGTAGTGGGTCTCTACCATCTGGCAGAAGATCCGAAAGAGTCGCAGGATCTTTCGGAAAAGAACCCGGAGATTGCCACTCAACTGTTTGCTCGAGCCAAAGAATGGAGACGGCAGGTGCCGCCTCCGGTCACCCCTCGTAAAAATTTGAAAAAGTAGAGGTTCGGAGGAATGTCTATTTGGCCTGAAGGGTTGTTTACAGCTCCCGTTTGATTACCACCTCTTTGACTGCTCCTACGAGCGGATTATGGGGCACCTTTTGGTTGACCACCTGGGCGCCTCCGGCACCGATGATGAGGGGCCTGCCGGTGGCATATTTAAACGGTTGAGGCAGCGGTACGCTGTCGACGACTTCTCCATCTACAGAGAAGATCAGGCGGTTGTAGTCGATCACTGCTTTTAGTTGCGTCCATTTGCCAAGAATTGAATCGGGGGCGTCGATCGTTGTTCGGGTTGCGATCCATGTCCGGCAGAGTACGGCGATCCCGGGACGACCATCTTGTACAAATATCTTATATCCCGACTTAGGCCCAGAGTGTGAGGCGATCACGCCATCTTCATCCGCTTTTACATTGATCTCAATAGAGTAGGGCCAGTAGGCCGGGTCGATCGATTCGTCATAGGCTACCTTGAGGCCCTGCTTGTCAGCCTTAAAGTGCAAGGCATCCTCGCCGACCTCGACATTTTGCGGGCGGATTGGGAGCCCCGAATTTGCGCTGTCGATCAATTTGCCCTTGGTAACGCACAGTTCCAGTTGTAAACCATCGCTCTCCCGCATGCGGGGCAGATTTTTCGGAAAGACATTTGCTCGCCAGCCGGATGCTTCAATCTGTTTCAATAATTTTTCCTGCATTTCCCTATGCAGGGCTTCGTTTTCTGCTTTGCCGGCGAGATTATCCATCTCATGCGGATCCTTCGAGAGGTCATATAATTCATCGATGTCGTTTAGCTCCGGATAGCTGATGAGCTTATAGCGGTCGGTACGGACGGCAATCATCGTTGGTATGGAGTGGACCAGATCGGTCCAGTACTCGTAGAAAATACTGTCTCGCCACTCCGTGTTGGTGGAGTCAAAGAGCGGGCGCATGGAGCGACCTTGCATCTGCTTGGGAATATCGGCACCGGCATAGTCGAGCACAGTTGGAGCAAAATCCAAGTTGGTGACCAGGCCGGCAGTGCTGGAGCCCGCTTTTATTTTTCCGGGGTAGACGACAAGCATGGGTATGCGCAAACTCTCTTCATAGGCGAGTCGCTTATCCCAGCGGCGGTGTTCCATATGAAAATAACCATTATCACTGGTAAATACGATTAGAGTATTTTCCAGATTCCCTCGTTTCTCCAATGTTTTCATGAGGCGCCCGATTCCCTCGTCTACTGCCGCCGCACAGCGTAGTTGATTCACGTACCGGGTATTCTTTTCCCAGGTCTGTAATGGGATAGTATCGGGTAGTTGATCTGCCTCCAGCTCTCGAGTACGCCATTCCCAGCGGTAGTCGCGAATTTGCTGACGGCGCATCCAGTCAGGCTTATTCTGGAAATCATCTACCCAACTAACCGGCTCAGGCAGCTCGGTCCCGGCCCCGTAGGCTTCTTTATGCCTTTGCGCCGGTCGGAACGGTTCGTGCACTGCCTTGTGCGAGAGGACGACGAAGTAGGGCTGGTCCTCCGGTTGCTTTTCGATAAATTCAATCGCTTTGTCTGTCAGCAAATCCGTTGTGTAGCCGTAGAAGGTCTGGTTCTCCCCGTTGATATTGAAAACGGGATCGTGATAGACGCCCTGTCCTTTAAAGCTCAGCCAGTAATCAAAATAGGCACGCGGTTTGGCATCCTTACCCATGTGCCATTTACCAATCATTGCGGTTTTATAGCCGGCTTCTTGCAGATACTTCGTAAGGGGCGGCGTTATGTCTGGATTGTATTCCGATGTCTCATTGTCGATCACTCCATGGCGGTTGGCGTATGTACCAGTTAAAAAGGTGGCGCGTGAAGGACAACAGATCGATGTTGTGACAAATGCATTCTCCATATGGGCCCCGTCCTGGCGCAGTTTGTCAATATTTGGCGTTTCGATGTAGGGGTGACCCAAAAATGACATCGCATCCCAGCGTAGATCATCGAGCAGGATAAATACGACATCCGGCCGGGACGTTTTTTCACTGGCCAAGCCAGCGTGCGTAAAAAGAGCCAATAGGCCGATGAGGAGCCACTTATTGCCGTGTATATTTGATTTTTTCATGAATATTTTGGGATATAGCGAGGGAAGAACGATCGACAAAAGACAGTGACAATTGCAGTAATTTACAAAACTATATTTACAGACTTATTTTACAATATCTTTTACTCCTAACGGATACCTCTTTGTTTGCATTTATACAGACCCGTGAAGTTCCCATTACCCGATGAAAAAAATGACCCTAACCCAGCACTTTATTTTGTTCCTTCTTTGCGGATTGATGGCCACTGCGGCAGATCGCCCCAATATTGTATTCATTTTCAGTGATGATCATGCCACCCAGGCGGTTGGGGCGTACGGTTATCCGATCACGAAGATTGCCCGTACACCCCATCTGGATCGTCTGGCTGCATCGGGCATGCGGTTTGACCGATGCTTGGTAACCAATTCAATCTGTGGGCCCAGTCGTGCGGCAATTCTTACCGGTAAATACAGTCATCTCAATGGATTTTACTACAATGAGGATACCGAGTTTAACGGATCGCAGGATACATTCCCGAAGCGATTGCAAGGAGGCGGTTACCAGACCGCTCTAATCGGGAAGTGGCATTTGGGCTCTGAGCCGACTGGCTTCACTCACTGGGACATCCTTCCCGGTCAGGGAGATTACTATAATCCTGATTTCATTAACGCTACGGGAAGATATCCGGTCGAGGGCTACGTCACCGATGTTGTGACGAAAAAGGCTATACGCTGGCTGGAGTCTGAACGTGATGTGAAGCGTCCCTTTATGCTCATGGTACAGCACAAAGCACCGCACCGCGAATGGTCTCCGGACTTGAAGTATCTCGATCTTTGGGAAGAAGAAACCTTTCCGGAGCCGGAGACTCTCTTTGATGACTACGCAAACCGTACCTCGGCGGCACGCGAGCAGGACATGTCGCTAGCGCTTAGCCTGGAATTGGATATGGATTTGAAAATAGATGGTGCTCAGCCCGGGCGCCGGTACCATAGAAGAAGCTACAGCCGCCTAAATAGCGAAGAGCGACAAATTTGGGAGGAAAAGATGGAAGGACGTTCGCGGGAATTTCATAGCTTACAACCGGAGGGGAAGGACCTTGTGCGGTGGAAGTATCAGCAATACATCAAAGATTACATGCGCTGCATTCGCTCGGTCGACGACAGTGTCGGCGAAATACAGCAATATCTGCGTGATAATGGCCTGCTCGAAAACACCGTATTCATTTACTCATCCGATCAGGGCTTCTACCTTGGGGAACACGGCTGGTTCGATAAACGCTTCATGTATGACGAATCCTATCGCACGCCCCTTCTGGTTTCCTGGCCGGGTGTCATAGAGCCCGGTTCGGTTAACGGTAAGCTCGTGTCGAATCTTGATTTTGCTCAGACTTTTTTGGAGATAGCCGGACTCCAGTCGCCCGCCACAATGCAGGGAAAAAGCCTAGTGCCACTTCTGCAAGGAGAGACACCAGCATGGCGTAAGCACCATTACTACCACTATTATGAGTACCCCGGTTGGCACATGGTGTACCGGCATGAAGGCATTTATGACGGTCGCTTTAAGTTGATCCACTATTACGACGTGGATGAATGGGAATTGATCGACACGAAGAAAGATCCTCTGGAGCTGAAGAGTGTCTACGGCGAACGAAAGTATGCTGTTGTAGAAAAAGAACTGAAGGCGGCCTTGCAGGCAAAGAAAGCTGAATACTGCGTACCTCCGGGGGTGCCGGAGCCCCGGCAGGTAGTTGATCCTATGCGCTATTATTCCACCCAACGCCGCGAAGCGGAAACGAGCCGGTAAGCACGGACTACGACTCTACCCGGGGCAATACCCGTAGAGTGCTGCCGGAAAAAGCCATTGAGTTTTCTTTCAAATAGCCGCGGAAGGATACCCCGGGGGTGATCAGTGCCTTCCTCGCAACAATGGAGCCCGGGTTGAGTACGGCATTACAGCCGACCTCTGCCTGATCACCCAGAATCGCTCCCAGCTTGCGCAGTCCGGTATCTGTTCGCGAACCATCGGGCAATTGTACCCGTACATCGGCCTGGTCCAGTCGTAGATTGGAGCAGGTTGCGCCGGCACCCAGGTGCGCTTGGTTCCCCAGTATACTATCGCCGACATAGCTGAAGTGCGGCACCTGTACTTCGTCGAGCAGGAGCGCATTCTTAAATTCGCAAGAGTTGCCTAAAACACAGCGGGCCCCGGCAATCACATTTCCCCGAATGTAGACCCCGGGACGCAATGTACACCCTGCACCGATGTAAGCGGGCCCGGTGATGGAACCATAGGCCGGCAGTTGTACCTCTTGGCCAAAGTAGACCGGCCCTTCGATATGCAATCCGACGGGTATTTCCAGATCCTGTTCGGGGAAAGTAAAGTCGGCCAAACATTCGCGTATTCGAGGGAGCCACTCCCAGGGAGCGAGGTCCGGGGAGAATACATCGCCGAACGGCAGTGATTCCGGGAAATCAAACAAGTCGGAGCATTGCAGCATAGGGCCAACCATGCAGAAGCTGGCTTCCGGGTGAATCTCAAAATTCCGCGATTCGGGGTGGCATCTGTATCTGATGTTGTCATTGCTAGAGTTTTCATCCACCCATCTGCTCCTTGCATGACGTAAAAGATAAACCCACCATGGTCGAGCGGGCCATGCTCATTGGCATCACTCTGCCAGGAGAGGCGCCGCAGACGACTGAGGGACTCCTCGAAGAACTGGCTGAACTGGTGACAACTCTCGGTATTGCGATCTGCCACCGTCAGCAACTCGCCATTCGCAAACCACAGGCAAAGTTTCTGGTCGGTTCCGGTCAAGCCACCCGCTTAATTGATGAAGCGCGTGCCCATAACTGTGATGTGATTGTTTTTGATAATGAACTAACGCCGGCCCAGCAGCGTAATTGGGAACAGTCAGCCGATGACAAGATTCTCGTCATTGACCGTCAGGAAGTGATCCTTGATATCTTTGGAAAGCGCGCCCGCACACGGGAGGCTGTCCTCCAAGTCGAACTTGCTCGAATGGAGTATAACATGCCGCGCCTGAAGCGTGCCTGGACGCACCTCAGCCGTCAGCGGGGTGGTGGCGCGATGCAGCGGGATGCCGGTGAAACTCAGTTGGAGCTGGACCAACGTATGGTGCGTACGCGCATTGCCCGACTCAAGCGAGAGTTGCAGGAAGTCGTCAAGCACCGCCACCTGCAGCGTAAGCGTCGAATGACGGTCCCCGTGCCGACTTGTGCAATCGTTGGTTACACGAATGCAGGTAAATCCTCTTTGCTCAATGCGTTGACCGACTCTGCCATCCTTGCCGAGGACAAGCTCTTCGCTACCCTCGACCCGACCTCTCGCCGTTGCAGTTTGCCGGGAGGTCAGCCCCTCGTTGTTACCGATACTGTCGGATTTGTGCGAAACCTGCCGCACCGCTTGGTGGATGCCTTCAAGGCGACTCTCGAAGAAGCCGTCGTCTCAAATTTCCTTATCCATGTGCTCGATTGCAACAGTCCTGATGTCGAAGCGCATGCGGCCACCACCATGGCAGTCCTAAAAGGGCTGGGTGCGGGCGAGAAAACAATACTGACTGTTTTCAACAAGATCGATGCCCTGGATCAGACACATCGGCTGGATGCACTGCGCATGCAGCATCCGGACGCCAGCTTTGTCAGCGCGCTGACCGGGGAAGGTCTGCCCGCTCTGCTCGAACGTTGCGAAGCAGTCCTGCAGGAAGGCATAGATCGTCTGCGCCTCTTGATCCCCCATGAAAGATACGATTTAGTCGCTCGCTTGCATCGCGAGGGAGGCGTGCACAAAGAAGAAACGCGCGACAGCGGTACCTACCTCATCGGCACGGTCCCCGAGCGCATTCTCAGTCTGGTGCAGCCCTACATTCTACAAGCAGAAGAATTATAAGGATTCTGCATTAATGTGGAGCCGTTGTTTTGCGATCCATTGGCATACGCCGCAGATGAATTATCGCACAGCCTATAAACTCCGTAAATTTCAAGCACTCACGCAGGATCCACTGCTAGTCGCTCTTTGGGGCCTGATTCTAGCTAAATGCTGCTTCCTCGAGCACTTTGTGCGGCAGCATGCAGTGCCCATTAATACCGGCATCTACGTCTGGCTGCTCTCTCTATTTATGGCGGGCCTGGCCACCGTTGTCCTCTCCGGTATCGTCGAGCCCAAGGTACAGCACCCCGATGAGAAGCCGGACGGTCCTTGGCTTTGGCCACTCACGGTTTCTTTTATGCTGGTTCTTCTTCTCCTCGCTTTTGCTCTGGGCGGGAATCGCTTGCTCGCAGTTTTGCCTCTTCTCTGTCTGCCTCCCGGGGGTGCCTTCGCATTGCGCTGTGGCGTTCGATTTCATCCTGCAGTCGCTCTACAAGCGGTTGGCTGGCTCGTCTCTGCGGGTATACTTTTCATGCTTTCGCCGCCGGCTCGCATCTTACCCGTATCCTGCATCCTGATCCTCCTTGTCGCGGTGCCTGGGATTTTTCGTTTTGTGCAATATCGCAGAGAAATTCGTCAAGCCATGCAGGCTTTGCAAAAGTAGCTGGACGTAGTGCATCCTTTGGCTGAAGCTGCCCTATGCATGTCGGACTTTCTCTGATTCGCCAGGAACTCAAGCGCCTTCAAGCGGAGGGTGTAGACCATGTTTATGTGGGTGATTCAACTCTCGAGCAAATGATCCAAGCTTCCGCGGATCGCCCCGCTACGAAATCAAAGCAAGCAACAGTTGGTGACCTTTCTTCGGTGCCGACTCAGCCAGTCGACGCAAAAAAGAAAAACCCTTTCCCCGCAGCGCCCGTCTTGCAGCTGCCGGAGGGTAGCCAGTCCGAGCAAATGCAATGGCTCCGGCAAACTGTGCTGGATTGTTCTACCTGTCGGGAACACTCAGGGGCCACCGGTAAAGTCGTCTTTGGTGAAGGGTCTGTGGAGGCCGATCTCTTTTTTTGCGGCGATGCTCCCGGAGAAGACGAAGCCCGTAGTGGGCGCCCCTTTGTCGATAAGGCCGGGGAACTACTTGAAAAAATTATCTCTGCCATGGGCTTACCGCGCGATCAGGTCTACATGGCCAATATCATGAAGTGGCGTCCAGAGCACGATAAGCCCTTCGGTAATCGTTCACCAACCGCTGAGGAAATGTCATTTTGTCTGCCCTACCTGCAGGCACAAATTAAGATTGTGCAACCCAAGGTGCTCATTGCTTTGGGTAACACCGCTATCTCCGGTCTATTGGGTCCGGATCCGGCCCGTCGTATGGGCGCTATTCGCGGCACCTGGCAGACCCTTGAAGGGACCCCACTGATGGCTACTTATCACCCTTCCTATCTGCTCCGTCGGGACGACAGCCCGACCAAGCGGCAAGCTTGGGAGGATATGCTGGAGGTCATGGAGAAGGTCGGCTTGCCGATCAGCCAGAGGCAGCGGGCTTATTTCCTGCCGAAGGTTTGATTGTCCACCTGCGGGTGACTCTGGGCATGCTGACGCAGAAGAAATGTTGGCAAGTTATGTTTCCCCGAAAATCATATATGAATAGTAATACCTAGCTCTATATAAATATAAAAATTTAAAGTAAAAATAGGAACTCTCTAATTAGTGAATTAAATCTCTAATTCTACATTTATTTCATTGTATAAATGTAAAAAAATACGCGGTATAACGATCAATTAGAGAATTTCACGCTAACTAATCTTCAATCGAAGCGGTGGTATCTTAACAGGTGCCGCCGCTTCCCTTTTTTTGTAGGATCAAATTGTAATTGCCCGCGTCTTTGTTGCTTCGATAGCCCGTCCTTCAAAACCAATGAAATAGGTTTGCAACTGATAATTTTTGTAAGCAGCCTATGGTTTTTTAGTTATATTACTATGAAATTGTTGCTACCTTGTTCATGCTTACTAGCGCTCTCCGCCGTATCCCTACAGGCAGTTACCTCTCA
>DKOA01000061.1 GCA_002469895.1 Opitutia bacterium UBA7374
AACTGGGGGAATACCTACACCGGCGATTCTGCAGCTGCCCCGCGCTACATTGAAACGCGCCTCTCCAAATTTGCTCTGGAAGTCGTCTTCAACCCGAAGACGACTCAATGGCTCGCCTCCTATGATGGCAGAAACAAAGAACCGGAAACACTACCGGTCAAATTTCCACTACTTCTGGCTCAAGGAGCCGAAGGCATCGCCGTCGGCCTATCCTGCAAAATCCTACCCCACAATTTTATTGAGCTGATTGATGGCTGTATTGAACTCCTGCGCAAAAAGACGCCGGAACTTGTTCCGGACTTCCCCACAGGCGGAATTGCCGATGCATCCGAGTACAATAACGGCAAGCGTGGTGGACGTGTAAAAGTACGTGCCCGCATCGAGAACCGGAAAAAGAACCTTCTGGCCATCACTGAACTCCCCTTCGGAAAAACCACCACAGGCCTGATTGATTCAATTCTTTCAGCCAACGACAAAGGTAAAATCAAAATCTCTCGGGTTGAAGACAACACAGCTGATAAAGTTGAGATTCTTATTTACTTACCCTCCGGATCAGACCCCGAAACCGTAGAACAGGCACTCTACGCCTTCACCGACTGTGAAGTCTCTATCTCGACAAATATTTGCGTCATTGAAAATGAGAAGCCGCACTTCTTTTCAGCCGCCGACTTACTTTATCTGGCAACTGAAAAAACCCGTGACTTGTTAAAAAGCGAACTGGAGATCCAGCTTGCTGAACTTGAAGACAAGTGGCACTTCAGCTCACTCGAGAAAATCTTCATTGAAGAGCGTATCTACCGTCGCATTGAAGAAGAAGAAACCTGGGAAAATGTCATAGCCGCAGTGGAAGATGGCCTGAAGCCATTTCGCAAACGCTTAAAACGGGAAATCACACGGGATGATATCCTCCGGCTTCTGGAAATACGGATCAAACGTATCTCCAAATACGATAGCCTTCGTGCCGATGAATTAATCCGGGGACTGGAAGCGGAGATTGAAACGACTCATAAGCACCTCAAGTACCTGACTAAATATACGATCAAGTGGTTTACCGAACTGAAGAAAAAATACGGTAAAGGACGCGAAAGAAAAACCGAGCTTGCCTCCTTTGAAAAAGTCGTCGCCCGTGAAGTCGTGATTGCCAATGAGACGCTTTATGTCGATCGCAAGGAAGGCTTTGCCGGAACATCGATGAAAAAAGACGAAGCCGTATGCAAATGCTCCAGCCTGAGTGATGTCATCAGCATCAATCAGGAGGGACAACTGATCGTCAGCAAAGTTAGCGCGAAAGCCTTCTTCGGAAAAAATATCCTCTATATCGATGTCTTTAATCGAGCAGAACCAAACGCTCTTGCCTATTGTGTGATCTACCGGGACGGACGCAGCGGGCCCGTACTAGCCAAGCACTTCACGGTTGGCGGAATTACTCGCGACAAGCCCTATGAACTCACCAAAGGAAAGCCCGGTTCCCGAATCCTCTACATCAGTTGTTACTCTGCGGAAGACGGCCAACCCGACATCGTTAGGGTCAACCTTAAACCTGCACCCCGCCAACGCAAGAGTGAGGAAATTGTCGACTTCAAAAGCATTGTCCTGAGAGGGCGTGCCACCGGCGGCACTATTGTCACCAAGCAACCGGTACGCAATGCCGTGCGACTCCCAATGACAGAGCGGAATGCAGTGAGCGAATGATGAGCTTGCATTTATCAGCCGCTCACACATAAGAAGTCTCTTGTATAGGCCCAGATGGCGGAATTGGCAGACGCGACGGATTCAAAATCCGTTACCTTCGGGTGTGAGGGTTCGACCCCCTCTCTGGGTACCAAATTAGTGGGCAATAGATCGTCCACTTAAAATAGAAAATCAGTATTTATATCAGTCGATACTGTTTTCTTCGTTCATTCATGTGGAACAATGCCGGCAAAAGAGCCTCTGAAAACCGCAGCGACTGATCTGTGAATCTACTTAGAACTTTGGGTGAATCGTAAGCTTCTCTCCGGGCCGGAGTGTATATTTCCCTGCCGAATCCGGTTCGCTATCATTACAAAAGACCTGTATTTCAATAGGCTCTGCCAAGAGATCTGATGCCGCCCACTCCCATTTGCCGATACTTTGGAAGTCCATCTGTATACCGGTATCCCAACTGAGACCAGCACCACTCCCTCGCAGGTAGGGTTTGTTACCAATGCCAATCAGCGCATCGACGGTTAATACACTTTGATTTTTTCCCTGACGTTTCCGGCGCTTCGTTTTTAGAGCGTCGGTTGACTCCCCGAATAAATCGACTGGTGAGGAGGTCGTTTCTTCAGACTCTCTATTTGCTTCTACTTCAGCTGGTTTATCCGCTTCATTTGACGACTCTTCCCTCTGCGGTTCCGTCGGTTGAGTCGTCTCTGAAACGACGGAAGCAGGCGTCTTTATCCTTTTTTCGGGCAAAATCGCCTCTGTCACACTCTCGTCGTTGTCCGAATCCACTAATTTCTCCGTCTTTGGAGGAACCGCCTCTATGATTCGGGAAACGGCAGGTAACTCGGTCTCTTTCTCCTCTTGGATGGCACGTTGTAAGAGATTTTCCTGCTGCTTTGATCGACGAGTACGGGGTAGACGCTGCGGCGATGGATCGGTCGGTGCAGCCGTTGTCACTGGCGCCTCCGGCCTTTCTTCAAGAATCGCCACTCGCTTTTGAATGGCCCCTAATTCGGTAGAGAGCGTGGACAACTGTAGGGCAGCTTCGCCTGCTTTTTCTTCCATTCCAATAAGCGGCTGTAGTTGTTTCTCTATGGGAGCGAGGGCTGCTTTTAGATCCATTGTCTCCTCTTTATTATCTCCCAACGACTCAACTTCCGATAAACGGGATTCCAGACGATGCATTTGATGTCCGAGTAGTCGAAGCGTTCCCGCAACATCGTCGGTTTCTTCTTTCAGACGCATCCTATATTCGTAGAGGTAGGGCAAAACAAAGAGCCCTGCACCCAACGATACTGACAAAACACAGGCTAAGATTTCACCGATCGATAAATCCCAATGGCCGAGAATCGCGATTGCCAGAGCCGTTGCGACAAGCAGTAAATCACCCAAATAAAAGGGCCACTTGGGAATCTGCAGGAGGCTATTTTCCTCTGGCTTCATAGGGCATCACTGTATTGCGGCATCGAGCAGTTAGTGAATGAATCCTGACCGCAGCTTCAACAACTTTCCAAGCAGAGTTGCCGGACCAGGCGCTCAACGGGGGCGCTCGACGAAGCCAGCCTTCCGATAAACTTTAGCCAGCATTTTGTAGGCGCGCTTTTGGGCAGTTGCGGCTCCGTTCTTGAGGACAGATTCCAGATAAGATTTATCTTCAATCAATTCCTTATATCGTTGACCGACCGGCTCCATTGCAGAGATCACCACATCCGCGACCGCTCTTTTCAAGTCACCATAGCCTTTGCCGGTAAATTCAGCTTCCAGATCATCCAACGGTACACCGCTCAAAGAAGAATGAATTTGCAGTAGATTCGAGACGCCGGGCTTGTCCTCAGCTGCTCGAATCTCACTTCCCGAATCAGTCACTGCGCTCATAATTTTCTTTTTCAGCACATCCGGTTGATCGAGTATAAAAAGCGTAGCAGTACTGTTCTCATCGCTCTTGGACATCTTTCGCGATGGTTCCTGCAGAGACATGATGCGCGCGCCAGACTTGGGTATATAGGGTTCGGGGATCTTGAATGTCGGCGAATGGCTATTATTAAAGCGCTGTGCAATATCGCGGCACAATTCCAGATGCTGTCTCTGATCATTCCCTACGGGAACCTTGTCGGCATTATACAGGAGGATGTCCGCGGCCATCAGCACCGGATACATGAGCAAGCCGGCATTAACCGAAGCACCGGCACGGGCGCCTTCATGAGTAAACTTCACATCGTTTTCACCCGATGTTTTAAAACCGAGCTTAGCCGCCTTTTCTTTAAACTGAGTCATCCGTTGCAACTCTCCGATGGGCGTTGTACAACTGAGCAGCCACGCCAGTTCAGTATGCCCGGTCACATGTGACTGGATAAAGATACTGGCTCGTTCCGGATCGAGACCGCAGGCAATATACTGGGCAACACAAGAGAGCGTATTGCGCCGCAATTCAGCCGGAGTATATTGCACTGTGATGGCGTGCAGATCAACAACACCAAAGTAGCAGTCATGATCGTCCAGCATAGACGCCCAATTTTTAACTGCCCCCAGATAGTTGCCCATTGTGAGCACACCGGTTGGCTGGGCGCAGGTTAGGATGACAGGTTTATCGTCACTCATATCACCTTCGATAGACGTCACCCAAAGAGCACTTGTCAACGCTGCATCGCGAGTTGCATCCTCGGAGGTGATTAGTAAAAGTAGTTGTATGACACGTGTAGAACGCTGCCAATTTTACTTTTTTATCTTTCTTCTCTTGGTTACGACTGGACTGGGCTTCTATCCAACTGATTTTTCTTCACCGATCGATCGGATCGCCTTCGGGTCCTGCAATCGCGAGACTCTGCCCCAGCCACTTTGGCGTGTCATTCAGTCCAACCGACCGGACCTCTGGATCTGGATGGGAGATAATATCTATGGCGATTCCGAGGATGTCGGGGTTATCGCTAAAAAATACGAGGTACAATTTAATCACCCGGACTATCAGCCTTTTCGTCAAGTCCAAGCGATCATTGGCACATGGGACGACCACGATTATGGCTGGAACAATGCCGGAGCAGAGTACCCGAAAAAGGCAGATACCCGTGACCTCGCACTGGACTTTCTCGAAGTGCCTGCAGACCACCCAAGAAGAGAACGGAAAGGCCTCTACGGTACACATATCTTCGGGCCGATCGGCAAGCAGGTACAAGTGGTTCTCCTTGATGGACGTTACTTTGCTGAAAAACCGGGCATGCCTGAAGCCGATCTACTTGGATCTAGGCAAGAAGAGTGGTTAAGAATAACGCTAGACGAGAGCACCGCGCAAGTCATTCTACTGGTCAGTGGGATTCAATTTCTTCCGGAGGATCACAAATATGAAAAATGGGCAAATTTTCCACGCTCCCGTCAATGGTTATTCCGTCTTTTAGAAGATGAAAATTTGCCGGGGATCATCCTGCTCAGCGGTGACCGTCACTTTCACGAGATCAGCGAGCTTCAATTAACCGCTTCCAGGCCGCCTCTGGTTGAAATCACCTCCAGCGGAATGACGCATTCCTGGGAATCCCTGCAAAGTGAGCCCAACCGGCATCGTGTAGGCACCTTTTACAATGGAAAAGGGTTTGGCATGCTGCATTTTAACTGGGAGCCGGAAACGGTTCAAGTGACTGCCGAAATAAGAAATGACGCTGACAAATCCGCTTTGCAGCACAGTTTCACATTTCCGCTTACGCCTGTTCCAACCAAAGACCGCAACTTAGCGGCGGCAGACTGATCATTGTCCCATTCACGGGAATGTGCGTATGGGCGAGGCCATCATCGCTGAAGCGCTCAGCATCGGCCAACTGCATCCACTTCCCCTGCCCCATGGCTGGACAGTCAATCGTCGTGTAGGAATTGTGTGGATTGATACCATAGAGTAGGCGCGGTGCCTCTTTGCTATAGTCCGCATTAAAAACCATAGCGATCGCACTGGAACCATCACAAAACGACGCTTCGAGGTAGCCATCGCCAGGCGTACCATCAAAGCGCAAGGCAGCACCGGCAGGCGATACCCGGAAACGTATCCAGGAACGAAAATAGTCGTGTACGCCGCTCCGCATGAGTTGCTCATTGTAATCCAAAGCGTTCAAGTCGCCCCGTTGATAGGTATTTTCGATCCCCTTCTTGGAACGCAGAAAATCCTGCCCTGCAGCGAGCATAGGAACGCCCAGTGAAGTAAAGAGGACCGATGCCATTAAGCAGCTGCGGCGCTGGTCCAACCAAGTGGGTGAAGAACCATCGTGATCGGTACTCTCGGTGATTCGGTCAATCCAACAGTGATCGTCATGCGACTCCGTATAATTAATCGTCTGTGCAGCGAAGCGACTGGTCCCCGGAGAACCCGAAAGGAAATAGCCTATCATGTCCTGATTACCTTCTCCGCAAACATAAGCGGCCATACCATCGCGGAAGCCGTCATTCCAGGAGCTGTAACCGGTCTCCCGCAACTCCTCCTGTATGTGACCACGAAAGCTCCAAGGCTCGGCAATCAATATAATGGATGGCTTGACCTGCTTTAATTCCCATTCGATTTCACGCAGCACATCGATCCCGATCAACTCTGCCAGATCGAAACGAAAGCCGTCTACATCGTAGACTTCTATTAAATGCTTAAGGCTATCGATAATCAAACGGCGACCCATCGGCGTATCGCAACGCAAGTCGTTGCCGCATCCACTCCAGTTTACCAAATCGTTGGCTTCATCCAGATGAAAATAATAGTACTTATCAATGAAGAGTAAGTGATTTGGCTCACCCACATGATTGTACACCACATCCAGAATGACCGCCAGATCATGCTGGTGAAATTCGCTGACCAAATCGCGAAATTCTTCGATCTGTGAGGCCTCTTCCGGATCCTGTGCGTAACTACTCTCCGGCGAAAAGTAGTTTACCGTCATGTAACCCCAGTGGTAGTCATCCCGATGTTCATTATCAAACTCTTGTATGGGTTGCAGTTCCACTGCGTTGACCCCAAGGCTTTGTATATAGGAACCCTCTGTTTGCAGCCACTTGCGTAAACCGGCAAATCCTTTGCGCTCCCCAACACCCAAATGAATGGGAGCGTGCGCCGCAAAATCCCTGACATGTCCCTCGAGGATAACCAAATCATGCCACGCTGGCGCCTCATAGGGGTTTTCGATCTTTGGCAGACGTTCTTTAGATACAATAATGCCCGGCCCACGGTGCCCAAGACAGGCAAGTGCATAGGGATCCAAAACCGGAAAAGTACCATGAAAATGCGAGGTCCCTTCCAAACTGAGACCCTCCAACCGATACGAATAATACCAACCATCCAGATCCCGGTTTAAGGTTAAGGTCCAGACCGATCCATTTTGCCGTTCTAAATCGGCAGTCAGCGCATCCGATCCATCAGCTTCACGCCCATAAACAAGCTTCACCGCATCCGCCCGCGGGGCAAACAAGCGAAAGGTGGTGTGCTTGCCCGGCTCCACTGCAACCCCCAGAGGCAAATCGCTGGAAGCTGACAAGAGAAGCTGTGTGTGCGGCAGCATCCGGATTTTTTCTCCGTCCCGACTTTGCCAGGAGATGTATTCATCTCCCTTTGGTTCGTAACCCTCCCGTAAGCGAAAACGATAAATATGCTGCCCACTCTGATCCGGATTAAATAAGAAGTTATTTGCCTGCAAAGTGTTTTCAACCCGGTTCGGTGCGCTATCCGGGACGTCCAGCCACTCCCCGTCCTCCGTGACAAACTTGAATTCATTCTTATGCCGCATCGATAACTTGGCGGTCGAAACCGACACTTCGTAGGAAGACCTTTCAGTATCCGATGGCTCCAACTCCCAGGAACTTTTCCCAATAGCCTTTTCCCAGCCATTGAAATCGCCCGCCAAATATACCTTCTTCGCAGCCGAGCTTAATTGCGGGTAACGCTTTGACTGGATACGAAACAACCAGCGTCCGCGCTGACGAAAATACCGGCAGTAACGACCGGCCTCATTTGCCGGTAATACCTCGATTGATTCCAGCGCTTCTGCATTTGGCCCAAAACCAAAAGGAAGCATGGCATGAAACGGATCCCAGTCAGCTGAAAGGATGACCAGACCGGAACGAGTGGACTCCCAGAATACATGTACAACCTCAATTGAATCTGTGCGCATCAAATCGGCATAATCCCCCGAGGAACCCGCTCGGCGCAACACTGATTCCCGGCAGAATGAAAAAATGCCGGTCCTCTGAATATTTCGAGCCGGATTGACCTCGAGCCACAAGCGTCTATTCAATCCACCATGCCAAATGTTCTTGTAGCCCTCTCCGGCGGTGTAGATAGCGCCGTCGCTGCCCTCCTGCTCCAACAGCAGGGCTACGAAGTGTCGGGCGCCTATATTCGCACTTGGATGAACGAAGAGATGCCATTGGCAGATTGTCCCGCACAACAGGACATTGAAGACTCACGCGCCGTGGCCGAGCACCTTGGCATCCCGCATCGTATTGTCAATTTGGTCAATGAATACCGCGAACATGTGGTCAACTATCTGGTCAAAGGCTACCAGCAGGGGATCACCCCGAATCCGGACATTATGTGCAACCGCGAAATGAAGTTCGGCATCTTTCAGCGCTATGCACTTGATCAAGGCTTTGATGCTATGGCGACCGGCCATTACGTTCGCAAACGTACCCAAGAAGACCAGAGCTACGACTTGCTCGAAGGGAGAGACAAAAACAAAGACCAGTCCTACTTTCTGGCTCTACTCAAACAGGAACAACTGGCAAAGGCACTGTTCCCTGTAGGCGAGCTGGAAAAATCTGCAGTCCGTAATCTGGCGGCTGAACAGCAACTCCCCAATGCAACAAAGAAAGACAGTCAGGGCATCTGCTTTCTCGGCGATATGAACATCAACAATTTCCTCGAATACTACATTGATGATCAGCCGGGAGAGATCGTCAGCGTCGATGGGGTCGTATTGGGGACACATCGTGGCTTGCACCGCTACACCATGGGTCAACGACGCGGCATCGGTGTGCCCTCCAATACAGATAATGAATTTTATGTTGTTGTTGGCTTTGATCGACCGGCCAACAAACTCATTGTTGCCTTCGATCATCGGGACTCCCCCGGCCTCTTTACCCAAACTGTAAAAATAGAAAACGTGCACTTTATTAACCGGACTATAGCAAAGGAATGTCGTATCCTAGCTCGACCCCGCTACCGCGACCCGGCACAACCGGCAAGTTACCGACCCACCGGCCCTCACAGCGCTGAAATTACCTTCGACCAACCACAACGCGCTTTAGCCTCTGGACAAATACTCGCCCTATACGACGAAGAAACACTACTTGGCGGTGGAATCTACGCCTGATGATTGGATCCAAAATACACTCTCATGACTGAAAACAAATCGACCAAGCTCCTCTCCTGGAATGTCAACGGCCTGCGTGCCGCACGCAAAAAAGGCTTTGATGATTTTCTGGCCGAGCAGGCACCCGATGTACTCTGTCTGCAGGAAACCAAGATATCGGATGACCTCATCGAACAATTCACCTTTGAAGGATATCCCTACCTTTACTGGAACTGTGCTGAAAAAAAGGGCTATTCCGGTACCGCAATCCTGAGTAAGACTGAGCCGATTTCGGTTCGCCAGGGAATCGGCATTGCCAAACACGAGAACGAAGGGCGCGTCCTTACTGCCGAATTCCCGGATTATTTTCTGGTAACAGTCTACACGCCCAATTCGCAGAACCACGACGAAAACAAGCGGCCCCGCCGCTTGGATTACCGCACTCTCGAATGGGAGCCCGATTTCCTTACTTATCTCAAATCTCTCGAAACCGAAAAGCCGGTCGTCCTATGTGGCGACTTAAACGTGGCTCACCAAGAAATCGACTTGGCCAACCCCGCAACCAATCGTAGAAATGCAGGATTTACCGATGAAGAGCGCGGGTGTTTTGCCAGCCTGCTCGACGCAGGCTTCGTTGACACCTTCCGCGAACTCCACCCGGACGTAAGGGATGCGTATTCCTGGTGGTCCTATCGCGCCGGGGCACGCCAAAGGAACATTGGGTGGCGCATCGATTACTTTTGTATCAGCCAAGCCCTCCAAGCAAAACTGGTCGATGCCCGAATCCTATCCGATGTACTGGGTTCGGACCATTGTCCGGTGCAACTCTGCATAGCAAAATGATGTTCTCTACTTCAGCGGATGCGACCATCTCGGCTCATGGAGAGTCCGGGCTGATCCAATGCATTGAAAATTGGTTGGGACCGGTCAATCCCCCGAGCCCACATGGGATAGGAGATGATTGCGCCCTGATTATAGACCCAGCATCCCGTCCGAGCCTGTTGACAACAGACAGCCTCTCTTTGGGTCGACATTTCCACCTATGGACGCCACCGGAGAAGGCTGGCGCCAAGCTGATCAAACGCAATTTAAGCGATATCGCCGCAATGGGCGGGCAACCCGGCCCTGCCGTGCTCGCCTTATTATGCGGCCCGGATCTATGCACCGATTGGCTCAAAGCTTTCTTTGATGGCATCCGCAATACATGCCTCGCCTATGAATTACCACTCGTCGGGGGTGACATCACACAAACAGACAATGGACAATTTTCCGCGGTACTGACACTGACCGGACAAGCCGAGAAACCACTGCTCCGTAAAACCGCAGCAGCGGGCGATGCTCTCTTTGTCACCGGTTCACTTGGCGGAAGTATCCTTGGCAAACATCTCGACTTTATCCCCCGCATAAAGGAGGGCCAATGGTTGGCCGGGCGTTCTGACTGCAGCGCATTGATCGATTTAACCGATGGATTGGCCAAGGACCTGCCGGCAATCATTCCGGAGGGCTCTGTCGCAGCGCTTCAACTCGATCGTATTCCACTCTCTCAAGCAGCAAGAAAGCTCTCTGAAGAAACCGGAAAAACCGCGCTGGAACATGCCTGTACCGACGGCGAAGATTACGAACTACTCTTTGCCGTTAATCAGAAGACCGCAGTCAATGACTTTGCCGAAGATTGGTTATCCCGGTTTCCTGATCTCACCCTAAGCTGTCTGGGACACATCCAACTTAGCGATGGGAAAAGCGGTATTATCGACGCCTTGACCGGAGATGCCCTACCCTGGTTAGACGGATACGAACATTTCTCCAATCAGTGAGCTCATTTCTCAAAGAATTATCCTTAGGCATTCGAACCACCAGCGCAGAAGCGATGGAGGCCCTCGGCGGTCAGCTCGCTGAATACCTGCCGGATGACTGTGTCCTCGCTCTGCATGGTGATCTGGGCGTGGGCAAAACCACTCTGGTTCGTGGCATCGCACGTGCTTGGCAGATTAAAGAAGCGGTAACCAGCCCGACCTATAACCTGTACACGCTGTATCAGGGGACTCGCCAACTAATCCACCTCGATGCCTACCGACTAAACGCCTCCGGCGATATCGATGCGCTGATGATCGAGGATTTTTTGGAATCACCCTGGTGCCTCGCCGTTGAATGGCCGGAGAAAATTTCGCAAAGTATTCCGGACGATGCATGGCACATGACGTTACAGATAGCAGACGATGAAAGTCACACCCTGCGTATGCATCGGCCGTCTCCAGATACCCGGTCGTTCGTAACGCCGAATCTGGCTGATTAAACGACCCGTCGAACAACTCGACAATTCGATGTTCCGGTTAACGCGTAGCGACACGATTACAGATCGATCAGCAACTCAAATTAATGCAGGTCAGACGAACGGCAGCTTCCTGCAAAGCATCTTATAGAAGAATTCTATTGAAATCCGCCCCCTCAAGTGTTTTCTATGCGGTTCTGGCAGGGAGAAGTGGCTGAGTGGCCGAAAGCGCTTCTTTGCTAAAGAAGTGAACCTCAAAAGGGTTCCGCGGGTTCGAATCCCGCCTTCTCCGCCATT
>DKOA01000056.1 GCA_002469895.1 Opitutia bacterium UBA7374
TGAAAGCACGAGGGACGCGGGTTCGACTCCCGCCACCTCCACCATTTTGCAAAGCAAAATAGTGCCCTGAGCCCGTTGAAGGGCACCATTTAGGCCCGCCTCGTACGGGCTTTTTTATTGCGGTCGTCTGACCTGCGATGGTCCGGTTCCGCTGCGCGGCCCGGTCTTGTCGGTGCCAAGCAGTTCGGAAAGACTCCCTCCAGTGCTTCTCGTTCGCAGTGCAGAAAAAAGCCCCCGGCAGAATGCCGGAGGCTGATAAAAATAGAGCTCTAAGGAAATGTCTATTTGGTTGCTTCGTCGAGCAGGTCGCCGAGGTTTGTCAAGTCCTCGGCAGTGCTTGCATTTTCGAAGGCCTGACGTTCCTTGGCCAGATCATCATCACTGTAGTTGGCCGCCTTGATCGAGAGACCTACACGACGTTCGTCCTTGTCGATCTTGATCACACGGGCAGTCACGGTGCTGTCCACTTCAAGTACATCACTAATCTTTTCAACCCGCTCTTCATTGATCTGAGAGATATGAACGAGACCGTCGATATCGTGCTCCAATTCAATAAAGGCACCGTAGGAGGTGATTTTGGTCACCTGACCATCGACCATATCACCAATCTTGAAGTGCGTGTCGATCTCTTCCCATGGGTCTACCGAAGCTTGCTTCATGCCCAGAGAGATCCGTTGATTTGACGCATCCACGTCGAGAACGATGGCGTCGACTTCGTCGCCCTTCTTGACGATTTCAGTCGGATTGTTGACCTTGCGTGTCCATGACATATCAGAGACGTGGACCATGCCGTCGATCCCCTCTTCCAGTTCTACAAAGGCTCCATAGGTGGTTAGATTGCGGATACGACCACGAACTCGGGCACCGATAGGATAGTTATGGCGGGCCATTTCCCATGGGTTTTCTTCGAGTTGGCGGACGCCCAGAGAGATCTTCTGCTCGTCCTTCTGGATGCCCAGAATAACTGCCTGAATTTCTTCACCAATGCGCAGCACTTCACCCGGCTTGGAAATGCGCTTCGTCCAGGAAAGCTCGGTTACGTGGACCAGGCCTTCGACGCCTTCTTCGATTTCAACAAAGGCACCATATGGCACGAGGTTGACCACTTTTCCGTTGATCGTCGTGCCGACCGGATATTTCTCCTCAATCCGTTCCCACGGATTGTCTGACAATTGCTTCAGGCCAAGCGATACACGCTCACGGTCACGGTCGATCTCTATGATGACCACTTCGAGCTCTTCACCCTGCTTAACCATTTCACTCGGATGCTGAATGCGACCCCAGGACATGTCAGTGATGTGGAGCAGACCGTCCAGACCATCAAGGTCAACAAATGCTCCGTAATCCGTGATGTTTTTAACCTGTCCGCGGCGGCGATCACCCGGCTTGACGTTTTCGAGGAGGCTGCGGCGCTTCTCAATGCGTTGTTCTTCGATTAATTCACGACGGGAAACAACAATGTTTTTGCGGTCGAGATTGATCTTTACCACTTTGAAATCGTAAGTCTGCCCGACATACTGATCGAGATTCTTCGGTGGCTGAATATCGATCTGAGAGGCTGGCAGGAAGGAATCCACACCGATAGAGACGATTAGACCGCCTTTCACTTTAGAGCGGACACGCCCCTGAATGATCGAGCCTTCTTCGCAGTTTTCGACAATCTTCTCCCAGTTCTTCTTTTGCTCGGCCTTATCGAAGGAAATGACGGGATTGCCTTCGCGGTCTTCAAGCTTTTCCAAAAAGACTTCAATCGTATCTCCGATTTGTAGTTCGCTCATATCGACGAACTCACTTGCGTGAACGATGCCTTCGGACTTACCGCCGATATCAACGACAATTTCTGCGGGGCGGATTTCAATGATGATACCTGAAATAATGGAACCTTCTTCCAGGTTATCGACGGTGCTGCTGGCTAGCAGCTCTTCCATGAGTTGACTCATATGTACTGTAGTGTGCCGCTTCACTACGGGGAGTGTTACGGCTGGGTTGATGGTTATTTATTGACGGGCGGTATGCCCACTCACGGTAGTACCAACTATCGTAAGGAACGCGAGAAACTAGGTAGAGTTCGTCACTCTGCAAGCATAAAACCGGAGCTTCCTCTGCACGCCGGAGCGGTCAGTCGGTTCACATTTTCTGTATCAGGCCTCGAGATAAGAGGGCTTGGCCGGCTGGCAGACGCCGGAGCGCAATTTTTCAAGATGTCTGCGAAAAGCATGCATCACGGCGAGATGCACCTTGGCCTGTGTCAGCGCATAGAGCCACCATGGCAAAGTCGGCGCGAAACCATGGATCGAAGCCACCATGCAGTTGTTTTCCGGAAAGAGGCGAAATTCAAAACGACCCTGCGGCTCCACTTTGCGGGCTAAGAGCCCACCGGATACATAAAAAGCACAACGTCGCAGGGTGCGTACAGTGTAAGGCGTGGGTTCGAGTACAAGAAGAACAATCTTACCAAAAAGAACAAACCGAATGACATCGCGGGCATCCTGTCGGACCCGCAAAAGACCGGCAAATTGCTGCGTCAACCAAGCGCCGTATTCATAGGCAATCTGCTGCGCGTTCAAGCCCGGAACGTAGGGCATACGCTGGACCGAGCGCACTCGTTTGAGGCGGCGCAAACGAGCGCAATCCTCCTGCTGTGTGCGATTGCGTGGATTCGAATAGACCGTACCCCCCGGCTCGATGGCTTGACGGACCGACTGATCAAAAGAAATCAGGTCCGGCTGTAAACGATCCAGCAAGGGGTTCGGTTGGGCCGATAAATTATGCCGTAGGCTCTCTAACAAAGGACCCACCAGTGCCGACGAAACCCCACTGAATAAGGCGACCCAGTACTTCGAAAGAAAGAAGCAGTTTGCCGGAAACGTCACCGCACGGAATCGGCGACCGAGCAAGTTCGCCGTCCGCTCCACCATGTTCCGGTAGGTCATGGACTGATGCCCGCCGAGGTCGTAACAACCCCCGCTAAGTTCCGAATCTTCCAAGCAATGGGCAAATGCCTGACATACATTGTGTATATCGATTGACTGGGTCATCGAGCAGGTCCAGCGCGGCAATAGCAAAATTGGCAGACGCTTGACCAATTTCAGCAGCATCGCACTGGAGGAGCCACCCGGCCCGAGGATCAAGCCGGCACGCAACACAGTCACCTGGACGGATCGGCTGCGCAGTACGGACTCTACCTCCAGCCGGCTTCGTAAATGCGGCGAGAGATCTGTAGTATCTTCCGGCATGAGGCCGCTGAGGTAAATCACATGCTCCACCCCCGCCTCTTCTGCCGCACGGATAAAATTGTCTGCCAGGAGCAAGTCTCGCTCGGCAAAGTGGCCCTGCACTAGTCGACTGGAAGGTGCCATCGAGTGCACCAGATAAAATGCGTATCGGCAACCGCGCAGGGCATCACTCACCCGCGGCAGCGAATACAAGTCGCACTGATGCCAGTCTGTCGCTGCATCATCGGGACACTGCTCGGCAATCGTCGTGCTCCGGGTCAATGCCCGAAAGTGATAAGAACCGCTGAGATGACGCCGCAAGTGCGTACCAACGAACCCGCTCGCCCCGGCAATGGCGACCAATGGTTTGTCCGGCGATGAATCTGCAGATTGTACCACAAAGACATGGTGTTCAGCACTTGCACCCAAAGACAAGCCGTAACGAACCAACCAGAAGATCTTTTCGCAGGTATTTATTCTGCGTTTTCCGGTCTTGCAGTATCTGCAATGAACCCTAATCTCCGCGCTTTTTTGGTGAACTGAACGACCTCGAAAACCGACCCACACGTCCGGCAAACCAAGAAGAAGACTTTAACAACTACAAAACAAGACCATGACGGATCTAACTAAATACAGGAACATCGGAATCTTCGCCCACGTTGATGCCGGAAAAACCACAACGACGGAACGCATCCTCAAGCTAACCGGTAAAATCCACAAGCTTGGCGAAGTACACGATGGTGCCGCCACCACCGACTTCATGGAACAAGAGCAAGAGCGCGGAATCACGATTCAATCGGCTGCCACGACCTGCTTCTGGGACGACCATCGCTTCAATATTATTGATACTCCAGGTCACGTCGACTTTACCGTCGAGGTCTATCGCTCCCTCAAAGTTCTCGATGGAGGCATCGGTGTATTCTGTGGGTCCGGTGGTGTAGAACCTCAATCCGAGACCAACTGGCGCTACGCCAATGACTCCAAGGTCTCACGTATCATTTATGTTAACAAGCTCGACCGTATCGGTGCCGACTTTTATAAAGTCATCGATCAAGTAAAGAATGTCCTCGGCGCAGTCCCGCTCGTCATGGTGCTTCCGATTGGGCTCGAAAGTGATCTCGTCGGCATGGTCGACCTGCTCACCCGCAAGGCCTGGATTTGGGACGACTCCGGAGATCCCTTGAATTACAAGGTTGAAGACGTGCCGGCTGATATGGTCGACAAGGTCGAGGAATACCGTGAAAAGCTCATCGAAACTGCAGTCGAGCAAGACGAGGCAGCGATGGAAGCCTATCTCGAGGGCGATGAGCCCGACGTCGATACGATTAAAAAGTGCATCCGCAAGGGCACCATCAATCTCGACTTCTTCCCCACCTATTGCGGCTCCTCTTTCAAAAACAAGGGTGTCCAACTGGTACTCAATGCGGTTGTCGATTATCTCCCCAGCCCGACCGAAGTAAACCCACAGCCGGAAGTCGACGCAGAGGGCAATGAAACCGGCGAACACGCCGAAGTCGATCCGAGCCGCCCACTGCGTGCCCTCGCTTTTAAGATCATGGACGATAAGTACGGTGCCTTAACCTTTACCCGTATCTACTCCGGCTCACTCACGAAAGGTATGTCTGTCCTCAATACCGCAACTGGTAAAACCGAACGAATCGGGCGCATCGTGGAAATGCACGCCGACAATCGTGAAGAAGTTGAGTCTGCCCAGGCCGGTGACATTGTTGCCCTTCTCGGCATGAAGACCGTGCAAACCGGCCACACCCTCTGTGATCCGAATAATCCGGCCACATTAGAGCCGATGGTTTTCCCGGATCCCGTTATCTCCATTGCGGTAAAGCCAAAAGACAAGGGTCAGGCAGAAAAGCTGGGCACAGCGATTGGCAAGATGGTCGCAGAAGACCCTTCCTTCCGGGTGGAAACCGATGAAGATTCGGGCGAGACCATCCTCAAGGGCATGGGCGAGCTGCATCTCGACATCAAAGTCGACATCCTTAAACGCACCTATGGCGTTGAAGCAGAAATCGGTAAGCCACAGGTAGCCTATCGTGAAACCATCACCTCTGTGACTGAGGACAGCTATACCCACAAGAAGCAGTCCGGTGGTTCCGGTCAGTTTGCCAAGATCGACTATACCATCGAGCCACTTGAAGAAGGCGAAGGCTTTGAATTTGAATCCAAGGTGGTCGGCGGTAACGTCCCCCGCGAGTTCTGGCCTGCCGTTGAAAAGGGCTTCAGGAAATCGATGGAAAAAGGTCCCCTCGCAGGCTATCCGGCTGTCGGGGTAAAGGTCACACTCTCTGATGGTGCCTTCCACGCAGTCGACTCCTCGGCTGTCGCCTACGAAATTGCTGCCAAGGCAGCCTATCGCCAGACCATGCCCAAGGGCCGCCCCGAAATCCTCGAACCGGTCATGAAGCTCGACGTCTTCTGCGGTGAGGAAAATATGGGAGATGTTATTGGTGACCTCAACCGGCGCCGTGGAATGATCAAGTCGCAGGAACCTTCGAGTACCGGAATCCGCATCAAAGCAGATGCGCCTCTCTCGGAAATGTTTGGTTACATCGGTTCCCTGCGTACCATGACATCCGGCCGTGGCCAGTTCTCTATGGAGTTCTCCCACTACGCTGCTTGTCCGAGAAACGTGGCCGAAGATGTGATCAAAGAGTCCGAAGCCCGCGCTGCTGCTAAAAACAAGTAGCCCCGCCGGCCGGCACCCTCTTTTCATGCAAACCCCGCAGTGCCAGCTGCGGGGTTTTTCGTGCTCTATGCACGAAGCAGATCAATCCTAACTGCCGGCAGTCACCGGGCACAAAAAAGCCGGGCAAGTTATGCCCGGCTGTTCGTAAGTGTGTTACGAGTTTATGTGGTTTGTAGACCTTGACTAATAGCCGCCGCCCTGATCGCCGTAGTCTCTGCGACCACCGCCACCGCCACCGCCACCACGACGGTCACCGAAGTCACGACGACCACCGCCGCCACCGCCGCCACCGCGACGATCGCCGAAGCCGCGACCACCGCCGCCACCGCCGCCACC
>DKOA01000038.1 GCA_002469895.1 Opitutia bacterium UBA7374
TCGTAGTAGAAGTCTTGGGTGGAGGGCTTGTTCCCGGTCGCGCGGAATTCAGCATCGCTGAAGGTGAGGGAGGCGGCGCGTAGTTCGCGTTCCGCCTGGCGGATCTCTTTGTCCAGTTGCCGGAGGGCGCGGCGGGTTTCCACGCCGGGGCGCTGGCGGATGGATGCCTCCCGCAGGCGGATTCTTTCGGCGGAGAGGGCCTCCAGTTGGTTGGCTTGGTCCTTCGGCTCGAAGACGTGGAGGGTTTGGGGTTTTCCGGTGAGGAAACTGATGTTGAGAAAGGGGGCTTCCGGAGAAAGGAGCGCGCGGCTGCCGTTGAGGACGATGTGGCCAAGGAGAAGCGCGGCGGTCAGGACGATGCCGTAAGCGGGCAGGCGGAAGCAGCAGCGTACGAGGGTCTCCCGGAATTTGCGCCGGGTGGTCTTCTTGGCCAGGGGGTGCGGTGTGGTGTCCATCGAAGGCATGCGTGAGCGGCTGGATCAGTTGTTCCCGGGCGGCATCCGCCGGTCCAGCCGCAGGGCAATAAAGTTGACCAGGAGGGAGAGGAGGAGGAGGACGATCCCGACCATGAAGAGGGCCCGGTAGTGGAGGCTGCCGCGGACGACTTCTCCCATCTCCTGGGCGATGATGCCGGTCATGGTGTGGGCTGGCTGGAAGAGGACGGCGAGGCCTTCGGTGAAGTCAGGTATCTTGATACGGTTGCCGGCGCAGAGGAGGACGATCATGGTTTCCCCGACGACGCGGCCTAAGGCGAGCATGACGGCAGAGAGGATGCCGAAGAAGGCTCCGGGCAGGATGACGCGGAAGATTGTCTGGCTGCCGGTGGCGCCGGCGGCGAGGGAGGCCTCCTTGATCTCTCGCGGGATGTTCCCGATGGCCTGGCAGGTCAGGGTGAAGATGGTGGGAACGGCCATGAAGGCGAGCAGGCAGGCGGCGGTGAGGGCGTTGAGTTGTGTTTGTGGCGGAAGGAAGGGTATCCAGCGGAGCCATGCGGAGCCGGCGGCCTGCTGAAGGAGTTGCCCGAGGACGAGGACTCCGAAGAAGCCGAGGACAACTGTGGGGATGGCGGAGACGAGTTCAATGGAGGGCTTGATCCAGAGGCGTTCGCGCGGCGAGGCCAGTTGTTCGCTATAGATGGCGGCACCGACGCCGACGGGGACAGCTAGGCAAAGGGCCATGGCGGCGACGAGGAGGGAACCGGAGAGGAGGGGGAGTATGCCGAACCAGTCCTGGCGACTGCTGGCGGTGATCCATTGCTTGCCAGCGAGGAAGTTGCCGAGGGCGGCAAGGACGGAGTAGGCATCGTCGGGGTTCCACTGGCGGAGTTTCTCGAGGTGGGCGCGGCGTCCGGTGAGGAAGGGTTCGTTGGCTTGCTGGAATTCTTGCCAGAGGGTTTGCAGTGACTCGTGTTCGGGGGGGTCGAAGAGGTGGGTGGCCGCGAGGATGGAGCGGATGCGGGCGTCCATTTCGGCGAGCCGTTCGGCGTGTTCTTCAAGGTCGGCGGCGAGGGTGGGGTCGAGCCGGGGGGAAGCATCGGGCCGAAGGCTGTTCTGGATGGTGGCGCATTCTTTTTCGAGGAGGCGGATGTAGTCTTTCCGGAAGTCCGGTGGGAGGGGGGCGCCGGAGTGGATGCGGTCGGCTCGTTTCATGAGTTGCTCGGAGAGAAGGGGGCTGATCTCGGGTTGGGCGGCCTCGGCGCGGAGCAGGAGCACGTAGGCGGAGCGGTCTTCGGTGGTTGTCGGGCCGGCGGGACCGGCGAGGTCGCGGATGCGCCCGCTGGTGTTTTGCAGGGTCTGGCGGAGGTTTTCTTCGGTGATCCAGCGGTCGCGCGTGGCGGTGGCAAGGGCGGCTTTGGCGAGGATTGTTTGGTGCAGGGCTTGACCGGCTTGGCGGTAGCCCTTGAACAGCGCCCGGCTGTCGGCCCTGGCAAGGCGGAGTTCGATCATTGCGGGCGGGAGGCCGTCCTCCTGCATTTGCCGGATCCATTCGGCGCGGAGGGAGGTGAGCATGCGGTTGAGTGCAAGGTATTGGTTTTGCCGCTCGCGCATGAGGTCGACATATTCAATGCCGGATTTTCTATATTGTTCGAGGCTTTCTCTGTGGAGTTTGAAGAAGCCGGTGCCCTCCTTGACCAGAAAGACTGTGATCAGTGCGAGCAGGAGGAGAGCGAGTAGTGCGGACTGCCCGAAGCAGGCCTTGATCAGGCTTTCTTGGCCGAGCCAGCGCAGGTGCTTAGGAGGTGTTTTGAAGCGGGGCGTCTGCAAATCTGGCGTGACTGTGCGGTTTTCTGGCATGGAGTTTTAGGATTGGGACGCTGGTGCCCGGCAAGGAGGCGGCTGGAATCAGTAGAGGGGGATGTAATGCACCCGAGAGACGATAGCCTGGCCCTCCGGGCTGAGGACGAAACCGATGAAGTCGTTGAGCAGGGGGCGAAGGGGTTGGTTCTTGTTGATGTAGAGGTAGAGGGGGCGGGCGACGGGGTAGGGGCGTTCGGCAGGCATGCGCCCGTCGACGGGCAGGATTTTGATGCCCCGGCGGTAGATGTAGGCGAGCCCGACGTAGCCGATGCCTCCGGGATTGCGGGCGACTTCCTCGGCGATGCGCTCGTTGCCGGCCATTTTAAGGGTGTCGGTGCCGTAGTCGCGGGAGGACATGGCGAGTTGCTGGAATGCCTTGTAGGTGCCGGATGCGGTGTTGCGGGTGTAGGCGGAGAGGGAGCCGGGACGGTTGCCGAGCGCGGCCCAGTCGGCGACGTCTCCGGTAAAGACGCTCTCGACCTGCCGCAAGGTGATGTTCCGGAGGGGGTTGGCCTCGTTGACGATGATGGCAATGCCGTCGGTGGCGATTTGAATGGGAGTGAGGGCGACGCCGCGGGAACGAGCCTTGGCCAGTTCCATTTCGTTGGCCTGGCGGGAGGACATGCCGATTTCAGCTTTGCCGTCGATCAGGGAGGCGATGCCGGTGGAGGAACCTTCAGCGGCGATTTCGAAGGCGACTTCGGTGCCTCGGGTCTGCATACGGGCTTTGAAGGCCTCGGCCAGCTGCGGGACGAGTTTCGCCCCGAGGGTGTCGGAGCCCTTGATGAGGATGGTTCCGGCGGGGAGTGCTGGGACCGCAAGAATGAGGGACGTTGCTATGAGAAAGAGTTTCTGGATCATGGGCGGGGGCGTATGGTGCGGTATAAGATGTTGAAGCCGGTCTGCTTGGAAACCGAAAAACGGATTACGGATCGTTACAATCGTGTTACGCCCGGTCAATAAGTTGTGGCAGGGAGCTGGTTTTTTCGCTTGGCTTGGATGGAGTGCTTGTCTTAGTAGGTCGTAAACCTGCCTATGTCGGAATTATTCATGATCCTCGGATTCGCCCTTGCGGCCTATGCCATCGTGGCGAACGACTCTATCCAGACGCTGGGAACTTATCTCGCATCGAACTCCAGACGCCCCTGGTGGGTGCTCTGGATCTGGATCTCCGGGATCATGGTGGTGACGGTCACCTGGGGCTGGCTGGCCAATGGGGGAGATCCGGCTTTCGGCCGGCTGGAAGCGAAGAAGATCGACTTCCCGGAGGTGTTCACCTGGCTCTTCGTACTGCCGCCTCTTTGTCTCGTCATCCTCACGCGGATGGGGATTCCAGTGAGCACTTCCCTGCTGGTGCTGACGGGGTTCAAGGGTCTGGTCGCGCAACAGCAGGGCAAGGATGCGAAGGGGGCGGTCGAGTTGTTTGCCACGATGATGCAGAAGTCGCTGGTGGGCTATGCTATCGCCTTCCTGCTCGGGCTTGCGATCGTTTTACTGGTGCTGCACCTGTTGGAGAGAAAGGTGCACGAGGAGGGCGAGGGCGTTGGCTCGAACAAACTGCACCCCTATTGGACGATCTTCCAGTGGTGTTCCACTGGCTTTCTCTGGTCGATGTGGCTGGTGCAGGACCTGGCCAACATTTTTGTTTACCTTCCTCGGCAGCTATCGTGGTGGGGGCTGGCGCTTTCCCTCGGCGGCATGGTGTTGCTCCAGGGCTATCTCTTCCGGGAAAAGGGCGGCAAGATCCAGAAGATTGTTACCGCCAAGACGAACACTCTGGACGTGCGCTCGGCCACTTTTATTGACCTGCTTTACGGTCTGGTACTGCTCTTCTTCAAGGTGGACTACATCCCGAAGCTTTTTGAAGCCTGGGGCATGGTCGTGCCCTGGCCGCCGAAAATGCCGATGAGCACGACTTGGATTTTCCTCGGCCTCCTCGCCGGGCGTGAAATCGGCATCGCCCTGCGCCTGCGTCACCGGAGCAAGAAGAAAGTGTCTAACCTCGTTTTCTCGGATGCCGGGAAGGCGTTTATCGGATCCATCATAGCCATCATGCTAGCTATCTTCCTACCCTTGATCGGTCAGGCCATGGCAGGGGGCGAATCAACAACTGCCGAGCTGACTCCTGCGGTTGAAACGGTGGCGGAATAGGGCCGGATGGCGGCCGCTGCCTGAGGGTTGCCGGCAGGGTAATTGTTGGTAGGATTCTGCAGAAGGCAGAGGCTAGGTGACTGTTCTGCAACGCCTTCGCGGAGGATTGTTACGTACGTGTGACAATCGTCGGCCTGCAGCATATTAAAATTGTGCTCGGGGGGCTGTTTTGCAGCATCATGTCGATCAGAAATTGCCGCACCGGTGGTTGTCCATGCGCGCAGGTTGACTCTTTAAACAAGCCTAATGAATCCACGAAACAAGTCACGCATTTGGGCCCTTGGTGCCCTGATTTTATTTCTCGTGCCGGGGGCCTTCGCTTTGAAGTTTGAGATACCGAAGGAGCTTCAGGAGGAGGCGGAGATCCAAAGGGAGGCGGAGGCGCAGGAGCGTGATCGCCTCTTGCGGGAGGTCTACGAGGGAGAATCGGGCGCGGCTGCCGGGGCGGGGGGTTCGGGCATGGCATTTGACACCGGGGAGGCGGCCGATGCTACAGCCGATGGCAGTGCCGATGCTGGCCTGGAGCCAACTACGGATCGCGCTGGGTCAGATCCGGCGGGTGACTTTGGCGAGGAGGAGATCCCGGTTTTTCAGGCGGTTGCCGTTTCCGGATCGGGAGAGCCCGCCGCGACCGGCATGATTGCCGGGCAGGTGTTCAACAAGGAGAGCGGTGAGCCGTTGGGTGGTGTGGCCATACTTCTGGAGGGCACTGACATCGGCTCGATCACTGACATAAACGGCAACTATCGTATTAATGATATACCGGCTGGTCAGTACACGGTATCCTTTATTAAAAGTGGTTTCATTGAAGCGAGCGTCACCGATATGGCTGTTCTTGATGAGGAAAACAGCAGGCTCGATTTTGCATTGCCACCGAGACCAGCAGAAATGTCCGACGAAGTTTTTGAACTTCAGGACTACGTGGTTACAGCAGATGAAGTAATGAGTCAGAATGTGGCTCTCTTGGCTCTTCGGCAGCAGTCAATCGCAACAATCGATGCGTTGAGTTCAGAAGATTTCTCCAAGTTCGCTGCAAGTGATGTTGCAGAAGCAGTTACGAAAATCAGTGGTGCTACAGTGAGTGATGGCAAGTATTTGGTCATGCGAGGTTTGAATGACCGCTACAACACCACCTTGATCAATGGCGTTCGTCTGCCTAGCCCGGATCCGGATCGCAAGGCAGTGGCATTGGACATTTTTCCAACCAGTTTGATCGACAGCATCATTGCACGAAAGACCTACACCTCAGATATGTCAGGAGAGTCTTCAGGCGGCTCCGTTGATTTACGCACCAAGAGCGTGCCCGATGAGCCATTCGTGAAATTCTCAATTGGCATGGGAGGTCAGCACACTTCCGGGCATACAGACACCTTTCTTGCGGATCCAGAGCAAGTTTCACTGATGGACTGGCTAAACGGCAATGATTATCGTGGATACGGTCATGAGCCCGGATCTACAGCTATTCAGTCATCGTATCCAAATACAGTCGGCTCAGCCGATTTTCCCAAGATGGCCCCCGTATTGGGGGGGCAGTCTAGGTACGGGGATCGAAGTTATGGCTTTTCTGCAGGAGCTAGTATGCAAGTTAACGACTGGTTGTCACTTGGCGGGGTCTTGGGAGCTAAGGTTGGTGATAAGAAACGTACTAAATTCACAGAATTGAACAAGGTTAGCATTAAGCAAGGCGATCCGGTTTTAGGCCAGTCTGCATTATCCGGCAACACAACTCCATCGGCTGTGGAGTTTGTTGGGTTAGATGGGCACGGGGCAACCAAGTCAGAGCAAGAATACTCAGCATCTTTGCTGTTTGGGCTAGGTGCCAGAATCCAGGAGCACTCCGAGATAAATTACTCCTTTTTGCGCACAGAGACGTTTTCATCCTCTGCGGAGGTGGTTTTATACACGCGATACGAGGAGGATATCGATATTGATGGTGTGGCTAATGCCGAACCCGGGTTTTATAATTACTTGGACACAGAACTTAGCGCGGAAGAGCGTTTACTCCGGGCTCACCAACTTGAGGGTAAGCACCAGTTCGACTTTGGTATGGTTGAGGATCTAGAGTTTACTTGGTTCTACACAGATGCCTACATGGAACAGGCAGAGGCGGATCAACGTGTTATTGGAGAATTTCTTCCGGATTTCGGCACTTTTGCCGGGGATCCTGGTCTGCCTCCAGTCACGCGCTTCCAGCGGGAAACGGATCAGAATAGCACCATGCAGGGCTTTGGCTTAGGTCGACAGGTTGAATTCTGGGATGGCGTTTACTGGGACATGCGCTTGGGTTACTCGAGCGAGGAGTCCGAGCGTGACTTTACGCAATTAGAATCGAGGATTAAGAATGACGGTTTTGTCAGTAATCTGCAATTAGCTGGTGTACCTTTGGCAAATCCAGCTGCTTCGAGTCCTGGTGGTGTTCAAATCGTCTATCAAGCGGCTCCGGGTAGAACATTTGAGGGCTTGGATTGGTTCAGCGAAGATTTTACCACGGTGGATCCACTCGTCCGCAAGCTCTTTGATAAAGCGTTTAAGAGTGTAGATGAAAAGCTGGCCGCTGCAGAAAAAGACTTAAATCTACTGACGAATGCAGTTACAAACGCAGAAAATGCTTTTAGCACTAGCTACGGGGACCTTGCTGATGGGGTAGAGGCAAACTCATGGAATACTATTTTTGTACCATTACTTGGTGTATCTCCTTTCGACTTATCTAAAATGGATCCGAATACTGCGGGTTTTAACGCGAATTACGCGGAAGAATATCGCAGTTTGTTATCTTCTGTTACCAACGGAATACTTTATTATAACAGCTCTCAGTTATCTTCGGTTGCCGACAATGTTGCGCAGAGCTACGAAGATGTAGCAGACGCTCAGCAAGCGTTAAGCGAATCATCTGCCCCAGGTCAGGTGAGTGCTTTGCAAACAGACAAAGCAACACTCACTGCTGAGCAGGTTGCGTACATTTCTGCGGCAAACCAGCTTTTATCGGACATTGCCTCAATGCCGGCATTGGCGACTGATGCTACGGCTTTTCCCACCTTCAGTTTTTTTGGCGATGATAACTATATTTTAAAGACGCCTGCCGGGTTTTCCATCTATGGCGACAGTTCACCAACCGGATCGGCTTTGCAGTTTTCCACGGTAGATGGGAAATTTTCTGCTGTGGGCCAAGAGGAGGTAGAGAGCTTTTTTATCTCGAATGACCTCAAGTTTTCAAAAGTCCCTTTTATCGATTCAATACGAGTAGCCGGTGGTTATCGATGGGAGTCTACCGTTTTATCGTATTCTCTGCGGGAGCCCCTGCCGGGCGAGCCGCCTCCAGTGTCCGGCGATGGTGCCGGGATAAGCCCGCTTGTTGTTGAAGGCAGTGAAATTGACCAGGATGATTCACTTAACTTCCTCTCATTCATCTTTAATATTACGGAAAACTTAAAATTTACTTTTTCGCGATCTGCGACCGTGGCAAAGCCCACATTTCGTGAGATTGCACCATTTCCTATTTTCAACCTAACAGATCGCAGTGTGGAAATCGGCAATTCCGGGCGGACCTTGCGATCAGCAAATCAATACGATGATTGGGTCAACCGAACCGGCGATTTTGCCGGTAAGGAGGATAGTGACCCGGATTTGGCGGAGAAATTTGTTCTGCCGCCGGACTTTTCAGGCTTGGAGATCGCAAACGTAGAGAACACTGATTTTCGTGTAGAATATTTTACACCACTTGATGGATTAGTTGCTCTCGGCTACTTTAAGAAGTCGATCGGGCAACCGATTGAACGGGTTCTCGCCTACAATCAGAATGGGATCGATGTAAATACCTATGTCAATAATAACAATGACGCGGATCTTCAGGGTTACGAAATTGAGCTGCAACAAAATCTGGGTATTTTGGGTGATTCTTTTCTTGGCGTGCCTCTGAGCTGGATAACACTGGGGGGTAACTATACACTTTTGGACGCAGAAGTGATGCGATCCGAGTTCGAGATGAACAACTTGACGAACCAACGGTTTAACGAGCAACTCAAAGACCCCGGTATCTTTCAAGATGGCGGACAATACGACACGCGTCCTCTGTACGATCAACCCGAATATGTAGCGAATGCCTTCCTTACTTTATCGATTGAACCAACCGGCACGTCCCTAACTCTTTCAAGTAATTGGGTCGGGAAGCAACTGGATCGTGCCGGTGGCCTGAGTGAGAATGTAAACGCCGGTGGTTCCGGCGATATTTATTGGGATGAGTTCTCTTCCCTAAACTTTGTTTTGGAGCAATCCATCGGAGATCATTGGAAGATTAAATTTGCAGTTAAGAATTTAGACAGTCCGGTCCGCACTTTGTACGAAGATGATATTTTTAGAGAGGCTCTTCTTGACGACACTGCACGGGTTAACCCAGGCAGCGAAGCCGTTAATGATCAGTATCTTGCCAATTTCCGGGAGCAGCACACAATAGAGCCTACCTACAGCATCTCCATCAGTGGTACCTTTTAGTTGTCTGCTGAAAGTAGGAGAGATAAAATCCTGTACGCCGCTGCACCTACACCTTGAAGTGCCTGAACTGTGTGCGTGCAGCTGGATTAGTGTCCTTGTTCATTTAATAAAAATGATTTTTTGGGCGATCGTAACATGATTGTAACCATTGTTGCGCGGCTTTGTTACCTGATCTAGATACAAAGTACATTCAATCTAACTCGGATTGAGCATTAATCGAACAAAATTGCTAATAATATGAAAAAACTAATCCTATCCGCTATGGTTGCTGGGGCTGCTGTTTCCAGCGCTACTGCAGCTGTCGTCACCGTCTCCGGTGAAATTACCGACGATACCACTTGGAGTGCTTCTAATCAGTACGTCATGACTGACCTTGTCTTCGTCAAGGACGATGCTACTTTGACTATTGAGCCCGGCACTATTGTACGTGGTGAGCCTAAGTCCAGCGGCACTTCCTATGATCCAGGTGCTCTGGTTATTTGCCGTGATGGCACAATTAACGCTGTTGGCACTGCTGCCGCCCCAATCATCTTCACTACTGCTATGATCGATAGCGATGGTGACGGCCAGTTCAGTGACGAGACTGCAGAGTACGACGACAACAACGGTGTTAACGACTACTCCTCAGTAACTTTCCTTGACGACGATCCTGCTGACTCTCCACTGTCTCCTGGTTTCGGCTTCTCTACAACAGCAGGTAGCAGTGCTCACACTGGTGCCGACGAATACCGTGGTCTTTGGGGCGGTGTCATTATCCTTGGTAGTGCACCTACAAACATCGCAGCGATCTCAGGCACTGAGTTGGTTGCAACAACCACGCTTCCTCGCGCTGACCTCGACGACGTTTTCGAAGGTTTCATCGAAGGTCTTGACCCGCTTGACACAGGTAACGACAACGGTATCTACGGCGGTTCTAACCCGAACGACAGCTCCGGTTCTTTCAAGTATGTCTCTATCCGCCACGGCGGTACTAACATCGCGGAAGATAACGAAATTAACGGCCTTACAATGGGTGGCGTTGGATTCGGTACATTGATCGAGTATGTTGAGGTTTACTGCAACGACGACGATGGCTTCGAGTGGTTCGGTGGCACAGCCAACAGCCGATTCCTTGTTTCCCTGTTTAACAACGATGACTCCTTTGACATTGATGAAGGCTTCACCGGTCTTGGTCAGTTCTGGTTCTCTCTTCAGCTCGACGATGGTGTAAACGGTGACCACAGCGGTGAGCACGACGGTACATACGGTTCATTCGGTGGACTTGCTGTTGATTCTCTCAACGGTACAGACATCTCCGGTTCCGAAGGCAAAGGACTTGGTTTCTACATGGGTTTCCCTACGATCTACAACGCTACTTACGTAGCTAACGACAACAGCGATGAAATGATCAAGGCTGACGACTCCTTCGGCGGCAACTATTTCAACTCTGTATTCGTTGGTTCCGCTAACGATCTTGTCGACGTAACCGAAGACGCTGAAAACCGCGTTGACGTTGCTGACTGTGAGTACGTGAGCAACTCCATCGCCTATGACCTGAAGGGCAAAACAAGTGCACTTTCCGGTGGAGACCTGTCCAGTTATACAGCACTGGCAACACGTCTTGCTGCTAACGACAACCTTCTCGACGGCACAAACCCATTTGCCACTCTAACTAACACTACAGTTCGTGATGACGTTGACCCACGTGTGACAGACGCTGCTAACGGCGCTGTTACACTGGCTCCTGTTACTGGCACTTACTTCATTAGTGCTGGTTACGCAGGTGCTTTCGACCCATCCGACGATTCTTTCTGGACAGACAACTGGACTGTCTTTGATGCGAACGTAGCCCTTGCTTCCGGAAGCCGCTAATTCCCTCTAATACTCCGAAGCGCTCCCATTGCCGGGGGCGCTTCAATCTCTACTAAATTATCTATTATACTAATGAAAAACAAAGTAGTACTCGGTCTCGCTGCCAGCCTTACGGCTATGAGCAGCGCCTTTGCAGACCTGTCTACCAGCCAAGTTTCCGGCGGCCTCCTTGCCGGTTGGGACTTCGCTGATGTAGCCAACGTCTCTGCAGACGTTAATACCTACGCTTCAGAGCGTAACGGTGTTGGCGTAAGCGGTACACTGTACACAGACGGTTCCAATGGTTCCTCTGCGCTCACGCAAGTAAGTGCAGGCTCCTCCTACCAGACTCGTTTTGTTTCTTACGGTCGTGCTACCTCCGCCACTAGCTTCCGTGGTCAAAATGGTTTCGACCAGGCTGGCACTCGTGCAATTGGTGGTCCTGCTACCGGTCAGCAGGCAGTACAGTTCACTAACAGCAGTTCAATTTTCGACATCGTATTTGGTCTCAGCTCCGCTGCAAATGATGTACTTGTTGAGTTTGACTGGATGACATCAGGGACTCTCACCTCTGACGCTTATGGTGACTGGTTGAACGTGTCCTATAGTGCGGATGGTGTCAGCTTCACGAAGTTGAATCCAAACACTAACGATGATATCGTTGGTCCTGACTTCTATGCTGCGGATTCCGCCAATAGCTGGACAGCTTCATCCACAACTGGGGGGTTATTAACCCTTGCAAGTGGACAAAGCAATTCTGCAATCGACCTAACAGCTGCTGGAAACGTACAGTATATTAAGTTCTCAGTAGGCGCAGTTAACAGTGGTGCTGAATTGTACCTCGATAATGTTTCGATCACAGGTACAGTCGTTCCTGAGCCATCTACATACGCCGCAATCTTTGGTGTCGTTGCTTTGGCTATCGCTGCGTATCGCCGTCGTAAATAATTACACCATTGACTTAATCCAGCCACGCAGCAATTTGCTGCGTGGCTTTATTAGCACCAACCAATTTAACTTACTATGAGCACACGCATTATATCCACCACACTAACTGGCTTAGCACTTGCTACTTCTGCATACGCTGACCTTGCTTCAGCTTCACACAGCACCGTTTTCCATGCTGGTTTCGACTTCGCATCTGTCACTAATATCTCAGTCTCTCCAAACGGTTTTGCTTCGGACGTTGTTGGCTCCGCGCAAGCTGCTTCTATTTTCGCTGATGGCACTTTTGGGTCCACTGCTTTGACGCCACTTACACAATTCCGTTTTCTTGAGTGGGGTCGTGCTGCCAGCAGTGGTTCATTCCGCCAGCAAAATGGGTTTTCTACAACTTCAACACGTAGCATTGGTGATACTGCGACTGGTCAGAAAAGTGCGGTTTTCCAGAATAACGAATCTGCTTTCAGTTTCGTCATAGCTCTGAATAACGCAGTCTCCAACGACGATGATTTTGTCCTGGAATTTGATTGGATGATGGACGGCATCACAGGATTCGGTTCATCAGATCCGATCGGTGGCGATTGGCTGAATGTTTCTTACAGTGCAGACGGATCGTCCTACACAAACTTAGAGCCTAATGTTAGTGGTTTACCTTTATATCTCGGTGATGACTATTTTGCAGAAAAATCTGCAGAAGACACATGGAAGACTTCTTCGGGTGCGCCTGCCTTTGGTACTTTCCTGACGGGTCAATCGGATTCAGTTGTTCGCATAGCTAGCTCAGAATTTACGGAGATTAAATACGTTAAATTCGATGTTGATGTAAACAGCACCAGTTCAGCTCTCTATCTGGATAACATTGCCATCTCAGGTGGTACAGCGGTACCTGAGCCCTCTACTTATGCAGCTATCTTCGGACTGACAGCCCTTGCTCTAGCGGCCTACCGTCGTCGTTTATAAGCTGAATCGTTATTTTGCACAGTCGGTGGCCTGGACGGCCACCGGCTTTTTTTTACACGCATGCTACGGGTCATTCTATACTCTATCGTTGCAACGGCAGCGGTTTTGTCCGGTACCTTCCAGACAACAGATGCAAGAGTTGCACAGGAGTTTTGGATTTCTCTTGGTACATTCTTCATTTGTTTTGACGTTATATTGCTCCGGGGAAAAAAGGCACTTTTTGTCACTCGGTCGCATATATGCTTTTTTACAGTCTTTGTATGCACTTCTGTGGTTAGTTTCCTGGGGGATGCATCTTTTGACGCGGTCATAACTGCGTCTATGTACGCAAGCCTGCTTTCGGTCTTTATATTATTACAACAAGAGGAGTGTCCGATGACACTCCGTTCACTGGTGCGGGTTTATTCAAATCTCATATGGGTGCTTTTTGTTTTGTACGTAATAGGTCAGAGTACCGGTTGGTCATTTGGATGGTCCGATTTTGACGCAAACAATCGATTATACCTTACATTCTCGAACCCAAATATAATGGCAGCCTTTCTCTTGCCAGTCTTGCCATTACTGCTGGGGCACACAGTTGATGAGTCTGCTTTTGCTAGAGAAATACAATGGGGCAAAAAAGCTCACTTATTAGGCGCATTATTGATTGCCTGTCTTTTTATCTTACTAAGTGGTTCCAGAGGAGCAATAGGCTGCGGGCTTGTAAGTATGTTAATATCCTTTTGGCTTATCCGCAAGCACTCAGGAGGGGTTAATCTTTTTCAAAAAAAATGGGCACCACTGTGGATATCCGTTTTGTCTTTGAGCATACTCTGGTCTGTTACTTTGGGATCGGTTACTATTGCCAAGTTTATCGATTTGTTCTCCGGAGGCGGTGCCAGCGAATTTGGTCGAATTACGATCTGGCAACTAGCCATGGAAAATAGTGTCTCCTCATGGTTCCAATGTCTCTTTGGGGGTGGATTTGGTTCTTTGTATCCGCAGGCAATGGCGCACTCTTCTGAAGGTGCATCGTACAAATTAGATACTGTTGGCTTTGAGCACGCACACTGCGAGTATTTGGAAATTTATGTAGAGGGCGGCTTGCTCGGGCTCGTTTTCTTTATAGCCGGTATGGTTTCATTGGTCCGTCCATTCTACAAGAACCGAGATACAATTTCTTCTTCGGGGACAGAGGCGAGACAACTGTTGGCATGGGTTGGCATAAGCTCTCTAGCTCTTTTTGCTGCGGTTACTGTAGCTACACGATCTGCAATTGTGGTTTTCCCGTTCGTCTTTCTAGTTGCTGTGACGACCAGGAAAATTGGACAAGGTAAATCACTCGGTAAATCTACCAGTCGTACTCTTAGTCTAGTGCTTTTGGGGTCATGCTTATATTATCTCATTCTCTCAACGCAACGATATCGGTCGGATCAGTATTTGCATAAATGCATTGCGCTTGAGCAGGCAATGAATGTGACGATCGGCGAAGGGGATGCAGGGAAACCACTGGCGAATGAATCCCTGGGACTTGAATGGAATGAGTCTCTGGATCAAATCTTAAAAAATGCGCGTAGCGCTGTGGCTCTCAGCCCTAGTTATCTCAGAGCACAGCTTTTTTTGTTTAATACTCTGGCGAAAGCCGGTGATTCAGGAAGTGCGGAGGAGTTGAAAGGTATCTTCCATGAAATTGAAAAACGAGTACCTCGCCACGCCAATACACGAGAGCTCTATGCGTACTACGAAAGCAGCCAAGGAAATTTCAGGGAAGCTATTCGTTGGTTGTCGAGCTTGACTGAGATCCGCTACTACAAGCTGGATTACTTTGCCGATATATTATTCTGCCAATTCATTCTGGGTGACATACAAGGAGCCCATGAGAGTGCGGCTGAATTGATCTACAGGGCAGGCAAAGCGGAGACGACTAGGCGTGAGCCTTATGTACGATCGGTTTATCGGGATGGGTACGTCGTTGTTTTTCGTGTTGCAAGTGGAAGGCACGAAACAAATGAAGTTCGAATTGATGCAAAACGGTTCGTTTCGCGCATACCGAATTCAGTCCGTTATGAGCAAAATAATCTCAAGCAACTCGTCTTGGCGGGTGTGCAAGGAGTTCTGAACCGCTATGTAGGCGTCAAAGGGCCAGCTCGATTTGTAAAAATGATCACCTCGGCAGACAAGGACTACCTATTAGAGCTAGCGAATGGAAAGTAAGCGACTGCGGTAGCGGTCATCTTATAGGGATTAACGAATTCGGTGACGGTTCCAGAGTTTTTCTACCGCGCGATATAACCTGCCTGCCGGGTACTCCAGAGCAGACAAACATTGTTTATATGCGATCTCAAGCCGTACCACTCTTTCTGATGAATCAGTTCGGAAGACTACTTTCCCGTTATTATCTGTAACAATAATAGCAGGGTAGGTGGATGGACTATGCTGTAAGCTTTTGTTATAAGCCTTGCTCAGAAAAGGGGGGAATAAGGGAAGGGGGCACTTTGTTTGGGCGAAGTATTTGTAAACATCCAGGGAATTCGGAATGACGACAAATGTTAACCCGGGAAAAGTCTTCTTTGACTGGTTGTAGAGAAGACTAAGCTTATTTAAGCCTCTTGCCTGGTTTGCATTAAAATCATCTAAGTAAAGGAAAAGATAGTACTCAGTTAAGGAGATCGATTCCATGGGGATTGGACGTGGACTCCCTTCGCTGAATTCAACCAGCTTATTTCCGATTTGCTTGCTTAAGTTCGGTAGCTCTTTCTTGAGCGGGTTTTGAATCGCAGTAAGCAGTGTTTGATAAAAGTCTGTTCCATTCGGCGAAATCAGGACAGTTCCATGCCGGCCAAAATCGACAAGGAGTCGATTTTGCTGACAGCGCTGGAGAACTCCCCTTGTATTCGCTGGTACTTTCTTGCTGCTCCCCTCTACCGGAACCTTTTCCAGAGTCGTAATGTACTGTGGCCAGAACTGAGACGGGATGTCCGCAAGTGTGGCTGAATTTTCAGCAGTATAATACACGGGCGCCTGTTTGGAGACAGTAGCAATTACCTGCTGTAGGCAAACTAGAAGAAGTAGGGTGGAGAGCGAGCGTACTTTCATGAGCTTGATAATAAAGGTTTACCGTAAGTGGTCTGGCAGCTTGCCGGTTGGATTCTCAATTTTAGGAACTCGTCGTATTTGATGACCTGTGTAACGGCTCTGCATAGAGCGCGGTTTTCCCGTATTAGGCGTATCGACCTGTTCTGTTGTGGATTCTGTTTGGGCGAAAGAGCTCTCCTGATTGCGGCCCTCCATAAGATAAGAAACTGTACCCCGATTTAAGCTGTTAGGGCGTGCGCCAGTTCGGGTAGGGTTTTTTTCGCCGGACGCTTGCTGGTTTTCATACAAACCGGAAAAATTATAATTTTTATCTTTCGGTGTTAGCGATTGAGTGTCGCGAGAAGAGTTTGTTGCGCTTGATTGGTTGTTTATGCCTTGTCGTGGGCTTTTATCATTCAGCAAGAAAGTTACTGGAGCGTGAACGCTTTGGTGCAGCCGAACTGTACCGGATCGGCCATTCCAACTGTAGGTGATTTCCTTTTGTTCCGTGTTGTAGGATTGTATGCGGAAACCGTTGTGCACTTCCCCGGGTTGTAGCCAAAGGGATTCTCCGGAGCGTTTGTCACGGAGATTGAAATGGTGTAGGTCTCCGATATGCATGACCCCTAAAAACTCAAATTCTGCCGAAAGCTGAGGGATATTTGTTTTTGGCTTGGGTGTTTGTAATTTTTTGCTGCCCGGTGGTAAAAAGGGGGAGCGGTTGATTAGGCTGGCAGCAGCGACCCCTTCGGTACCTGTGCAAAGATACAGAAGGACACATAAAAGAACAGTGAGCGTTTTCATGGAGTAGGCTTATAAGCCTTACTGTTGGATTGGCAAGGGTGAGAAGTAGGCATCATAAATACCCACACCCAGTTCAATGGAATCAATCAGCATGGTCGTCGAACCTGTACCGGCCGCATCAACAAGGAGCTGATTCGGGATCTGAAGGTCGTTTTTAGTCTCATAGGACAAATGTGTTGTTGTAGAGACAATCGCCTCCGCAAGTACGGTATGATAGAAATCGACGGTGTAGTTTTGCGCACAGATATGGAATTGAAAAAAGGAGTCCTTATTTTCCCTATCCGGGTAGCAGTTGATTGTATGACCGGTGTAGTCATCGGACTCTTCTAAAGTAAAGTAATGCCCTTCGAAGATGTAGGACATTAGCTGAGGCATTACATTGGCATCTGAAGCCAGATCTATCGCTGTTTCGATGCCTAGTAATTCCTGCTTCAAATAATCGTCAGCTCCCGCAAGTCGAGTGGCAGTCCAAGCATACTCACCATCGAAGGCGCGAATTAATTGTACTTCTTCTTTGTCCTCTCCGGGGAGCGGCATTGTGATGGTCATTCGTATTTTGTCGGTCCTCTTTTTTATCAAGCAGTAGTCAAATAACTGGCCCTCGCGCTCGATGGTCCCGGTCAGGCGGATGCTCTCGACCTTGTTCCAGGCGCGCCAGCCGCCCATGGCATCGACGTGTGCCTTGAGGATGCGCTGCAGTTCGGGATCCTCATTGGCATGAGCCGGGAACGAGGCCGCTAAGAGTAGGCAAAGAGATAGAATGACACTTCTGTAGGTTAGCACTCAAGGAACCTACTTTTTTATCCTCGATTGTCAGTGCGATAGACGCTTCCAAAGGTGAAACTTCAGTTACGTGATACAAAGGTGTTTCAATATTGTGTCATTTTAGTGACCCTCCGTATTCGATGGATCTACCCTTTACTCTTGGCCGCGCGC
>DKOA01000048.1:0-1468 GCA_002469895.1 Opitutia bacterium UBA7374
AATGCAGCTGCAGCTGGTAATATTGCTGCAGGCCAAGCCTTTATTGCTGACTTGAAGGCTGAGGACGCAGGCGTCGAGGCGACTGCGTCGGGTTTACACTATAAAGTTGTTGAATCTGGCGATGCCGACAAAATGCCGACTATGGAGGATACCGTACTGGTCCATTATAAGGGCACGCGTATTGATGGCACACAGTTTGATAGCTCCTATGATCGTGGAGAACCCGCTACTTTTCCCTTAAATGGGGTTGTGCCGGGCTTTGGTGAGGGGCTGACAAAGATCGGCGCCGGTGGTAAGATTCTACTCTATATTCCGAGCGAATTGGGCTATGGGAACAACCCGCGTCCCGGTGGAGCGATTGAGCCTGGAGACACACTGGTCTTTGAGTGTGAGCTAATCGAGGTGAATCCCGGCTAGTCCGATTTATCTATCCAATAACCACTTTGTGAAATTTCAAGCCCGCCAATCGGCGGGCTTTTTTGTGCGACGTGATTTGGATACACCGCCTGATTCGGTCGACCATGCGGAGCAAGCCGGGCATCGTTTGCTATATTCTCTCCACGCCCTCGGTGATCTCAGCGGTTTATTTTTCGGGTACACTGCGGGGATCGAGCGCGTCGGCGGCGTAGGGCTTGTGGAGTTGCCAGCCGGCCCGGAAGGGGTCTCCGCTGGTCTTTACCCGGGCAGTGATGGCGTCGAGGATGGCGGGGTCGGTCGAGATGTTCCATTCGGGGTGGAGCCAGATGGGAACGCCCGGAGGCGGAGGACAGGCGGCGAGGTATTCGTCGATGGCACCGGGGGCATCGACGATGATCTTGAACTCGTCAGCGCGAGATAGGTTTTGCTCGAGTGGGAGTTTCCAGCGCTTGGGGCTGAGGGTGATCCAGTCGAATTGACCGCGGATTGGAAACGCGCCACTGGTCTCGAGGTGGACGGGTAGGTCGATTGCGTGGAGTGCTTCAGTTAGGGGGGTTAAGTCGTGAATAGTTGGTTCGCCGCCGGTAATCACAACAAAAGCCGGCCGGGCGACAGCGGCTTCTTCAGCGAGTGCGAGGGCCTCTATACGATTGATGGCTTGGGGTTTGTGGTCCGGATGCCAAGTGCCGGCGGAGTCGCACCAGGGGCAGTGAACCGGGCAGCCATAGGTACGGATAAAGAAGGCGGCCCGCCCGGCATGGCAGCACTCTCCCTGAAAGGAGTGAAATCGTTCGTGTATGGGAAGCTGGCGTGGCATGCGTGTTGTGTAGGCGGTCAATTATTCTGCCAACGAACCAGTGCTGTACATGGCGGCATTTTTTGAATCTTCTTCGACTTCGACGATGGTCACGCGAACGCGCCCCCCGGTGGCTTCTTGCACCATGGGATTTATTATTTCGTAAAGGTGGTGGGCCAGCCCCTCGCTTGAGCAGTCGGGTAGGATGTAGGGTTTAAAGAGATCCGGGTGTTGGCTGAGCAAGGCCTCTCTTTC
>DKOA01000048.1:1862-4612 GCA_002469895.1 Opitutia bacterium UBA7374
TGAGCTTGCCGAAATCGATGACAAAGCCGTTCTCATCGGGCTCGGTGCAGGCAAAGGTGAATCGGAGTGTCCAGTTGTGCCCGTGCAGGAAGGCGCAATGCCCGGCATGGCGATGCTGGCGATGAGCGAAGGGAATATCGCGGTAGGTCTTTGAGCAGGTGAGCATGGCGTTTGGCTTTTATGCGGTGGCAGGCAGGTGCCATTGGTTGTCAATCAAGGAGTCGGTCGAGGGTGCGTCAGGGGCGTAGGGTGTGGGGTCGGGCACTCCGGCGAGATGAAATGCTTCACGTCGTTCGATGCAAGTGCCGCAGCGTCCGCAGTGCAGTTCGCCTCCTTTGTAGCAGGACCAGGTGTCCGCAAAGGGCACAGATAGTTTTGCGCCGAGGGCGACGATCTCCGCTTTGGTTTGATCGATAAAGGGGCGGATAAGATGGACGGGCTGCCAGTCGCAGAGCTGCATGGCAGTGGCGACGGCATCGGCAAACTCGTTGCGGCAGTCGGGGTAGATGGCATGGTCGCCGCTGTGTGCGGCATAGGCAACCTCGGTGGCGCCAATCGATAGGGCGTGACCGGCAGCGAGAGAGAGGAGAATCATGTTACGGTTGGGGACGACTGTGCTCTTCATGCTCTCCTCGGTGTAGTGACCTTCTGCCACTTCGATTTGGGGAGAGGTCAGGCTGCTGCCGGCGAGGAGTTCGCGAATGGAGGAAAGATCCGCCGTGCGGTGAGGGATGTCGATGCGTTGACAGATGGCTGCGGCGCAGTCCAGTTCGCGCCGGTGGCGCTGCCCGTAATTGACCGATAGGGCATGCAGGTCTCTGCCTTCAGCTTTGAGTTTATAGAGGAGGACGGTCGAATCGAGTCCGCCCGAGTAGATAACTACGGTTTTCATTGAATTCAGTGGATTGCCGTTTCTGGCGGCGCCCTGGGAATTCTCTTAGCAGGGCGTCTCAGTTGTGAAACTTGTTTGTACAGTCGCTTAGGGCAAGCCAATTGGAGATATTTGGGTGGCTTCTGGCGCGCGCTTGACAAGACAATAGCACCGTGTATTTCTGTACTTTTAATTAACCCAGCATACTTATAAAAGCGGGCGCTGTCCTGCTTTTTTTATTTTCTGCCTACAATGAGTCACGAAATTCTATCCGTTTTGGAATACATGGAGAAAGAGAAGGGGATCGACCGTGCCGATATGATCTCTGCGATTTCTACCGCGATAGTCGGTGCCGCCCAAAGGGGTGTGGGTGCCGGGCAAGAGATCCGGGTTGAAATCAATCCACGCACGGGCGCATTACAGGCTTGGAGCCAGCTTGAAGTGGTTGATTCGGTGAGTGATTCGACCAGCGAGATTCATGTAGAGAAGGCCCGCCTAATTAATCCGGAAGCCGCGGCCGGGCAGATTTTAGAGAAGGAGATCGATCCGGCATTTTTGGGACGGATAGCCGCCCAGACTGCGCGTCAGGCCATCATGCAGCGAATCCGTCAATTTGAGAAGGACCGTATCTATGATGATTTCAAAGACTCGGTGGGTGACATCGTGACCGGTACGGTACGTCGCCGCGAACGGGGCGATCTGATTATTGACCTGGGTAAGGCAGAGGCGGTGATGCCACCGCGTGAACGCGTGCCGGGTGAGGACTATGCGATTGGTGACAGTATTCGCTGCCTCCTGCTGAAGATTGAGCAAACCAATCGTGGTCCGGATGTTATTTTATCTCGCTCAAATATCAATTTCGTTCGCCGACTCTTCGAACTGGAAGTGACGGAAATTGCGGATGGTACGGTGACTTTAGAATCCATGGCACGAGAGGCCGGTTACCGTACTAAAGTGGCGGTCAACAGCAAAGACCCAAAGGTAGACCCCGTGGGTGCGTGCGTGGGCGCGCGTGGTGCTCGTGTAAAGACAATCGTGCGTGAATTGGGTGGAGAGAAAATCGATATTGTCCGTTATTTCCAAGATCCTGCGCAGATGCTGGAAGAGGCGCTTCGCCCGGCAGTACCGAAGAACATCCGCTTGAATGAAGCCGAGCGGCGCATCCATTTTGAAGTGGCGGAAGATGACTTGTCGGTGGCTATTGGCCGCCGCGGATTTAATGCCAAGCTGACATCCCGCCTAGTTGGCTGGAAACTGGATATTGCCAAAGAGGAGATGGAGGCCGTTGGCTTTGACCAAAAGATCGCCCAGGCAGTGCAGGGCTTTACTATGATTCCGGGGATTGATTCGGCCGTAGCTGAGCAACTGGTAGGTATCGGTTTGATTAGCCCGGATGCTTTTGAGGGGGTTGCCGCTGGTGATCTGGTGGATGCCGGGTTCACTGAAGAGCAGTCTCAGGATATTATCACAAAGGTACAGGCGTACCGGCAAGCGAACGGCTAGAACTACAGTTAACTCTTCTGGAATTTTTTACCCGACCGTACAATTTACGAATACTGACTGAATGAGCATCCGCATCCACCAGCTGGCCAAGGAAATAGGCATGGAAAACAAGGCAATGCTGGAAGTCCTCCAGAGCCGTGGTTATGCCGTGAAGAGCGTTTCAAGCACGATTGATAATATTACAGCGGAATCGCTGATTGAAGAGCTAAAGCCGAAGGATGCACCGGTAAAAGAAGAAGCTTCGGCTACTTTGGACACGCCGGCACCGGAAAAGCCAAAGGGCCCGGTATTACCGAAGGGAGCCATTGTAAGAAGCGCAGAAACTATAGAGAAAGAAAAACAGGCGGCAAAAGATGCTGCTGCAGCTCCGGCACAA
>DKOA01000031.1 GCA_002469895.1 Opitutia bacterium UBA7374
CGACTTGGGCAGTTCGCATGGAATCGGCAAAGTTTGTTTCGGTCGTCGTTGATGGCTCTTCTGGCAGTGCTTCTATCGAAGCAGTTGCCGGTAACAATCCGGTGGCGGCGCTTTCATCGGGTTGTTTAAGGTAGTTTGGGCCGTAGGGTGAGCGACTTTGCAGCGTGGCAACCGTATTGTTTTGAGGAACGAACCATCCAGTTGTGCTTTGCTTGCGAACAAAGTATTTGGCCGCGATTTGCTGGACCTCAGCTGTGGTCACTTGGTCAATTTCTTTGGGTAGTTGTATGTAACTGGACCAGTCGCCCATGGCGATCGCTTCATTGATTTGGCTGGCGATCGCATAAGGGCCGTCTCGCTGGTAGATCGTTTCAGCACGGATGACGGACTTGGCGCGGGCAAGTTCTTCCTCGCTGATGCCCTGCTTCACGACTTTGGCGATCTCTTCCAGCATGATGCTTTCTGCCTCCTCATGGGTCGCCTGCGGGGTGAGGTAGGCGGCGAAAAAGAATAGGCCGGGATCCCTTAGTCGTGGGGCAAAGGTAAAGGTGGCACCGGCCTTTCCATTGTCTTCCAGTGCGCGATAGAGGCGTCCGGTCTTGTCCGCACCGATGAGTTGCTGAAGTAAGGACAAAGCGGCCCAGTCTTTGTGGGTGCCTTCGGGTACTTTGTAGGCGATGGTCACGACGCCAATCTGTCCGGCACGTTCAATGACCAGTCGGCGTGCGCCGAGTTGCTCAGGTTCCTTCGTGTCCATCACAGGCAGCGGTTTTGCTGAGTTGGGCAAAGGTGCATAGTGATCGATGACAGCCTGCAGTGTCTCCTGCCGATCAAAGCCACCAATGATGGATAGGTAGGTATTTTCCGGCCAGTAGTAGGTGTCATAAAAGCGGCGCAACTTCTCTGGTGAGGTGTTTTCAATGTCACTGAGCCAACCAATCGTGGGATCTCCGTAGGGGTGGGCATGAAAGGCCGCTGCGTAGATTTCTTTGATTAGAGTGCGCACCGGATTATTCTCGCCCCGTTCATATTCATTGCGAACCACCGTCATTTCGGAGGCGAGATCTTGGGGATCAATGCGCAGATTGCGCATGCGGTCGGCCTCTAGGCGGATAGCCAGTGGCACATCGGCAGATGGCAGGACTGCATAGTAGTTCGTCCGGTCGAAATAGGTGGTGGCATTGGAACGCGCACCGATGCGTTCCATTTGGCTGGAGTAGTCGCCTCCGTTATCTTTGTTATTGCTCGGTGTTCCTTTGAACATCATGTGCTCCAAAATGTGAGTGGCTCCCGTCGTCCCAGTTGCTTCGTTACGGGAACCCACTAAATAGGTGACCATGACACTCGCTACGGGGAGTCCTTCGTTCGGGTAGAGGAGGATTCGAAGACCGTTGCTTTCTAGGCGGTATTCTTCGATCCCATCCAGAGTACGGAGATGCTCAATGCCGTCTGGCAAGGTTTGTTCTGCGTCTGCCGGTTCGGCTGCGTTAACGAATAGATGGGCAGTTAAAAATGCGATTAGGAGGAGAAGGCGTTTCTTCATTGTTGTCATGGCCGCTTGTGTGGGTCAGCGGCGAACCGCTTTTAATCAGTGCGGGTGGCTTCTTTATTCAGATTTTTTTCGGTCAGGATTTCGACGATTTTTTTCATGGCCGGGGTTTGTATCCGCCCTTTTCGCAGAATTAGTGCGAGCGGGCGGGTGTAGGTTCCATTCTCAATTGGAATGATTTTTAAGTGTCCCTGTGAGGCCTCACGGGTGACGGTCGCTTGTGGGATGATGGCAATTCCCGCGTTGATTTCGACCGCCCGTTTTACCGTCTCTACATTGTCAAATTCCATGACGGGTTCGATTTCAATGCCGGCTTCGGCAAAAATTTCATCGGTAGCTCGGCGGGTGGGAATGTCCGGCTCAAAGCCGATGAATTTCTGCGATTTTAATTCCTCTAAAGCTACTTGCTTTACTGTGGCCAAGGGATGTTCGGGGTTGACCACCAGTACCAGAGTATCGGTATGGAAAGGAAGGATTTCCAACTCTCTTTGTTTTTGTGGATAAGCCACCAGACCAAAGTCAATTGAATTGGAGAGTACGTCCTCGTAGACTTTATCGGCACGTCGATATTCGACGCGAACATTGACCTCCGGATATTCGGTCATGAATGCCTTTAAATACGGGGGCAATTCGTGTAGCCCGATACTGTAGACGGTAGAAATGTGCAAAGTGCCGCTAACGACCCGCTTCATTTCCTGCAATTCACTGTTTAACCCATCGTAGAGATGGAGGATTTGGTGAGCTGCCTGCTGCAGCCGCTGACCTTCCGGGGTGAGGCGGAATTGCTTTTGCCGGCGATCGACAATGAGGATTCCGAAGTGCTTTTCCATCGCTCGCAACTGCTGACTGACCGCAGATTGGGTGATGCCATTCAGTTTTGCAGCGCGGGAAAAACTCTCGCTTTCAACGAGATCTGAAAAGGTCTTAAAGTTTTCCACATGCATACTGTTTACTTATTCATCTTTTTCATCGATTCAATGCTTTAAAAGATATTCTAATAGTAACTTCCGCAAAAGTTGGTCTTATGATCGGTCATATTCAATTTCAAGAGAATCTACGCCTCATCCGTCAGCGGATCGAGCAAGCGTGCATCGAAGCGGGTCGAGATCCGCAGGCGGTGGAGCTGCTCCCGGTGACGAAGAATCATCCGGTGGACGCTGTTTGCTTTGCTGCTGAAGCGGGACTGACCGCAGTTGGTGAGAACCGTGTGCAGGAAGCTCAGGAAAAAAAAGCAGAGGATAGCGGCGGACTGCGCTGGGAGCTAATCGGCCATCTACAATCCAATAAAGTAAAAGATGCTGTAGCAGTTTTCGATCGTATACAGTCGGTCGATTCAATGAAGCTATTACAGCGGATTGATCGGTTGAGTGGAGAGTTGGGTCAGACGATGCCCATTCTATTGCAGTGTAATTCCGGGGAGGATCCTCGTAAGTATGGTTTTCTCGCGCCCCAAATAGCCGAGGCGATGGAATCCGCCCTCCAAGCGGAACACCTTCGCTTGGAGGGTTTAATGACTATCGCGCCATTGGATGAAGACCCCGATTCGGCCAGACGCGCTTTCCGTGCCTTACGCATCCTGCGGGGGGAATTGGAAGAGCGCTTCGCGCATCCGTTACCGGTTCTTTCCATGGGGATGACCGGAGACTTGGAGGCGGCCATCGCCGAGGGTTCTACGCAAATTCGTGTCGGTACGGCGCTCTATGGAAATCGCGATGTGTAGCGGTCTTACACGGCTGTGGTCTGTCGCCAGAAAAGAATTTCAGAGGCTTGGCATTGTTTGATAGGGAGTCTTAAATACAGCCTATGGGAATGAGCACCTGTTTACCTAGATGATCACTGAATTTACATACACGCTCCGGGATTTGCAGGAAAAAGACTTTCCGGGCACATCGCTGGCTGTTCTAGGGCAACCGATCGCGCACTCGATCAGCCCGGTCATGCAGAATGCGGCGATCAAAGCCCTGCAGGAGAAAAATTCCCGTTTTAAGGATTGGGCTTACTACCGGTTCGAGATCGCTCCTGAGGAATTACCGGATGCACTTCCGCTCTTTCATCGGAAGAACTTTCTTGGACTGAATTTAACCGTCCCCCACAAGGTCATAGCTCTGGATTGCATTCAGGGCATATCAGCCGATGGAGAGCGGATGGGGGCAGTCAATACTCTGGTCTGGGACGAACTGGGATACGATGGCTTCAATACCGACGGCTACGGTTTGGAGCGTGGGCTGGAAGAGGATTTAGGGTTCTCCCTGGAGGGCGCTTCGGTTCTGCTCATCGGGGCGGGCGGGGCGGCCCGCGCGGCTGCGGTTCAATGCCTTCTCTGCGGTTGTGAACGACTGTATCTGGGCAATCGCAGTATTGAACGACTGGCAGAAGTCTTGTCTGTTCTGGAAGATTTGCCGGGCGGGTTGGCTAAAAAGGTTGAGAGTTTTGCTTTGGCCGAACCACCAACCGATCTGCCGGAGACCGGCGTTCTGATCAATGCCACTGCGCTCGGTCTCAAGCCGAATGACCCGTCTCCCTTTGAGACCGCAGTCTTACCGCCAAGCTGGAAAGTCTACGATATGATCTACAATCCACCGGCAACCACTCTTTTGCGCCAAGCGTCTGGCGAGAACCGCTCCGTAGCCAATGGACTTTCTATGCTGGTGCATCAGGGGGCCCGTTCACTCGAGCTTTGGTCACATGAGGCAGTGGGCACCCGCCCGATGATGAGTGCCGCTCTGCATGCTCTGAGACAACCACCCCGCCTACTATGATCGAAGCCTACCAAATTGTCGAATCCAATGCCCCCTGGATCTTTACCCTCTTCGCATTTGTCATTGGTGCAGTCGTTGGCAGTTTTCTCAACGTCTGTATTTACCGAATCCCGGAAAATCGCTCCGTTATTGCGCCCGGGTCCGCCTGCGCCTGTGGGCAGCCGATACCCTTCTACCGGAATATTCCGATTATCAGCTGGATCTTGCTGCAGGGGCGGGCTGCTTGCTGTGAGCTAAAGTTCAGTATCCGTTATCCTTTGGTTGAGTTGATTACGGCACTCCTTTTTGCCGCCTGCTGGCTGCAGTTTGACCCCGTGCCGGCACTCCTTGGCATGCTTTTTTGTGCCATCCTCCTGTGTGCGACTTTTATCGACCTCGACCACATGATCATACCCGACCGTTTCTCTATCGGCGGGATGGTAATTGGGGTACTGCTTGCTTGCCTCTTTCCGGTGCTGCACTCAGTCGAGAGCTCGATTCCGTTACTTGCTTCAATCGAGTCAGGTTTGGTAGCGGTTCTCGGAGCCTTTGTCGGTTCTGGCCTCGTCTATTGGATCGCTGTGCTTGGTGAAGTGATTTTTCGTAAGCCCGCAATGGGAGAGGGAGATGTCAAGTTTATCGGCTGCATTGGGGCTTTCTGCGGCTGGCAGGGCGCTGTCTTTGCCATGTTTGGCGGCGCCCTCATCGGGACATTCGTCCTACTCCCGTGGATTCTCGCTCTGCGTATACGAAGCGCCTTAAAGAAAAATGTATCGGATGTGGAGGAACGACTCGATGCCGCCGGGCAGGTTCCCTTTGGCCCGATGCTCGCTCTTGCCGCGATTCTTTACTATCTTGGGTTGAGCGAATATGTGGATGCTTATTTCAACCAAGTGGCCGAACTTTTCAGTCCTGCGGCCGGTTCAGCCGTTGGCCGTTAGCCTATTGGGCGGAAATGCAAAAAAATAACTTGGCAAGCAGCGGGTAGCGCCTACGCTTTCGCGCTTTCTTCTTATGGTGGGATATGCAAGTGGTTAAAGCACGCAGACTGTAAATCTGTTCTCGTATGAGTTCGCTGGTTCGAATCCGGCTCCCACCACCATTTTTTCGGACTTCCGTATGTCCGATCTACAGGTCTGCGCGATTCTTTTTCTAGGGACTTCGTGCATCTTCTCTTTTCAGTTTTGTTCGAGCGCTTCCTGCTGGATTTTCTGTTTGTCTCTTTCTCGTATGGACACTTTAAAATAGTGCCTACATTGCACTTATTTCGATCTAACCTTTTAATTTTATTTGTTGGGCTACCGTTCGTTTCAGCGGAAACGCAGGTAGCCTTTCAATTGGGGCAGTCTCTCCTCGCGATCGCTGCCCAGAAGGAGCTACCGCCCGAGCCGTTAGACACTTCCGGTCTGGATACGGGTTTGCAAAAAATACTGCACGCTTATTATGAGAAATCATTAGGTGGGAAAGTAAATTGGGGGAATACGGATACCTTGCTGATCAAGGGATCCATTCGTTTAAACAGTGGCGAAACCCTACAATTTAAAAACTACCGAAAAAAGCCGGATCTTAATAAAACGATCCTCTACCTGCCGGAAGACCATGAAATCATACAGGCTTATAATGGCACCACTGCCTGGGAGTGGTTTACATTTGAATCGCCTGATCCGAAAGAATTGTCCACGGAGCAATCGATTGATTTTATTCGGGATGCTTGTTTCGGCAGTCACTTGCTCTATCCCAGATTACCGGGCAAAGTGATGGCATATCTGGCCACCGAACTGATCGATGGGAAATCCGTTCATAAGCTCCGGGTCTCTCTCCCAAACGGGCAAGTGGTCTTGTTTGGCATCAATGCCCAGGGCTATCAGATATTTGAGGAGACGGAGAGTACTGTAGATGGATCTTTGAGGCGAACCCTGCAGTCCGATTTTAAAATAATCTCTGGTGTAGCGATTCCGTTTACGAGTCAGACCTTTGTTGATGGAGAGCTCATACAAGAGGTAAGTATTGAGTCGGCTGAATTTAATACAGGTGTGTATACTTGGATGTTTTCAATGTAGAGAATCATTGGAATGACCATCGTAAGGCGAAAATTTAAAAGGCGGCGAAAGAATGTATCCGAGACCTATTGGATAGCACTCAGCACACTGCTTATTTTTTCTATAGTTATGGTCGCACTGATCGTTATGGAGTTGATGAACTTTTAAGTGACCGTTGTTTAGTTATGCTATCCTCAAGATGAATTTCCCCGATTCACATTCGATCGTTTCAGGGAAAAAAGGGTGCCTTCCACAATCAACCATTGGGGGCATGCAAATGGGGATATTTGTTCCCGGGATGACTTATAGTACTTTCCTTATGTGAGTGTCTGTGCTTTATTTATTGACTGACATTATGGCGGTTACACCTTCACCAAATGTCATTTAAGAAAAACTTCATGTGGGGCGCAGCAACTGCATCCTATCAAATAGAAGGGGCAGCCTATGAGGATGGGAAAGGCGAGAATATATGGGATGTATTCTGTCGAGAAGAGGGACGCATTGCCGATGGTTCTTCAGGTGACATTGCCTGCGACCATTATCATCGCTATCCGGAAGATGTCGCGATCATGTCGGAGATTGGTCTTAGAGCGTACCGTTTTTCAACAAGTTGGGGCCGAATTATGCCTGATGGAGTGGGAGCAATTAATACCAAAGGGCTGGATTTTTACAGTCAGCTGGTGGACGAGTTACTGGACAAGGGAGTCACTCCGTACATAACGCTTTTTCATTGGGATCTTCCGCAAGCATTACACCTCAAAGGCGGTTGGATGAATCCGGATATACAGAATTGGTTCGCCGAATATGCAGCGGTCGTCAGTGAAAAGTTGGGGGATCGGGTCAAGCATTGGTTTACCCAAAATGAACCACAGGTATTCATCGGTCATGGCTATTGCACCGGTGCCAAGGCGCCCGGTTTGCGTTACGGGCTGTCGGATGTATTGCAGGCAATTCATCATTCATTGCTGGCTCATGGTCGATCTGTGCAAGCTATTCGGGCGGGTTGTCCGGACGGATTGGTTGGTGCGGCACCGACGGGCACGGTGGCATTTCCTGAAAATGAGACGGAAGCGGACATCGCAGCGGCCCGTAAAGCTACGTTTTATGTCCCTGGTCGGGGTCCTAATAATCCTGGCGGGACGAACAGCTGGAGTGTCAGTCAGGAACCCACTTGGAATATTAGTTGGTATACCGATCCTTTATTCCTCGGGAACTACCCCGAGCAGGGACTTATGGCTTTTGGTTCGGATGTGCCCAAGTACACCGAAGAAGACATGCAACTAATCCATCAACCGTTGGATTTTTGCGGTATAAACCTGTACAGTGGTTGGCAAGTGCGTGCCGCTGATAATGCATTCGGTTGGGAGGAGGTGCCCATGCCGCAGGGATCTCCACTGACTGCTTTCAAATGGCCAGTGACACCGGAAATACTCTACTGGGGGCCACGCTTTTTTAGCGAGCGCTATGGGAAACCCATTTATATTACAGAAAATGGAATGTCTTCCAATGACTGGGTGGATGCCGAGGGTAGAATAGGTGATTATGCACGCATCGACTTTGTTCGTGCCTATCTGCGTCAGTATAAAAGGGCCGCTGAAGAAGGTTATCCGCTCGACGGTTACTTTCTCTGGTCGCTTTTGGATAACTTTGAATGGCCGGAGGGATATCGTGAACGCTTTGGAATTGTTCACGTCGATTATACAACGCAAAAAAGAACGCTTAAAGAGTCGGCCAAGTGGTATGGAGAGATTTGCCAATCAAACGGAGAATCGCTTTAACGC
>DKOA01000034.1 GCA_002469895.1 Opitutia bacterium UBA7374
GAGCCGATGATTATCGGCCGTAATTTTCTGGTGAAGATAAATACCAATATCGGCAACTCTGCGGTGGCTTCTTCGATCGAGGAGGAAGTCGAGAAGATGCGTTGGTCAGTTAAGTGGGGTGGGGACACCTTGATGGATTTATCGACGGGTAAGAATATCCACCAGACGCGTGAGTGGATCATGCGTAACTGCCCGGTTCCGGTCGGCACTGTGCCGATTTATCAGGCGCTGGAAAAGGTCAACGGCAAGGCAGAGGACCTGACCTGGGAGATCTTTCGTGACACTTTGATTGAACAGGCGGAACAGGGTGTGGATTACTTTACGATCCACGCAGCTGTCTTGTTGCCTTACGTACCGCTGACGGCGAAACGCATGACCGGTATCGTCAGTCGTGGTGGCTCGATCATGGCGAAATGGTGCCTCGCCCACCACAAGGAGAATTTCCTCTACTCGCACTGGGATGCTATTTGCGAAATTATGGCGGCCTATGACATTTCCTTTTCGATTGGAGATGGATTGCGTCCCGGTTCGATTGCGGATGCCAATGACGCGGCCCAGTTTGCTGAATTAAAAACGCAAGGCGAGTTAACCCGTCGGGCGTGGGAGTTTGGTGTTCAGGTGATGAACGAGGGTCCCGGTCATGTGCCGATGCACATGATTCAGGAAAATATGGAGAAGCAACTGGAGTGGTGCGATGAGGCGCCGTTTTACACGCTCGGGCCCTTGACCACAGATGTTGCTCCCGGCTACGACCATATTACCAGTGGCATCGGTGCGGCTCTAATCGGTTGGTACGGTTGTGCCATGCTCTGTTATGTCACGCCGAAGGAACACCTGGGCTTGCCCAATCGCGATGATGTTCGGGAGGGTGTGATCACCTACAAGATTGCGGCTCACGCGGCTGATTTAGCGAAAGGTCATCCGGCGGCGCAAGTGCGGGATAACGCACTTTCCAAGGCTCGCTTCGAGTTCCGCTGGGAAGATCAGTTTAATCTCTCGCTCGATCCGGAGAAGGCACAATCCTTCCACGATGAGACCTTGCCCGCCGACGCGGCAAAGACGGCGCACTTCTGCTCTATGTGCGGCCCTAATTTCTGCTCGATGAAGATCACTGAAGATGTCCGTAAATACGCCGCCGAGCGTGGAATGGATGAGGCCGCTGCACTGGAAGCCGGTATGCAGGAAAAGGCTGCCGAATTTAAGGATAAGGGTGGAGAAGTCTATCTCGCGGAAACCAAGTCATGAAGCTAAGCGTCAACGGAGAGGATCGGGAGTTTCCGGATGGTGGCCGACTCGGCAGTCTTCTCGACGAGTTGGCTCTGTCTTCCCGCAAGGGTGTCGCGGTGGCGGTTAACCAATCGGTTGTGCCGACCCGGGAGTGGGGCGAACGTGAATTGTCGGAGGGCGATGCCGTCTTAGTCATCCAAGCCACACAAGGTGGCTGAGTTATGAATCTATTAGCAGTATCTCCAGAGTCGGATTATGCGGATGAAGCTGCCTGCGTTGTTCGTCTTTTTGAGAATGGTTTGCGTCGCTATCATTTGCGCAAGCCGGGTTGGACCGCGGATCAAACAGCCGGGTTTATTGGCCAATTGCCCGGGGATCTGCAATCGCGCATCTCCATCCATCAGCATCACGAGTTGGCCGATACCTTTCCCGTGGGCCGGCACCATAAAGAGGGTGCTGGTGTGATTTTGACGAAGCCGACGGCCCCGGCCGCGGTCTCCCGTTCGCTGCATACCTTGAGCGGACTGGAAGATGCTTGCCAAGGGATGGACTATGTCTTCCTCAGTCCGGTCTTTCCCTCCATCTCGAAGCCGGGTTACGCGCCGGATGAATCGTTCGCCGCCTTGCGCTCTGTTTTATCGAATGAGCATTCGGCAAACGTCTACGCCCTGGGTGGTTTGGATATAAATAATTTTGAAGAGGCACTGGAGCTGGGCTTTGATGGTGTGGTTCTGCACGGTGCCCTCTGGCAGTCGGCCGATCCGGTGAAAGTACTGGCTCAGTTCGGGAGGGTCGCAGCATGAGACTTCCGTCGATTCAATGCCTTACGACCGATGGTCTCGCTCGAAGCCATGCGGAGCAAGCACGCGCACTGTGCGAGGCTGGTGCAAAGATGATTCAATTGCGAATGAAGCAGGCGCATACTCCGGAGATCGTGAACGTCGTTCGCGATTGCCTACCGGTCTGTCGTGAAGCCGATTGTCTCTTGATCGTCAATGACGACATCGAAGCCGCATTGGAAGCCGGGGCCGATGGGGTGCACTTGGGGAAGAAGGATCTGCCTTGGGTGTCTGCCCGAAAACTGGCCGGTTCGGGTTTCCTCATCGGTGGTACGGTTAATTGTTTGGAAGATGCCAAACTGGCAGTGAGTTGTGGCGTCTTGGATTATGTGGGCGTCGGGCCGTATCGTTTTACCAGGACTAAAGAGTGCCTGGCTGATCTGCTCAGGGTGGAGGATTGGCAAGCGATCCTGCTGGAATTGGGAGACTTGCCGAGCTATGCGATCGGTGGGATCGGTCTGGAAGATCTGGCATCGGTTTCCGCGCTCAGGCCCAATGGCGTGGCGGTTTGTTCGTCCGTTGTTTGCGACGAGCCAAATAAGATCATCGAGAATTACCAATCCCTGGCGATTGCCTGGGAACAAACCAAAGGAATGAACCTCTGCGAAATATGAAGACGGAAGCACTGACCATCGCCGGAAAAACATTTGATTCGAGGCTCTTTGTTGGCACGGGTAAATTCGCCTCCGGTTCGCTCATGCGCGATAGCCTTCGAGCAAGCGGTAGCCAACTCGTAACCATGGCGATGCGCCGGGTGCGGACGGACGGTGCGGCAGACGGGATTCTGGAGTATCTGGAGACGGATGCGTATTCCTTGCTGCCCAATACTTCGGGGGTGCGGGATGCCAAGGAAGCGGTCTTTGCCGCGGAATTAGCTCGTGAGGCTTTGCAGACGGACTGGCTGAAACTGGAGATTCATCCCGATCCAAAATACTTAATGCCCGATCCGGTAGAAACGCTGGAGGCCGCCAGGGAATTGGTCAAAGCCGGCTTTATCGTGTTGCCTTATGTTCATGCCGATCCGGTGCTTTGTAAGCGCCTGGAGGATGTTGGGGTGGCGGCAGTGATGCCCTTGGCCGCTCCCATCGGAACGAATGAAGGGCTGGCGGCGCGACGCTTTATTGAAATCATTGTGGCGCAAAGTTCCGTTCCGGTGGTGGTTGATGCGGGCCTTGGACTGCCCTCACACGCAGCCGATGCGATGGAGATCGGGGCCGATGCGGTGCTGGTCAATACGGCGATTGCCACAGCGGGCGATCCGGTGGCGATGGCAAAGGCATTTAAAATGGCAGTCGAATGCGGAAGGATGGCCTTTGAATCGGGGCAGGGCAGGCGTTCTGCCGAGGCGGTGGCCTCGTCTCCTTTAACGGCTTTCCTCGAGGAGGCATAAACGATGGGTGGTTTTTCTGAGATTCTCGATGCACTCTCCTGGGAGGGGACGAAGGCCTCCATTCTGGAGAAGACATCGGCCGATGTGGAGCGGGCACTCTCGCGACCGGCGGGCCACTTGGATCTGGAAGATTTCAAGGCGTTGATTTCTCCGGCGGCAAGTGGGCACCTCGAGACAATGGCGGCATTGAGCCGTGCCCGCACACTGGCTCGATTCGGATCGACCATGCAAATGTACGCACCGGTTTATTTGTCCAACGTGTGCAGTAATATTTGTACTTATTGCGGCTTCAGTGCGGATAATAAGATCCCCCGGAAAATTCTCAATGATCAGGAGATCGACAAGGAGTTGGATGCGGTCAAAGCGCTGGGCATGGACCATGTGCTCTTTGTTACCGGAGAGGCCAATCTGCGTGTCGGGGTGCCGTACCTGAAACGGGCATTCGACTTGGCCCGTGATCGTTTCTCCAGCCTCTCCATGGAGGTGCAGCCGCTCGACCAGCCGGACTATGAGCAATTACTTGATTCGGGTTTAAGTTCCGTACTGGTCTATCAGGAAACCTACAACCGGGAGGCCTACGCAAAGTACCACCTGAAGGGGATGAAGCGGGATTTTGATTATCGTCTGGAGACACCGGAGCGATTGGGTCGCGCAGGCTTGAAGAAGATTGGCTTGGGTGCGCTCTATGGATTGGATGACTGGCGCACCGATTCCTTTATGCTGGCGAGTCACCTGGGCTACATGGAGCGGCATTTCTGGCAAACCCGCTACAGTCTTTCCTTTCCGCGGATTCGACCGAATGAGGGCGGCTTTGAACCGGTCTCGACGATGTCGGATCGGGATCTCGTGCAAGTGATCTGTGCCTTCCGTTTATTCAGCCAGGAAGTTGAGTTGTCCCTGTCCACCCGGGAGCATCCGGCCTTTCGGGATCATGTCTGCAAGCTTGGCATTACAACGATGAGCGCCGGTTCAAAGACCAATCCGGGTGGCTATACGGTGGATCCGCAGACTTTGGAACAATTTGAAATTTCCGATGAGCGCAGTCCGGCAGAGTTTGCCGAGGTCCTGCGTTCGGCCGGCTATGAAGTGGTTTGGAAGGACTGGGACCCGACTTACGACGGGAGCCGGTGGGCAACATCGGCAAGCGGGCAAAACAAGGAGGCATCGATTTATGCAGGGACTTAGTCAGGATGAAATGCTTCGCTACCAGCGGCATTTAAGTTTGCCGGGCTTTGGGCCGGACGCGCAAAGCAAGCTCAAGCAATCCGGTGTACTGGTCATTGGGGCCGGTGGGCTTGGTTGTCCCGTACTGCTCTATCTGGCAGCCGCCGGTGTTGGGCGCATCGGTATTATCGACGGCGATACGGTGGATCTTTCCAATCTTCAGCGGCAGGTTCTTTACACTGCCGACGACATTGGGCGTAGTAAAGCTGCAGTCGCGGCAGAGAAGTTGCGGGAACAAAATCCAAATGTGGACTGTATCGCCTACGAGGAACGACTGTCGGTTGACAATGCGATGGAGCGAATCACTGCCTATGATCTTGTCATTGATGGCTCAGACAATTTCCCGACGCGTTATCTGGTCAATGATGCCTGCGTTTTGGCGGGCAAGCCACTGGTGCATGGGGCGATCCAAACCTTTTCGGGGCAGGTCAGTGTCTTCAACTTCCAAGGTGGGCCGACTTATCGCTGCCTCTTTCCCGAGCCACCCAACCCGGAGGATGCGCCGAGTTGCGCGGAGGTCGGCGTGGTTGGTGTCTTGCCCGGCTTGGTCGGACTCTATCAGGCGACGGAGGCATTGAAGTTGCTCGCAGAAATCGGTGAGCCGCTTTCCGGAAGGTTGCTACTTTTGGATGCGCTTTCGATGCGGCACGAAACCATTACGTTTGAGCGGGATGCGGAGCAGGCGAAAGCACGTCCACTGGAGTGGATCGAGTACAACTGTGATTCGAGTATGGCGGAGGATGCCGTCTGTGGAATTGTAGAAGTGGAACCGCGGCAACTGCAGGCGGATTCTTCGGACTATCAACTACTCGATGTGCGCGAGGATTGGGAGCGGGCGATTTGCGGGCTGCCCGGTGCTCACTTGCCGCTGGGACAGATCCTATCGGGCACAGCCGACTTTTCATCCCTCGGTCTGGATACGGAAAAACCGACCTACGTTTACTGCAAAGCAGGCGTGCGCAGCTTGCAGGCAGCCGAGGCAATGCAGGCGCATTACGGATTCAAGAAGCTGAAAAATCTTCAGGGGGGCATTCTGGCTTGGGCGCAACAGGTAGATCCGGCGATGCCGGTTTACTAAGTCTTCGATGAATCCCGTTGCCTACGTACTCACAATATCCGGATCGGACAGTTCCGGATGTTCCGGTATGCAGGCGGACAATCGGGCGATCCAGGCAGCCGGGGCCATGCCTTTGAATGTGCTCACTGCCACTACCCTGCAAACACCCGAC
>DKOA01000053.1 GCA_002469895.1 Opitutia bacterium UBA7374
AGGGGGCTGGAACTTCCTGCCTTTCCTGGCGGATCCCTGGGGTGCCGGTTGGATCGGTACGCTGCTTTCAATTGCCGTCTTTATGGGCAAGGTCGCCTTTATGGTCTTCTTTTTTATCTGGATGCGCTGGAGTTTGCCGCGCTTCCGATACGATCAGGTAATGTCTTTGGGTTGGAACGCGCTCTTGCCCTTGGCAATCGCAAACCTTGTTTTCAACACCCTGTTGATCGCATTACTCGACACGCTTTAATCCTCTAACTCGGTTATTTATGGCTACAACTAAAGTAATGGAACGCAAACCGCTGACAATGGCGGAAAAGACGTTCATCCCTCAGATCGCCTCCGGCTTAAAGACGACCTTTGGCAATATGCTAAAGAAACCGGTCACTCTGGAATATCCGGACGAGCGCCCTGTCATACCTAATAATTATCGTGGTGTGCCCACGCTGGTGAAAGATCCCAATGGACGGGAAAAATGTGTCTCCTGTCAGTTGTGTGAATTTGTCTGTCCGCCCAAGGCAATTCGCATCACACCTGGCTCGATTGACGCTGATGCGGAACCCGATCGCGCGCATGTGGAAAAGGCGCCTCAGGAATTTGATATTAATATGTTGCGCTGCATTTATTGTGGTTATTGCCAGGAAGTATGCCCGGAAGAGGCCATCTTTCTGCAGGATATTTTTTCGGTATCCGGTTACAGTCGCGACGAAATGGTGAACAACAAGGAGAAGCTGTATGCGCTTGGCGGCACGCTTCCGGACGCCCACCTTAAATGGGATAAGAAAAAAGCTGCAGAAGAGCGGGGCAATGAGGCGCACTAGTGCGAGAAGAGTAAAATTAGGAATGACATTTCCAGAGCAAGCCATAGATCTTGCATAAGTTAGCGACTCTCCACGAACCAACAACCGGCCACCGACTCCATGCTCGACGTTCTCTTTTATGTATTTTCAGCCATCACGCTAGTCACAGCGCTGCTTATGGTATTGAGCCCCAACGCGGTGAATGGGGCTTTGTGTATGATACTTTCCTTTGTCGGTACAGCGGCGCTCTTTGTTCTTTTGGAAGCCTATTTCATAGCGGTCCTACAGGTGCTGGTTTACGCTGGTGCGGTGATGGTGCTTTTTCTTTTCATCATCATGTTACTCAATGTGGAGAAAGGTGAGGGCGGTGGATACTTGAAAGACCGAATCTCTCTGGCCGCTTCTATCGTGGGCTTTGCTCTCCTTGCAGTTCTGGTTGCTGCCGCTTTTGGGGGTGGTAGCCATTTGCCGGAGCCAGGCCTTAGCGCGGTGGTGGACAACCCGGTCGGTGCGAACGGTGGCTTTGAATTTTCCACTGCGATGAAATCCTTTGGCTACAGTCTTTTTTCCAAATACATGCTGCCCTTTCAAGTGGCCGGTTTTCTCTTATTGGCTGGCATGATCGGTGTCATTGTGGTGAGTAAGAAGCCGGACTTGGGAACGGATGATGATGCGCCCACAGAGGGGCAAGCCCCGGAGCCCTCTAATTCATGACTGTCGGAATCAATGCTTTCCTTTTGGTTGCCGGGTGGCTTTTTGCTATCGGCCTGCTCGGGGTACTCCTGCGCAAGAACACACTGGTCATTTATATGTCTCTGGAATTGATGCTCAATGCGGTGAATCTCGCACTGGTGGCCTTTTCCCGCTACAATAACACGATGGACGGCAATCTGTTCGTCTTTTTCATCATTACCGTAGCGGCTGCGGAGGTCGCGGTCGGTCTGGCTATTATTGTCGCGCTGTATCGGAGGCGTCAGACGGTACTGGTCAACGAGTTGAATTCTTTAAGCCGCTAGCTCTATGAACGTCGCGCAATCTCTCCTTGTTGTCCTCTTCGCTCCTCTTGTCTCCGCGGCAGTTATTGGTCTTTTTCTGCGACGTCAGGGCGTGTTGGCCTCCTACTTATCGGTTGGGGCTGCCGCGGTTATCGCCGGCTTCTCCTGGATTGCCTGGAGTGGTGCTCAGGGAGAAACTGCGGCAGTCAGTTTTTCCTGGTTAAAGGTCGGGCAATTGCAGATCGATCTCGGTTTTCTTTTTGATGGAGTCGCCGCCACCATGCTTCTCATGGTCGCCTTTGTCGGCTTCCTGATTCACGTCTTCAGTCTCGGCTATATGAAGACAGATAAAGCCCGTGCACGTTTTTTTGGAGGGCTCTCCATCTTCATGTTTTCCATGCTTGGCATTGTTCTGGCAGACAACCTGATCATGCTTTTCATTTTCTGGGAGTTGGTCGGCTTTAGCTCCTACATGTTGATTGGTCACTACATGGAAACCAATGCGGCGAAAGAGGCTTCGAAGAAAGCATTTATCGTCAACCGCGTGGGGGATGTAGGTTTTCTTATCGGTATTGTCTATGCCTACTGGCAATTCGGGACGACGAATCTGACGGAGATGGGAGCCATCGCCGGTCTCCATCCGGAAATGCTGAACTGGTTTGTTGCAGGCTGTTTGCTTTGCGGGTTTATTGGCAAGTCTGCGCAATTTCCACTGCATGTCTGGTTGCCTGATGCAATGGCTGGTCCGACGCCAGTCTCGGCGTTGATCCACGCGGCCACAATGGTCGCGGCAGGCGTCTATTTCCTCATCCGCATAGCTTTCCTCTTTACCCCGGATGTTTTGACGTTCATCGCCTGGCTGGGCACCGCCGTTGCAGTTTATGCGGGCTTTTGCGCTTATGCCCAGAACGACATTAAGCGGATTCTCGCTTATTCGACTCTTTCGCAACTCGGCTACATGGCAGCGGCCTTTGGTCTCGGCTATCCGGGTATAGCGCTTTTTCACCTGATCACTCATGCCTTCTTTAAGGCGCTTCTTTTTCTTGGAGCCGGATCGGTCATTCACGGTTGCCACCACGAGCAGGACATTTTCCGGATGGGCGGTCTGCTCAAGCGTATGCCACTCACTGCATTGACTTTCCTCACCGGCTTGCTCGCTCTCTGCGGGGTCTATGGGCTTTCCGGCTTTTATTCCAAGGACGGTATTCTGATTGCCGGCAGTCTGGAGAATCCGGCGATCTTTACCCTGCTCTGTGGGGGCGCATTTTTAACCGCTGGATATATGGGCCGTCTCTTCTGGATCGCTTTTCTTGGGTCGCCTAAGTCGGAGGCTGCAGAGCATGCGAAAGAGAGTCCGTTGGTCATGACTGTGCCCTTAGTCCTTCTGGCTGTCCTCTCGGTCATCGGTGGCATGACCTGGCTGTGGCCGGATACGCTCGGGGGACTGATCCTCGCCGACCTGGATCACCTGCATCATATGGAAGGTTATAAAGCAGCCCATAAAAACGTGTTACTCTTTGGTTCAGCGGCCTGGGTGGTCGGACTGGCCGTGTCCTTCTTTTTTTATGGTGCCGGCGCTCGCGAGGATCGCTTGGAAAAGCTGGCCGGCCCGGTCTATGGCTTCCTCCAGAAGCGCCTTTGGTTCGATGAAATCTACAATTTTTATGTCGCCAAGATCCAACAACGGTTAGCCGACCTGCTCTCTTTTTTCGATATCTTTTTGCTCAAAGGCGTGCTCATCCGAGGGAGCGCCGGTCTGGTCGGGCTCTTTGGACTGGGTGCCAAGCAACTGCACGTTGGCAGCCTTCACAGCTATGTATATTGGTTTCTCGGTGGTCTAGTGGCCTTCTGGATTGTCGCCACCGGCTTACTCTTCTGACTCGTTAACGTATGGATACGCATTTTCTCCATTCAACACTTTTGCTGGGATCGATCATCGCGCCTCTTCTGGCCGGGGTGGCCCTGCTCTTTGGCGCATCCTTTGGGGCTTCGCTCCGTCGTTCGATCACTCTAGCAGGCTTTGGTATAGCTCTGCTTGCAGCAGTCATACTGGCTGCTAATTTTGATGCCGCACTGGCTGGCGGTTATAACTTTGAAACGAAGATTGATACCGGGTTGAGTGCAGTCGGGATATTTCTTCATCTCGGGCTAAACGGCATTTCCCTACCGCTGTTTCTTCTCGCCGGGGTGGTCGGGCTAGCAGCCGGACTCTATGCACTGCATTCCAAGGCAGAGCGTCCTCACCTCTACCTCGGCTTGCTCCTTATTATGCAAGCCGGCCTGATGGGTACCTTTGCTTCCATCGATATCTTCTTTTTCTACTTCTTTCACGAATTTGCCCTTATCCCCACTTTTATCATGATCGGGATTTGGGGGGGCGCGGGCCGTCGTGCCGCCGCCATGGAGATGGCTGTCTACCTGACTCTGGGCGCGTTGCTTTCACTTATCGGGTTGATTGCTCTCTACGCAAACAGCGGGGCGGAATCGTTCTCCCTGGCTGCCTTGCGTGAGCATCTGGCCGGGCAACCACTTGGTGAGGTCGTTCAATCAAACATCTTTGCCTTACTGTTTTTTGGATTCGGTATACTAGTGGCGATCTTTCCACTGCACAGCTGGGCTCCAAAAGCATATGCTATGGCACCGACCGGGGCAGTCATGCTGCATGCCGGTGTGTTGAAGAAATTCGGCCTCTACGGGCTTCTCCAAATAGCAGCACCGCTGCTTCCGGACGGGGCGGCAAACTGGTTCCCCTGGATCGCCTGGATGGCCTTGGGCAATCTGTTGCTCATCGGCTTGGTAACACTCGCCCAGCGCGATCTGAAAATGATGCTCGGCTACAGTTCGGTGATGCACATGGGCTATGCTTTCCTTGGCATTGCCACGTTTTCGGCAATAGGTGCGGGCGGGGCGGTGCTCATGATGGTTGCCCACGGATTATCCGTAGCGCTGCTTTTCATGCTCTCCACTTGTATTCATCACCGCTGCAACACCTTCAATATGGATGAGATGGGCGGGCTGGCAAGCAAGGCCCCGTTGCTCAGCGCGCTCTTTGTCGCGGCGACTATGGCCAGCATTGGCTTGCCCGGCTTCGGTAATTTTGTCGGTGAATTTGTCATTTTTGTCTCTCTCGGTGCGGATACAGCCACTCGATGGCTACTCGCCCCGGCGGCGCTGGGGATTGTCCTCTCGGCAATCTACGGCTTGCGTGCAGTGGCATCTATTTTCTTCGGTCCGCCCTCAGAAGCCTTTCGGGAGCGGTGGACCGGTGATGCGGTGACCGATTTGCAAAATCACGAAAAGCTGCCGGCGGTACTTCTTCTGGCGTCTTTACTATTTGTTGGCCTCCTGCCCGGTGTATTGTCCGGTCCGGCCTCAGCAGAGTTGACTCATCTTTATCCGGAAGCGGTCGAAGTGTCGGTATTTGATCAAACCGTGCGTGGCGAAACGAATGCCGGGCAGATGGAGGACGTGCACGAATGAACGAAATATTAGCGGAGTTTTTGCGCGGTTATACCGCGACCAATCAATGGTTGGCCATTTTGCCCGAGATCCTGCTCGCGTTATTGGCACTTTCGCTCCTCGCAGTGGAGATGGCCTCCCCGAAGGCGGCTCGCGCACAGGTGGGTCGTGTTGCCTTTTATGGGCAGTTGTTCATTCTCGCAGTCTGCTTGATTGGCTGCTTTACGGGGCCCGCAACGACCGGCGCCGAGCCGCTCTTCAGCGGAATGATTGAGCAAAGTGGAACGACGCAGTTCATGCGTGTCTTTTTCCTGCTTTGTTCTCTTTTTGTTAGCTATCTTGGCGGGATTTATCTGGAGCGACAACCGCTTGCCCGTACCGAGTTTCATCACCTTGTTCTTTTAGTTGCAGCGGGGATGATGTTACTCGTGCAGAGTGCGCACTTCGTTATGCTATTTGTCGCCTTGGAGACAGTGACCGTGGCTTTTTATGTTCTGGTTGCTTATGGTCGTAATAGCGTCGGCTCACTCGAAGCGGGTCTGAAATATCTCATCATGGGCGCCCTCAGTTCGGCCATCCTTCTCTTTGGTATCGTCCTGCTCTACGGGGTGGCTGGAAATCCGGCTCTTGCAGCATCCAGTTCGGACTCTTTACAGTATAGCGCCTTGGCAGAATTTATTTCTCTGCATGACGGTAATCTCCTTGTTCGTTTGGGTGCCCTGCTCGTGGTTGCAGGCATTTGTTTCAAGATCGGTGCCGTGCCTTTCCAAATTTGGGTGCCAGACGTCTACCAAGGTGCGCCAACTCCAGTGACCTCCTTTTTAGCGGTCGCATCGAAGGCTGCCGGATTTGTTGTTTTATTGCAGTTAGTGCAAGGGCCTTTTGCCGGTTTGGGCGCACTACTCGTGCCGGTCTTGTCAATCGTCGCGGCTGTGACGATTCTCTTTGGCAACTGTGCTGCTGTGGTACAGGGCAATCTGAAGCGGCTCATGGGTCTTTCCGGGATCGCCCATGCAGGCTATCTTCTGCTCGGCGTGATTGCGGTGGCTTCGGGGGTTGCCTGGGCAGAGGGAGCAGTTTTGTTCTACCTGTTCACCTACCTATTGGGTTCTTTTGCGGTATTTGCGGTAATGACATTCGCTGCGGGTACAGATGATACAGATCAACAAATCAGCCATTATCAGGATTTTGCTAAGGAGCAGCCTTTTCTCGGAGGAGTCCTCGCCATTGGGCTGGGCTCTCTTGCCGGAATTCCTCCGCTTGGTGGCTTTATCGGCAAGCTGTTCCTGTTTATTGCAGCCTTTCAGGCGGGCCTTTACGGTTTGCTTGGCGTTGCCATTCTCGGGGTGGTTATTTCTATCTACTATTATTTTGGCTGGATACGCGAAGCCTTCTTTAGCCACTACAACGAGACTGTGCCTACAAAAACAGCGATTCTGCCCTCAATGCGCGACCGTTTGTTACTGGGCTTCCTTGCTGCGGCCAGTCTTTTGCTCGGTCTCTATCCGGCTGCCTTATCACTCTTGCCCTAGGCTTGCAGGCCTGCTGATGGCTTAGGATGCGGGTGGGGTATCTTCTTCCACCGGTTCCGGGTCTGCGACTTCTGGTATTTCCGCCCCTGATTGGCTTTTTACCGCTCGCTGGCGCTCCTTCTCTTCAAGTCGCTGGCAAAAGTCCTTGTATTGAATGACTTCAAAGCGTCCATCATGGTGTTCCACCAGAGCAGTCAAGGATTCGACCCAGTCGCCTGAATTGAGGTAGTGGACATCACCGACCATTTTATTGTCCGGCGTATGAATATGTCCGCAAATAATACCGATGCACTCCCGCTTTTTAGCAAAGTGCTGGAGTTGATACTCGTATTTACCGACAAAGTTAACCGCTGATTTAACCTTCGCTTTGATCGCCTTGCTCAGAGAAAAGTATTCTTTGCCCCGCCAGGAGCGGTATTTGTTGTAGTAACGATTGATGCATAGAAGGGTCTGGTAGCCGATATCGCCGAGTATAGCCAGCCACTTGTGATTGATCGTCACGGCATCAAACCCGTCACCGTGGACAACTAGATAGTTTCCTTTTTGGCCGCTATGAACGTGCTCCTGTACAACTTTTAATTTACCAAAAAAAAGCGGCAGAAAGCGGTCGAGTACATCGTCATGGTTTCCTCGCAAGTAGGTTACATCCGTATGGTGCTTTTCCAGCTTTTTTAAAACCAAGCGTATAAAGCGGGTATGCTTTTCCGTCCAACCGCCCCTTCGGGCCAAGCTCCAACCATCAATAATATCTCCATTAAGAATTAGTTCCTCACTGTGCGTGTGTTTGAGGAAGTGGTTTACTTCATCTATCTTACAGTCAAGTGTGCCCAGGTGCACATCTGAGAGAAAGATAGTTTTGAAGGACAGAGTGGTTTTTTTCACAGCGGTGTTCAGATACTTTACTAGCACTGATCTTCTGGCTTCGTCAAAATTATTTATAGTTTGGATCAGTTGAATGGAGACAAATTTGGGATTCGAGCTTTCATAAGAGTAGAAAATATTTATTGTCAGTCACTTATGTCGATTTTGTGGAGTCGTTTGATTGAAGGTAACCAATACGAAGTGCGGTCTGCCGGGCATAGTTTGAGGCTCTACCGGAACGGAGTGCACCATACACAGTATAATGCAGACCGACCCCTCGCCGGAAGCGTCTGGGATCTTCTCGTTTTGCCTGCTTTGCATCGAAAGGAGGGCGAGCTGACCGATGCGCTTATTCTGGGTTTTGGGGCCGGAGCTGCCGGCCGGTTGCTGCAAGACCTGCTCGGCTTCAAGCGAATCGTCGGGATCGATCTGGATCCGGTCCACCTGAGTATTGCCGATGGTTTTTTTGACTGTGGTGCCGGCTATGAGCTGATGGCTGCGGATGCCGTAGAATGGGTGCAGAATGGGGGCGACGATAAGCGCTACGATTTTATCATCGATGACCTCTACTCAGAAGAATCCGGGTACCCCATGCGGGTGGCTCCGATGGATTTGGAATGGTGCCGTAGTTTGGCCAATCTTCTTTCTTCCGATGGTCTGCTGGTCTTCAATTTAATTGAACCGGACAAGGTGGGCAATTTGCCTCCGATGCGTGATTGTGCTTTGCGGAAGCGATTTCCCTATCGGCAGGTGTGCCGGATTAAGGGTTATGAGAATCGGGTTGTCGCCTTCAGCCCTAAGCCATTCGATTCTTCTCTGCTGCGCGAAGGACTCTTGCGCATAGGCCGCGCCCATCCCCGTTGTTATGGAGTTGGGCGTCACTATATCTCGAGCAACTTGCCTGATTAATCTGTTGAAGAAGTCCGGGCTTGCTCTGCCCGATGAAGTTTTTCTTTACTAGGTATTGCACAGGAGAAGTGCCAGAGTGGCCGAATGGGACTGACTCGAAATCAGTTGTGCCGGAAACGGTACCGGGGGTTCGAATCCCTCCTTCTCCGCCAATCGACGCAGTCGAACAAATAACACGCGAAGCGTGAAAGGGATGAGAACGAAGTTTGACGGAGCGAAGCGGAGATGGGGCATCCGCAGGATGATCGCGCAGCGATGGCGCAGCCACCAATCCCTCCTTCTCCGCCATTTGACGCAGTCGAACAAATAACACGCGAAGCGTGAAAGGGATGAGAACGAAGTGGCCCGGCGTCTCACCTACGAGGGTCGCTTTGATTACTTCCTGATTGAATCAAACAGCGTCTCCGAGCCCACGCCTGTCGCTAAGACCTTCTTCTTTCGCCACGAGGCTGATCAGGTCTTTTGGGCGACCTTCAAGGATCCCTTCCCGGAATGGCTCGCTCCTGGGCAATAATACCTCTTCGATTTAATTCTGATATAGTGGCGGAAGGGCATTTTGTTGCGGAGCAAGGCTGCCCTTGTGGAGCGGGTCGAGACCCGTGCCACAAGGGATAACGCCGCTCCGGCCAGAATTAAGGCGAAGAGGTATTAGCACCGTCAAACCTGGAGTGATCTGAATCACGCGGGCTTGCATTTGAATCAAGGGGACTCCGTAGCCTGATCCGGAACTGGCGGGGATGTCGTTGGCAATCGGCCACTGGGAAGCGGCGCCACAGAAGTCTCCAATGTTTCACCCTGTTTCAATTGAATGGCCTTCCGGAAACCGAGGCCTGCGGAGCAAGCGTAGAGCCGGCTGCACGTTTCGTCGAAGGTAAGTTGCAGACCGGCCTTATTTGATCGGAGCGTAGTGGTATTCTCTGTGTTGAAACGGAACCAATGGGGATGCTCGTCAACCGCCTGGAATTCTCCTGGGATGAGACTGAAGACATTTTCGTCACGCAGGCGATGGATGAGCGCGGGCGAGGGATCGACTTCGAGAAACCATTGCCAGCGAGTCACTCCTGTCTCGTCCCGCCACTCGTGCCGTTCGGCATGAAGGATCTGGTCTTCCGGGGAGGGTCGCTTCCAGAAGGCCTTCTTAAAGATTTCGGTGGCGTCGCGCTGGATCTGATCCGGGGGATTACCCCGCCAGAGGATCTCCGGGGGCGGGGGCTTTGCGGTTGAAGGCGCTGGTTTATCCGGCTCTTTCCGGATCACCCATACTGCGCCAGCCAGGGTGATCCAAAGAGTAATCCAGATGAGGCTGCGGGGCCGCATTAGTTGCCTGCGTTTGAGTAGGTGCGGAGGAAAAGCTTGATATCGCTGACGGTGGCGGCGAATCGGTTGAGCCCTTCCTGCTCGTTGGCCAGCAGTTCATAAGCCGGAATAACGAGTTTCCATTGCGTATTCCAGACCGAGCGTCCGACGAGGCGTGTATTGGTGAACTCCGCTGGTTGCAAGCCGTAGAAATAGGCGGGGTCGTCCACTGGCCGGAAGGCCGGGTGCTTGCGCAGGATCCAGGGCTTTTCGCTGAGGCTGCCGTCGGCGTCAAAGAACTGCGTATCCGAGAAATCGTTGGCTCCGAGATTGTAGGGCATGGGCAGGGCCTGGTCACGCACCTGCCAGGTACGAATGGTTCCGGTGTCTCCCAGGGGGGGAGCCCGCATCTTATCCAATCCGACGGGGATGAGATA
>DKOA01000039.1 GCA_002469895.1 Opitutia bacterium UBA7374
CGGACGCTCGAAGCCTTCGATCTTGGCGGCCTGCTCGAAGCGGTTGAAGGCTTCGGCGAGCTTACCGAGATCGGCGAAGTTGTTGGCTAATTCAATAATCGCTTCTCCATTTAGGGCATCGCGCTCGACGATTTGTGAGAGCATCTCTATGGCGGTGTCGGTATCGCCCTCGTAGCGGGCGATTTTGGCGCTGAGGGTGAGCAATTCGAGGTCCTCGGCTGCTTCGATATTTGTGCCGATCTTTTGGCGGATACCGGAAATCATATCCTTGGCTTGGCTGTAGTTGGCGGAACGGGTGAGGATATTGGCGGCACGAATCAAGGCCTGCGCATCGCCTGCTTCCGCTTTTTCTGCAGCAGCGAGGTAGGCGTTGAGGGCCAGATCGGGCGAATCATTGTTCATGTAAATGTCGCCGAGCAGAGTGAGCGTGGCCAACTCGGCTCGACCCATTCGGCGAACAATTTCGAGATTTTGTGCGGCGTCGAGTGGCTGTTCGTTGCCAATCAAGGCGTTGCTCTGGAGGAGCCAGTAGTCCGCGTTGTCGGGGTCATCCTTAAGTAGGGTGTCAAAGAGAGCGATGGCATCTGCGTAGCGTTGGGTCTCGAGGAGGCAACGGGCGAGGCCGATCTTCCAGTCCGTGGTATTGGGCTGCATGAGGATAGCCTGGCGGTAGGCGGCCTCTGCGGCATAGTAGCGGCCGCTGGTGAGATAAGCATAGCCCAAGAGGCCGTAAGAGCGACCATCGACTTCGCCGAGTTCCATGGCTTGGGAGATGACGGGTATAGCACTTGGAAAATTACCGTCCTGCACGAGAACGAGGCCGAGGTTCTTGTAGGCGCGGCGGAAGTCCGGGTATTTCTTGATGGCGCTGCGGTAATAGCTCTCTGCTCTGGGCAGATTGCCTTCCTGGAAGTAAAGGTTGGCTAGGATGAAGTCGAAGGCAGCGCTGGTGCTCGACTTGATCTGCGGCTCGAGTTGCTGAATGGCGGCTTTCGGGCTGGCCTTGATCAGATCGATGAGTCCACGGAGAGCTTGCTTCTCTTCTTCCGTGATCGGCGGCTCGTAGCCGGCTAGAAAACCGTAGGAGCCAAGAAATTCCTGAACAAATACGGGGTCATCCCAGAGGTCGGTGGCGGGTGCTTGCGCAAAGAGGTTGCCGGCCGTCAGACTGAGGCTGAGAAGGAGTGTATGGATTATGGTGCGCATAGTCATGAAATGAAGTGTGTGGAATCAAATATAGAGAGTGTCTGATAAGACTTGTTATCCGAAGTTGTAGGGAATCTTAATGCGTGTACGTGTTTTTACTTTGCGCCCATCCTTTTCGCCGGGTGTGAACTTCCAGCTGCGGATGGCGTCGATCGTGGGTTTTTCAAAGATAGGGTTACTCGATTGTTTGATCTGAATGTTGATGACGTTGCCGTTTTCATCGATGACAAATTCAGCCAAGGCATAGCCTTCCAGCTTTTGACGTTTTGCAGCGATCGGGTAGTTGGGAGAGGCTTGTTTCCGGGGCTGTGGCTTGGTGTCGACCGCATTGATGTCGAATATGTCCAGTCCTCCCAGGTCTTTAGCGCCGATGTCAAAGCTGGGCAGAGCAAAGTCACCGGCTAGTGAATTTCCAGTGCCTGGCTCGAGAGCGAGGTCAAGCATGTCGAGGGAGAGCGGTGGTGGTGGGCTGTCGAGTTCCGGTGGTGGCTCTTCTTCTTCCGGTTCGGGTGGTGGGGGTGGATCCTCCGGTGGTGGCGGTGGCGGTGGCGGTGCCATCTCCAGGGCATCGATTTCCTCCGGAGATTTTTCGTATTCGATAAAGATTTGTGTCAGGGGAATCGCCAGAAAGATGAGCAGGCTGACGATGATGCCAAACAAGGTGCCCGCTGTAAGGGTGCCTTTACCCTGGGGTGGTTTATAGACCGATGACATAGGGTTGGGTCCGAACGATCCGGGCTAGCGCTTGGTGGAGAAGTTGATGGCCTTGGCTCCGGCAAGCTTGGCCTCGCCGTAAACGCGGGCAAAGACGCCGTGACTGGCACCTTCATCGGCTTGGATGATGACGGGCATGTCTTCTTGGAGGGTAAGACGCTTGACGATGGGGGCGACTCCGCTGATGCCGATATCGCGCCCGCCGTAGATGACTTTGTTGTCCTTCGTCACGGCAATGAGGATACTGTTCTTCTCAAGCTGTACAGCAGCAGCAGCTTCCGGCTTGTTGACTTCTACGCCGGTCTCTTCGACAAAGACCGTGGTGACAATGAAGAAGATGAGGAGGATAAAGACCATGTCGATCATGGGGGAGAGATTGATCTCCACGTCATCACGATCATCGGCTGTTAGATTGCGTCGCATAATAAGTTGAAAAGTTTAGGAATAGCGGCTTAGTCGAGCTTCAGCTTGGTCAGGCTGATGGATTCGATCCGGGCGAGTGCCGCCTCAATGGCGTGCATCCGGCGACGGACAAGGAGTGCCAGGAAAATGCCCGGCAAGGCGATGAAGAGGCCGGTTTGGGTGGTAATGAGTGCTTCAGAGATGCCCGCCGCGACAACGTCGACGGTTTCCGCTCCGCCGCTTTTGGAGAGTCCGGCAAAGGTGGCAAGCATACCGATGACGGTGCCGAGCAGCCCCATCAGAGGTGCCGCAGCGACCAGCGTGTTGAGAAAGATGAGCTTGCGCTGGACGTTGTGCAGAATGGATTGGCGGACTTCCTCGAAGCGGTTGCGCACATGCTTGGAAGCGGTGGCGTTTTCCTGCGTGTAGCGAATGATCTCGCCGACGCGCCCGCTGGCCTTGCCGGGATTGTACACCCAATTGAGCCAATCGCTTTCACGGCCAAGCTGGACATTTCCGCGGCGCAGGAAGAGCAACATTTGTAAGCCGAGCGAATAGATCATGAGGGCCAGTAGAAGCAGGGGTATCATGACCCAGCCACCGCTCATCCAGATGCCTATGATTTTTTCGAGCATGTATTTCCGGTTTCCTGAGTGAAGAAGCGAATGCTTAGTGGCTGGTGTTTAGTGGCTGGTGTTTAGTGGCTATTGCGATTGCCAATCAGGCCGTTGACAAAGCCGACCGCGGTCTGCTCCATATCGCCGATTTTTTGACGGGCCATACGGGAGAGTAAGCCGTGTAAAATAAGCGAGGGGATCGCTACGCACAGACCCAATTCAGTCGTGACAAGTGCTTCGGAGATACCGGAGGACAGGCTTTTGGCATCTCCCGTACCGAAAATCGTGATGAGATTGAAGGTCTTGATCATACCGGTGACGGTGCCGAGGAGCCCGAGCAGGGGAGCCGCCGCTGCAGTCAGCGCCATAAACGGGAGGAAGCGCTCCAACTTGGGTCGGCAGGCGAGGATCTTCTCGTAGAGGATTTCTTCTAAAGAGCCGCGTTTCTCGTCGGCATTCTCTACGCCGGCAAGGAGTAGTTCGCCGCCTGCACCGGAGACCTCACCGGCTGCCTCAGAACCCTTGGCGCTGCTTTCCTGGATGTTGGCTAAAACATTTTGCACCTGCTCCGGAGAGGCGGTCTTAAAGCCAGTGATTTCGATGACCTTAATTGCGCCGATGAGCAAGCAGACAGCGCCTAGGCTGAGGATGACATAGCCGACGATGCCGCCCTTAGCCAAATGTTCGCCAATGGTATCGCTGCCTTCCTCGATCTTCAATGCTTTGCCCAGTGTTATGTCTGCCGGAATATTGCCTTCCCCGGTTTCGACGAATTGACGAATGCCAGCGGTGTATTCTGCGCCGGGAATGGCAATCGCGGCCTCGGCAGCGTTTAGCTTGGTTACGGCCAGACCGGCCAAGTCGGTTTCGCTCGCCGCGTAAAATACGGTGGGTCCAAAGGCCGCAAACTCACCGGAGAGAATCTCTCCGTTGGGGGCTAGGGCCAGTCCTTCAAAGCGATAACCGCCAACCAGTTGCTCGAGGCGATCCAATGCCACGCCGATGACGTCAATTTGTTTGGCAAACCGCTCTGCCTGACTCATATCGGCATCTTCCAATGCCAAGCGAGCTTCTTCCGCTGCTTCGGTGTATAATTGGCGTTCGCTGAAATCGATACGAGTTTCAAAGGAGCGGACAAATTCGTCGAGTAGGCTGGCGGCATAATCATTTTGCGCCTCGATGGCCTCCACTTGATCGCGCAGACGGTTCAGCCCGAGGTCACTGTTATCCCGTAGTCGGCGCAGCCGTGCGAGCTCAGCGCTCTCCTGGCGAACCTCATCTTCGAGTTGGGAAACCTCGCGCACAATTGGGATCTTTTGCTTGGCGATGTTTGCCCGTGTAGCGTTGAGATCTTTTAAGGATTGTTCCAGATCGGCTTTCGCCTGTTCATCTGCCGCGTTGAAATTTTGCGCTGCGAGTGGGAAACTCCCGGCGATGAGTAGTGTCGTCAGTGCGACGGAAAGGAGACTTCTTTTCATGGCTTGCATGGGATAGCTGACTTATAGCGGCGTTAATTGATTTGGGCGGGGACATCAACGAATTGAATGTCTGCGGTGCCTTCGTAAATTTCAAAGAGCTTTTTAATAGAGGAGCCGGCTCCATCGATTTCCGGCCATGTCCAGCCGTTTGCTCCGGCCAGACCAATGCCGGCGTAATCACCGGAATCATCGACATAATACGCCATGGCTAGCCCCCAGTAGAGTGTGCTGACTTGTACGAACTTACCGGCCTCCATCTCGCGGGATTCGCTTGTGATCGTTAGCGTGGTGTTGAACTTATCCGCTTGGCTAAGAATGCCGACAATGTTTTGCACACGCTCACCGATGGACAAATCGGTGTTTTCCGGGTCATCGGGCAAACGTCGAACCAATGGCTTGATTTTGTCCAGTAGCGGTTGAGGCAATGTTTGAATGATTTTTTGAAGCTGAACTTCAAGCTTGGCGAGACTGCCTTCGATAACTTCCGAACCGGCGGAGAGATCCGATTTTTGGTCGGTCAGCTGCGCGCGTTCTTCATCTGCGGCAGAGGCCGTGCTTTCCAATTCGGAAATCGCCTCTTTCAGGCGGCTGATTTCATTGCTGAGCAAGTTACGCGTATCGTTCAGGATGGTTTCTTCCAACAACCAGTCGTTTTTCTCCTTAGAGATCAACTGCTTCGTCTGAACCCAATTATCGAGGGTGTTGCGGGTGGTTTGCAGATCGGCGGCAGAACCGGTGGACGCAAAGAGGAAGAGAACAATGGCGGAGCCTAGAATCGTTTTAGTTTTCATTTTTAAAAGCGGGTACAATGCAGATAATTCTCTTGGTTGAAAGATGTCTAATGTTAAGCTTTGGTGACAATCATAGAAAGAGGATGCAATCATAACGTGATCAAAGTGCATCTGTTATATATTTACTTAATCTGTGGAGTTCGATCACACAAGCGCAGATTTCTGGCTCTTTTGCTGCTTGCCAAGTCGTTGGGGGTATTCCATTTCTATACTGTCGGTTCCGGTGTGTGGGCGTCTGCTTGCTCTTTGAGTGAGAGGAAAGTCCGGACACTACAGAGCAAGACTCCTTGTGAAAGCAGGGGCACGGTAAGGAAACTTGCCGTGACGGAAAGTGTCGCAGAAAATATACCGCCCGGAGCTTGTTGAAGGGTAAGGGTGAAAAGGGGAGGTAAGAGCTCACCGCTTCAGAGGTAACGATGAAGGCAGGACAAACCCAGTCTGGTGCAAGGCAAAATAGGGGATCGGGCGGCTCGTCTGATGATCCCGGGTATGCCGCATCCCGCTATTGGCGGGAATCTTCTTCGGGAGATAGATAAATGGACGCACAGCAATCTGCACTGCAGAAAGCGGACAAAATCCGGCTTACAGCACACCGGGACCGGCACCCGGCTTTTGCGTTTGCAAAGGCGGAGGAAATCCCAGCCGGATGGGTGTTGGCGGCTCGGCGAATCCTAGTTTTACGCCTTGACATGCAACGCGCGTATACACACTTTCCTGCCTCTTTACTTTTTACGCAATCATGGCCAATTCGAAATCCGCATTGAAATACATCCGCAAGACGGAGACCCGCACCCAGCTAAACCGTCAGGTGAACAGTCGTCTGAAGACACTTTCCAAGAAGGTGGCGACGGCCGCTGCCGGTGAAGATAAGGAAGCACTCGCCGCCGCTTCAAAGGAGTATATTTCTGCTCTGGATAAGGCGGGTAAAGGCGGTCTGGTGCACGCTAATAAGATCGCTCGCCACAAGGCTCGCTGTGCTAAATTGGTTTCTGCTTAAGTAGTGGCAATCGTTCCTTTACTGCTCCCGCTGTCTGATTGACTCGGGGGCTTTTTTGTGGGTCTTTTTTCCTGCCATGACTTCGCCAAAAAAACGGAATGCGATCGGCTTTCCTCCGCCCCTCTTAGGGGAATCGGCTTTCCGCCTGCCTATAGCGGCCAATGCAAAGGATTGGATCGCACTGGAAAAGCCGGCCGGGGTGGGCATTCGGTCACACCCATGGGATCGTACTCCGGATTTGGATAAAGCCTTGAATCGCCAGTTGGCAGAAGACAAGCCGGAGTTGCGGGCAACCGATGCGGATTTATTTGCTTCAATTTATTACCTGGAGCCGGAAGCCAGTGGAGTGGCCCTCTTTGCCAAGGGGCGCGATTCATTGGATCGATTACGCAATGCCTGTGGCTCTCATTTAATGCGTTTTCGCTTTCTCTTTGTGGCAGCGAGGGCAGGGGCACCTGCAGCGGAACGGCTCAGCTCCGAAGCGCCATTGCTGCCTCACTACTCGAAAAATAAGATGATCCCATCTACTGCTAAGGGAAAAAAGGCGCTAACTGATTTCCGTCGTCTGGCAGACGCTTCAACAGGCTGGACTCTTTGGGAGGCGACGAGCCGTTACTGCCGGATCCATCAGGTTCGTGCACATGCTGCGCTGCTGGGGATCCCGATTGTCGGGGATCTTTGTTATGCGGGTCCGGCGGTGCCGACTTTACAGGAATTGCTCCCAAAGAAGCGCGGTTCGGCTCTTTCTGCTCCTGCTTTCAAGGGCATGGCCATGCACCTGTTAGAGGTGGAGATCCCCTCTTTCGAGGATGTAGCAGGGTGTGTCGTGCGCTCCGAGCCGCCGAAAGACTTTCTTGTCCTGCTCAAACGGCTAGATCTTGCCGATGCCGGGATCGAATAATTTGAGAAAAAAGCTTTACAGCCACCTGACTTTACCGCTTTTTCGACGCTTTTCCTCTACAAAGCAGACTTTCACCAAATGGGTAATCTTAAAAAGAAGCGTCGTCTCAAGATGAGCAAACACAAGCGTCGTAAGCGCTTGAAGTCCAACCGCCATAAGAAGCGGACTTGGTAAATTGGCAATAGCCGGTTGTTTCATCGGCTTTGCTGCTCTATGCCACCCTACTGTTAGCGGAGTTGGCAACTATCTTGGTTAAGCGACTTACTGGCCGAATAGGTTTTTGATGCCCTGGATCAATTCGGGTTCGACGGCTTCTTCCACCTCTTTTTTGAGCTTCTCGATTTCCTCATCCGCTTCATTGAGGAGAGCCTCCTGCTTCTGTCCGAGCGCTTGCTTCCCAAGAACTTCCAGGCCGGAAAGTGAGTTCTGTCCGAGTCCGGAAACGCCTGAACCGAGTTGACGGGTCACCTCAGTCAGTACGACCTTCAATACTTTGGCCAAAATCTCTTTGGTGCTACCGCTGTCAATGTCCTTCATCTCGATCTTTGGTATGGTAACCGAGGTGCCTGCCCCCATGAGGCCAACGTTTACCTGCAAGTCCTCAATGAGTAATTCGCGGATCAGTACTTTTTTTGATGACTTTTGCTCCGGCACTTGCTGTTGCTCTTGACTCGAGGCAACCGTAGCGGATTCCGCGGACGCGGCATTCCCGGTTTGATCGATTTCACTGGTGTCCGAGCGACCAAATGACTCCACATTTGCCAGCAGGCTTTTGAGATTGGAGCCGCGCAGGGTTTTTTCGTAGCTCATTTCCGGACTGCGAATATGGATTTTTTTAACGATTATTTCGTCCGACAGGAGCGATTTTGGCACTATTTCCAGATCGATCTGATTCAGCGAGAAGAGATGCTCTTCTTTATAGCCGTCGGGATTACCGATGTAGAGACCTTTCAGCGTGCTGCTGCCGGAGAGCAGTGAGAGGTCGACATGATCGAGCCTGACGGACGTCTGCGTAACTTGGGGACCAAAGGTTTCCACGGCTTTTGTAACCCAACCTGCCCCGAAGAAGAAGACGATGGCAAATACGGTGACTACGAGAATAACCATCAAAATAAACAATTTCTTTATCATAGAAGCCAGAGTATAGAAGTATAGACCCTGCTTTAGCAACAGTGGATTCACCTATTTATTGGTGCTTCGGCTGCATCCAAAGTGCTGCTTAAGCTTTACCTCAGGAGTCAGGGGTCTTAACAAGGTGTGGATGAATGTAGAAAATCAGCGCGATCACCTCTCGGTCGGTCACCGTGCCATGCTCGCTGAAGCAGCCGCGATTACAGCAGCGGCAAATCGCTTGGACGCGAGCTTTGATCAGGCAGTGGAAACTTTGCTCGCTAGCAAATCCAAGGTGATCATCTGCGGCATCGGCAAGTCCGGGCATATCGGGGCTAAGTTAGCGGCGACATTTTCCAGTTGTGGGCTGCCGGCTGTCTTTCTCCATGCAGCGGAGGCGCTTCATGGCGATCTGGGGGTATACCAGCCGGGTGACCCCACCATCGTACTTTCTAAAAGTGGGAGCACAGCAGAGGTGCTCCGTCTGATGCCGGTCTTCCGCAAGTTTGCGTCGCCCGTTGTGGCAATTGTTGGCAATATGGACTCCCCGCTTGCGCAGGCGGCTGATGTCGCTCTGGATGCCGGTGTTCTCGGCGAAGCGGATCCACTTGGTTTGATGCCGACCTCCAGTTCGACGGTGACTTTGGCGATTGGTGATGCCCTGGCTGCCGCTACCGTCGCGTCACGCAATTTCACCAAAGAGCAGTTTGCCCAGTTTCATCCCGGCGGACAACTCGGGCGCAACCTGCTGCTATCGGTGGGCGAAGTCATGCAGCCGCTTGGAAAAATTGCGACTGCCCGGCTGGAGGACAGTGTACGCGAAGTTATTATCCGGATGTCGGAGCGCCCTCTTGGTGCAGCTTGTGTGATGGATGCTACGAATTCTTTGCTGGGCATCCTGACGGACGGTGATGTGCGCCGTTTGCTGGCGAAAGACGGGGAGGTACTTTCTTCCCCGGTAGGCGATTGTATGAGCGTTGAACCAATTTGCATTGTGCCGGAGACCAAGCTTGGTGAGGCCTTGCGCATCATGGAAGATCGGACTTCGCAGATTTCTGTTTTACCAGTAGTGGCCGAGGGTAGCCGAACTGTTCTGGGGCTGTTACGTCTACACGATGCTTATCAGCCCGGTCTGCTCTAAGAGCGATGGCAGTACCTCCGACAGCGCCTCGCGAATATGCGGTCTTGTTGATCGGCAGTATTACTTTGGCGGCCTCTGCCTGGATCTTTGGCGGCGTTGAGATGTGGTCGCTCCATACATTGCTGGTCGGTAGTGGGCTTACTTTTTTCCTTTCCATTTGTCCGCTGCCGAAGTCATGGAATGGGAGTGACGGGGAGCATGGGAACAAGAAAAATCTGGTTCGTTTATTTTGCTTTCCCGTGTTCTGGTTCGGCCTGTTTTTGCTCGGTTATATCCTCCTACAAGCATCCAATCCGGCGTGGGATTTTGAGCGGAGTGACCAGGGTTGGTGGGTCGAAGAGATTGCGCATATCGACTGGCTGCCCTCCAGTGTAGAGGGTGAGTATGATCAGATGAGTGCCTTTCGGGCACTCGTCTCCTTTCTAGCCGCTTTTTTATTTGTATGGGGCGTATGGGTTGGCATCCGCCGCCGCCGCAGCGCGCTTCTCATGCTCTGGACTCTAGCGCTAAGCGGTACTGCCATGGCGATGGTCGGGATTATTCAGAAGTTTGCCGGAGCGGATGCCGTGCTTTGGTCGATCAAGTCCTCAAATGAAAACTTTTGGGGAAGTTTCTACTACCGCAATCAGGCGGTTGCGTACCTTGTTCTGATTTTATCGGTCTCTGCCGTCCTATATTTTTATCACTACAATCGATCTGAAAAGACCGGTCAAAGTGGTGGTCCGCACCTGTTGCTTTTTACCATGATTGCCCTGGTTTTTGCCTCTATCTGTTTGGCTTTATCGAGGGGCGGCATTCTCTTTGGTGGCATTTTCACGGTTGGCTTTCTTCTCCTCGCATTGCTTCGCTGGTTTTTTTCCTTTTCTACACAGCAGTCATTTTTCCTTACCCTAGCGGTGTTAATCTTATTTGGTGGAGCGGTTTGGGGATGTGTACGGATTGTCGACTTTGAGGCCATCCAAGATCGATTTGGCGATGTGGAAAATAGCCTACACAATGCGAGTCGGGATACGCGTGCATTGTGCACAAAGATCACTTGGAAGATGGCGAAAGAGGAACAGGTCTTCGGTTGGGGCGCCGGATCATGGCGCTACATTTTCCCGATGTACCAAAAAAGCTACCCGAAGCTGTTCTATACCCACTACAATAAAAAGAAAGGCTGGCTCGGGCGAAAATTTTTCAAGCAAGCACACAACGACATCGTGCAGTATTTTTTTGAGCTTGGGATCGTGGGTTCAGTCTTTCTCTTGCTTAGCTTCCTCTACTGGGTCTTCAAACTGCTTTTTTACTCGGCGGGAAACCGCTTCAGCGCAGCGATCCTTCTGCTGGGCCTGCTGATGGCTTTTGGCCACGCCTTTGTCGAATTTATTTTCCAGAGTCCGGCGTACTGGCTGGCCCTAAATGGACTGTTTTGCGTCGCTGTAAAGTTAATCGTTCTTGAACACCAGCGGATCTATAGATCGGCCAGATAGCGCTGTGTCAGATGCTTGACGAGAAAGTCTTTGGCCTCCTCGACATCATCGACGAGGTGAATGAGGTCGAGGTCTTCCGGTGAGATGGTTCCCCAGCGGACGAGCGCATCAAAATCAACAATCTCTTCCCAGAACTCGCGGCCAAAGAGTACAATCGGCGGGATCGGTTCTGTCTTGTCGGTTTGTACTAGAGTCAGCGTTTCAAATAATTCATCCAGTGTGCCAAACCCTCCGGGAAAGGCGACCAGCGCTTTGGCCATATGTACGAACCAGTATTTACGGGTAAAGAAGTAGTGAAATTCAAATTTCAGCTCATCCGGGATATGGCCGTTCACGGTTTGCTCAAAAGGCAGGCTGATCCCCAAACCGACGGTTTTGCCGCCCGCTCGAGTTGCCCCTTCGTTTGCCGCTTTCATGATTCCCGGACCACCCCCCGAGCAAATTACAAATTGCTCCCGCTGGGCTTTAGGCAAACTAAGTGACCAGCGTGTCAGGCTATCCGCCAATTCGGCCGCGGCATCATAGTACTTTGCCGTGCGTTGGTTGCAGCGGGCGAAATGCAAACGGCGAGCTTCCTCCTTCGTCGGGTTGTCCGGATCCCTCACGGCAGCCTCCGCTTCCGCCAGATCGGCTGCGGCTTTCGCCGGCGGGCGGGTGCGAGCCGAGCCGAACATGACGACCGTGCCGGTGACTCCGGCCGCATCAAATCGCTGCCCCGGCTCAATTAACTCACAGAGCACGCGGATTTCGCGCGCTGCGGAACTGTTTAGAAAATCCGAATTTTTGTAGGCTTTAGCCGGCCAGCCGGCTTTTTCACTTGGATTATTTCGATTCACGAGAACCCTGTGTGCAGGATAAAAAACAATTTGGCAAACGCGGTTTTGCAGACAACTGTGTGCGGACTTGTTTTTTGGATTGCGGAAGCCCCTTCGGCAACCCCACTTTCTTTTCGACAGCACCTTCCCGTAATTTGATTCATGTATCTCAAAGAGATTGTAATAAGTGGCTTTAAAAGCTTTGCCGATCGCACCCGTCTTGACTTAAGGCATGGCATTACTGCTGTCGTTGGGCCCAATGGATGCGGCAAAAGTAATATTGTTGATGCCATACGCTGGGTACTTGGCGAACAGAGCGCTAAAGCCCTCCGCGGTGGTTCGATGCAGGACGTTATCTTTGAGGGCACCGATAAGCGCAAAGCACTGCCATATTGTGAGGTAGCGCTGACTTTTACTGATTGTGAAGCGGAATTGGGCACTGCTTTTAACGAAGTCTGTATTTCTCGCCGTGTTTCCCGCGAGGGCGGCAGCGATTATTACATCAATGGCAAAGCCTCCCGCCTGAAGGACATACAGCGACTCTTTGCCAACACCGGCGTCGGTCGTGTCTCTTATTCTTTTATGCTGCAGGGGCAGATTGACCAAATCCTTTCGACCAACCCTGCGGAGCGCCGCACCATTTTTGAAGAAGCTGCCGGAATCACTCTTTACAAAGCACAGCGCAAAGAAGCGCTGAATAAGCTGGCTCTGGTTGATGCCAATCTCGCTCGCGTGACCGATGTGATCGAGGAGGTCGGTCGTCAAATCGGGACTCTCAAGCGGCAGGCATCTAAGGCGCTTCGCTATCAACGGATTCACCATCGCCTGACCCACCTCGATTTGGCTAATAGTGCGTACCGTTACGCTGGCCTCTATAAGTCCTTATCGGACCAGGCGGCCGAGGCTGAAGCGAGCCGGAGCGAGCTGGAAGCACGCACGGAATCGCTTTCTTCGGATGAGGCATCCTTAACTGAATTGCGTGCCAGCCGTGCTGAGCGATTCGAAAAGATGCAGGATCTTCAGCAGCGCATCTACAACTTGCGCTCGGAGAAGGAGAATGCGACCAACCAGTCGGAATTTGCCGAGATCCGCTGCAAAGATATTGAGGCTCGCATCGCTGAATGCGAGCGAGAGATCAAGGAACTTGAATCCCGCAAGTCCGATCTGTCCCGTCGGGCAGAAAACGAAGCGGAAAATAAACAGCTGCAACTCGATGTGGTCGATAACTCCGACCGTTTTTTTAAGGAGCAGAGCGATGAACTTCTGCGTTCGCAAGATGCCCTTGGAGAACTGGAGTCTCGTTTGCTGGCGCGTCGCCAGGACATTCTATTGGCGGAAAATAGGATCAGCCGAGCCCGCTCCAACTGCACCACGCTGGAGGTTGAGCTTAAGACCTATCAGGTAAAGCACGCTTCCTTCACCGAGGCGGATTTCAGTCTGACTGAACAATCCAAGGTGCTGGAAAGCGAGCAAGCCACCGTACGGCACACTTTAGCGAAGCGGCGGGAGGCGGTTGCCGCTGCTGAGACTGCGGTGGAGACGGCCCGCCAATCGTCTAAAGATGAATTGTCCCGCTTCCGCAGCCTGCAGGAGGCCATGCAGGAGCAGGATCGTGGTATCGCCCGCCAGTCTGCACAGCTCAATGTGCTGGAAGGCCTACAAGCTAAATTTGAAGGGTTTGGCGAGGGGGCAAAGGCTCTCCTTGGCAATAAACTGGAAGACCTGGTCGCGGGTGACGCGATTACCGTTCTTTCCAAAGAGTTGAAGATCCCGCCGGCCCATACAAAGAACGTTGAGGCCCTTCTCGGCTCTGCTGCAGAAGCGCTCTATGTGGGTAGTTCCGACAAGGCGCTGCGCATTCTGGGTAAGCTGGGGGCCGAAAAACTTGGACGCGCTTGCTTGCAGACCGATTTACCGGTGTCGAATACGCCGGTGCCTGCAGACCTGCCCTCCGGCATCGTTGAGGCGGCCTCAGTTGTCCTCCCGCGTGATCCCGAATTAGCAGAGCCGGTAAAGAATTTACTGTCGGGTTGCTACCTGACCCATAGCCTGGAGGCGTTTGTCGCCTACTGGAGAGAACATCCCGGATTTCGCTTTTTAATGGCCGCTACTGCGAGCGGGGAAATTATTGACTGTCGCGGGCTCGTTCACGGCGGGGAGGACTCCGGAGCGAAAGCATCTTCGGTCCTCGAACGGGAGGCTGAAATCCGCACCCTTCGCTCTTCGATTACAGAAAACCGTAAGGAGCTGAAGCGTCAGAGTGAGCAAGCTAGTGAGCTGGATGAAAATTGCCATGCTGCGGAAGCTGCCCTGGAAGATTGCCGACGCAAATATAGCGAGCTTTCTAATGAAGTCGCGGCACTCATCGCGGAAGAGCGCGCCATAACCGCGAAGATAGAGGATAACGCACAGGCCCGTCACCAGACGACTGAATCGCTTGCCGAGCTGGACGCCAGTCACAACGATTCAATAGAAGCCCTTGAATCGGCTCGTGTTGAGTTGTCGGCTGCGGAGCGAGGACTGGTCGAGGAGCGCCAAGGGGGCAGTGATTTAGAGCTGGCCATTGATGAAGCGCGGAAGATGCGTGATAACAAGCGTGAGGCACTTTCTGACGTACGCCTGGAACTGGCGGAGAAAAAACAGCGACTGGAATCCCTCGATCGGGCTCTGGGGGAAGCGGAACGCGAGTCTACCAATCTGCAAGATCGCATCTTACAGCGCAATCAGGAGATCGACAGCCTCCATGAACAAACCCGCAAGCTCCGCGAGGGTGCGGGCGAGCAGGTGGGAAGGGCGGCGGAGTTGGAGCGTACCCTTGGAGTCGCTACTGATGAGATTGAAAAGGATCGCCAAGCGGTACTCGATATGGACAACCGGATTGCCGGAATTGACGGGGTTTTAGCGAAGCGTCGCAACGAGACCCGCGCTCTTGAACAGGCCCTCACCAAGGTGGAGGTGCGCCTCGCAGAAGAACGTTCCCAGTGCAGCTTTATCGAGTCTTCCGTTCAGGATAGCTATCAACTGGAGATCAGCCAGATTGACTGGCGCACTGAATACTGGCGTGCCTGCATGGAGTTTGAAAAGCGTGTTAATCTCGATGAACTGGATGATCCGGACAAGATCATTGCCCGCCCCAAAGAGGACCAACGAGAGCCGACAGAAGAAGAACTCGATGCATTGGAAGCGCCTGAATGGGAAACTGTGGGTGAAGAAGTGAAAGATCTGAAGGGGCGTATTGCGAGTATGGGTCCGGTCAATCTAGATGCGATTGGGGAATACGCTGATTTGAAAGAGAGACACGACTTCCTCAAAGGGCAGAGCGAGGATCTTTGGAATTCGAAAAACGCTCTGATCCAGACGATTGATGAAATCAATGAGACTTCGCAGACTCTCTTCCGCGATACTTTTGAACAAGTGCGCAAGAATTTTGCTTTTACTTATTCCAAGCTTTCTGGCGGAGGAGAATCGGACCTGAAGTTGATCGATTCAGAGGACCCGCTGGAGTCAGGCATTGAGATTATTGCCCGTCCTCCGGGGACCCGCCTGAAAAGTGTCAGCCTGCTCTCCGGCGGTCAGCGAACGATGGCCGCAGTTGCCTTGCTGTTCGCCATTTACATTGTCAAGCCGAGTCCCTTCTGCGTGCTTGACGAGATCGATGCGGCATTGGATGACGCCAACATTGGTCGCTTTTGCGAGACCCTGCACGGATTTACTGATAAATCCCAGTTCCTCATCATCACCCATAACAAGCGCACAATTTCCAATGCGGATACTGTGTTTGGGGTGACAATGCCGGAGAAGGGGGTCTCTACTCTGATTTCCATGCGTTTTAGTAAGGAGACCAACGCCCCTGAAATGGCGGGTTTCTAATCTTGCATTTGATCCCCCAACGTTGTGATCCCACTGGATGTCATTACCTTTTATCTCCTCTACACCGGGGTCGGCCTCTTGTTCGTCTTCGGCCTCTGGATATACTTTGATCAAAAAGACAAGCAGCGCCTAATCCCTCGCCAATCTAAAGTGATCTTCCACTGTATCAAATGCAGCCAAATCTATACAGGTGCTCACGGCAGCGAAGAGGGGGAATGCCCCCGCTGCCATTTCAACAATTCACGTCTGCGTTTCTAGCATGCTTTTTTTGCTCTGGCGCAAAGAGTGCTTGCTTTAGGGCGTTCCTTCGAGACTCCTTAAGAATACTCACCAAAACTGAACAGACTCATGCCAGCACATATTGCCGTACTTGATTTCGGATCCCAGTATACACAGGTCATCGCTCGCCGCATCCGCGAGGCAAAGGTGCTTTCCCGGATTTATTCTTACAAGACCACTGCGGCTGAAATGCGGGCAGCTGGGGTTTGTGGCATCATTTTATCGGGTGGTCCGTCCTCGGTTTTGGCGGAAGCCTCACCGCGGCCGGATGCGGCTGTTTTTGAAATGGGCATCCCTATTTTGGGCATTTGCTACGGAGAGCAGCTCATGGCGCATATGCTGGGCGGCCAAGTGGCCCACAGTAAAGAGCGCGAGTACGGGCATGGGACTCTGAGCATTAATCAAAAGAGCCGTCTCTTCGAAGGCCTGCCGGATACACTTCGTGTCTGGAACTCGCACGGAGACCGCATCGAGCAACTTCCCGATGGCTTTGCAGCAGTGGCTTCGACGGAAAATTCTCCGTACGCTACGATTGAGGACGCATCTCGAAACTTTTATGGCATGCAGTTTCACCCTGAAGTGGCCCACTCGGAAATGGGGATGGAGGTCATGGCCAACTTCTTATTTAAAATTTGTGGGATTTCAGCTGATTGGTCGATGGCCAATTATATTGAGCAGTCGGTTCAGCAGATCCGCGAGATGGTTGGCGATGAGCACGTCATCCTCGGCCTATCCGGAGGTGTCGACTCCTCAGTCGCAGCGGCCCTTATCCATAAGGCTATCGGTCGGCAATTGACCTGCGTTTTTGTCGATAACGGCCTGCTTCGCCTGCACGAGCGCGAACAGGTGGAGAAGCTCTACGGCGACCATTTTGATCTCGATGTACGGGTGGCAGATGAGCGGAAACGCTTCCTCGAGCGACTGGACGGGATCTCAGATCCGGAACAGAAGCGCAAAATCATAGGAAATACCTTTGTGGAGGTCTTTGACGAGGCCGTGCAGGACCTGAAGGCCCACGGCAACTACACCTATCTCGCGCAAGGCACGCTCTATCCGGATGTGATCGAGTCAGTCGCGATCGACGGCAATCCGGCGGCTTTGATCAAGAGCCACCACAACGTCGGTGGCCTGCCGGAAAAGATGAATTTGAAGCTCCTCGAGCCGCTTCGCGAACTCTTTAAAGACGAAGTGCGCGAACTGGGCAGTCAGTTAGGGCTGCCCCGCGAAGTTGTTTGGCGCCAGCCCTTTCCCGGTCCAGGCCTCGGTGTCCGCGTTATGGGCCCAGTTCGTGAGGCCTCTCTTACTGTCCTTCGCGAAGCGGATGCCATCCTTCATGAGGAGATGATGGCGGCGGATCTCTACTATAAGGTTTGGCAGTCCTTCTGCGTGTTTCTTCCGGTTAAAACGGTTGGTGTGATGGGCGATGAGCGTACCTATGAAAACGTCGTTGCACTGCGTATAGTCGAGAGTGTGGATGCTATGACGGCTGACTGGGCTCGTGTGCCCTACGATGTCCTGCGCACGATTTCCAACCGTATCATTAACGAGGTTACCGGCTGTAACCGAGTTGTCTTGGATATTAGTTCGAAACCACCCGGCACAATCGAGTGGGAGTAGCTGCTCAGAATGCTACAATGAACTTTCATGCGCCTTCCCTGTCTATCAGGAAGTAGTTCCGATGCCTTCAATTCTTCGTCCAGTCATCCTTTCCTCTGCCATCTTTGCGGCCTCTGTATTGGCAGCCATCCCTCCTGCTGCGTCCGAGGTTGTGTCCCGCGCCCGTGCCCGCATCGGCAGTGAATCTGCCTTGGATGCACTCGTTACTTTAAAGATTACAGGGCGCATTCTCCCGGCCACGCCGGAGATGCCCGAGGCCAGAATTATGCTGACTGCCCGGCGCCCCCTTTCACAACGTCTTGAAGTGCAGATCGGCGACATTATCGAAACTACTCTGTTGAACGGAAAACGAGGTTGTTTAATGCGTTCGAGTGCAAGTATGCGTGGCTCGCACCAGATGCGCGTGCTCTCCCCTCAAGAGTCAGAACGTTTACAGCTGAGTACAGTCAACCTCTTTAGCTTTTATCGACCGGATGTCCGCAGCGGAGAAAATCTGACCTATGAAGGGATCGTCCTATACCGCGGGGTACGTTGTCACCATCTGGTCTATACCTGCCCGGATGGCAGTACGACGACACGGTACTTTGCCATCAGTGATAACCGTTGCGTTAGTTCCCGTGACTGTTTTGGAGTCGAGACAGTCGAATCAGGGGGTCAGTTCGTTGGGGGTATTCGCTTTCCTGAGAAGATCGAGTCTTTTCAAGGCGGTCAGCTTCTCCATACCCTCGTACTTGAAAAAATCCTCGTGAATAAGCCCCTTCGTGTTGGAGTCTTTTCCGTTCCGAGCCGGACTTCTCCCGGTGAGGTTATTGTTTCGGGTGACGAGTGGTCGGCCCGATTACAGTAAAAACAGCTCCCTGTCTTGCAGATTGCTGTGAGACTTGTTCTGCTCTTAGGCAAATATGAAAGTCATCGATTATTCTAACGGGCCAGCCTTCCGCAAAAAGCTTCGTTCCTTTTGTCACCTTGCGGCTTCCGCTGCGGGTGATGTCTCCGCTACTGTGTCCGGCATTCTGGCCGATGTTCGTCAGCGCGGCGATGTGGCCGTACGTGAGTATACTGAGCAATTTGACGGCGCGAAGATGTCTCTGTCAGGGCTGCGTGTCTCGTCTGCTGAATTAAAGTCTGCGGTAGGCGCCTTGTCGCCGGCTGAGCGACGAGCCGTTCGCCAGGCCATTGCTTCGGTCAAAGACTTCCACCGCCGTACATTACCGACTGACTGGAAGGCAAAGAACGCTCAGGGCGGCATCGTTGGCGAACGCTTTTATCCGATTCGACGGGTCGGGCTCTATATTCCCGGTGGCAACGTCCCCCTTGTTTCCACCGTGGTCATGACCGCAGTATTGGCTAAGCTGGTAAAAAATCCGGGAATTGCTGTGTGTACCCCACCATCGGCCGACGGAACCATCGCGCCGGCAATGCTCGCCGCTTTGCACATGATTGGGGTTGAAGAGGTCTATAAAGTTGGCGGAATTCAAGCGATTGGCGCTATGGCCTATGGCACCCGTTCGATCGAGGCAGTGGATAAGATCTTCGGTCCAGGCAATGCCTTTGTCATGGAAGCTAAGCGGCAGGTCTTGGGCACAGTGGGGATCGACCTCTTGCCCGGCCCCAGTGAAGTCATGATCATTGCGGACTCGGGGGCAAATCCTGCGCATGTTGCCGCCGATCTAATCGCTCAGGCGGAACATGGTAGCGGCAAAGAGATTGTTTATTTGGCCAGCACGAGTAGGGCTCTTCTCGGCAAAATTGAGCAGGCCATTGAGAAGCAATTGCCCGACCGAATCCATGCGGCAAAGATCACCAAAGTTTTAAAAGCCCGCTGTCTTGCGGTTCGCTGTCGCAGTCTCGGGCAGTGCGCGGAAGTCGCTGAATACATCGCACCCGAGCACCTCGAGTTGCAGGTTGCCACCAAGTCAATTGATGCCCTAAGCCGGCAGATCACAACTGCGGGCGCTATATTGCAAGGCTACCACACCCCGACGGCGCTGGGTGATTTCACCGCAGGCCCGAGCCACACCTTACCTACGGGACGCGCCGGGCGCTTTTCCAGTGGCCTTCAGGCGATCGATTTTATGCGTCGCTCCAGTACCGTACGCTACGATTCAGCTAGCCTTCGGCAAGCGGCTCCTGTGGTTGAG
>DKOA01000066.1:0-9733 GCA_002469895.1 Opitutia bacterium UBA7374
CGTTCACAGACCGGAGAAGAGGGCTTACGTATGCTTGTCGAGGAAGCGATCAAAGGAATCGAAGCTGAGCCGGGTAATATGAATCTTTACCGAGATGTGGTTAGCCACTACCGCAAGTTAGGCGAATTTGATAACGCACTGGAATGGATCGGCAAGGCTCGCGAACTGGAAGCTGGACGTGCTGACGTAAATCTTGAACGCTTGGAAGGTGCGATAAAGCGCGATAAGATGACCGCTGCGATCGAAGAGCAAGAAGCGATCCTTGAAGGGGATCCAGAAAATGCCGTGGCGAAGGATACAGTTGCCAAGCTACGTGCTGAGGAGCGTGCCTTCCGCCGCGAACAGTCCGAACAACTTGTTCAACGTTACCCGAATGAGTTCAGCTACCGTTATGAACTGGGTGAGCTTTATTTTGAGGATGGTGAAACAGATGCTTCCATTAAGGAGCTGCAGCTCGCTTTGCGCAGCCCAAAAGTACGGGTCAACTCACTCGTCCTTCTGGGTAAAGCATACAAGAAGAAGAATTTCCACGACATGGCGGCCGAGCAATTTGTTGCAGCAAAAAGTGAAATTGCCGGCGTCAATGAGCAAAAGAAGGAAGTACTTTATGAGCTGGGTGATTGCTACGAACAGCAGGGGGATATGGAAAAGGCTATGGCCGAATACAAGAGCCTCTACAGCGCAGATATTGCTTACCTCGACGTTGCTCAAAAGATTGACGACTTCTACAGCAAAAAGAACGGATAATTTTTAATCGCTGGAAAACGACAGCTTGGCTTGACGAATATGATAGTCAACAGGTTGCGTTGTAGATGAAATCATTCGGTCTATCGGGGATATGCTTTGATCAGACGGATTTGATCGCTGGATAAAATAGCTTTTTGGGGTGGACTGTTATATCGTTTAGTAAATAGGCACGACCAGAGTAGGCACCGCTTCAAGCATCTCCACTATAGCGGTAGGTGAAGCGTTACTTGGTGCGTTCCAATCATCGAAAGATCCCAGATTGCGTGCGCTTATAGATGCTTTTATTTAAAGCGGTGAATGTATTTGCACAAACTTAACTAATCTATGTTTAAAAGTTCAAAATTATTATCCATTTACATTTATCAGCAGACGACAAAATCGATTACGTGCTTGTCTCAATGCGTGATTTGAGTGCCTCTTAGGGTGTTGTTGCTCATGTCTAACCTAAAAAATCATAGTATGCATCGCGGAGCGGAAGCGTCAGAGTTTCTCGAGATGTGCGAGGAGGAACTTGAGCTGGGTAATGGGTATGCAGAGAAACGGCTTAACGAGATTCGTAATGAGCTGGACTCCGGGAATTGTTGGCCAATGAATTTTCCTGAATTGGAGCACGGTGCTCGTGTTGCCTGGCGTAATAACGCACGTTGCATTGGGCGGCTTTTCTGGAGCAGCCTGCTGGTGCGGGATCGTCGCGAATTAACCGATCCTGCAAAGATTGCGGATGATTTGCAGGAGCACGTGCGGTTGGCAACAAATAGCGGGAAGATACAATCACTGGTCACGGTATATGCGCCCGCAGATAGTAATGGCGCGCAGGTACGCATTTGGAATCACCAGCTATTTGGTTATGCCGGCTACGGCAAACAGCCGGACGGCAGTTATCTGGGAGACCCCAAAAACGAGTCTTTTACAAAGCGAGCTCTGGAACTGGGCTGGGAGCCTGAGCGGACTGCTTTTGATTTATTACCATGGATCATTCAGCAGCGTGGTGAAGCGCCGCAGTTGTTTCCTGCGCCGGTCGATAGTTGCCTGCAAGTTCCGTTGCGGCATCCACAGTTTGAATGGTTTACCGATCTCGGGCTTCGCTGGTATGCGGTTCCGATCCTTTCCGATATGAACCTGCGTATCGGGGGTGTTGATTTTCCAGCATCGCCCTTTAACGGGTGGTATATGGAAACAGAAATTGGTTCTCGGGATTTGGGCGATGTGGGTCGTTATAATGTACTCCCGAAGATAGCCGAGCGGATGGGCCTTCTCGGGGAGAAGTCCGATAAACTCTGGAAAGACCGGGCCTTGGTCGAACTCAATGAGGCGGTCTTACATTCTTACAGCGAAGACGGCGTGCGCATAGTGGATCACCATCGTGCTTCATCAGAATTTATGCGCTTCGTCGAACGCGAGAAGGAATCTGGCCGTCTTGTCTCCGGCAACTGGAGCTGGCTAGTCCCGCCGATGAGTGGATCCGCTACGGAAGTATTTCATCGAGGTTTTAAAGATCGAAAGTATCTGCCGGACTACCAGTTGCAAACGTCTGCATGGCAGGCGGACTGATTCACCGCATCTATGTTTGGCGCGGTGGGCGTCTACTTCGTATAGTACTCGGCGGTTCCTTTGAGAGGCACGTTTACCGGACGTCAGCTATCTGTTGTTTCCGGTGCTTCCGTTGTTTCGGGTGAATCGGCATCGGCGGTAGCATCTTCTTCGCTGGCGATAACTTTTGAGATACCAATAAGTGAGTCGCCATCAGTCAGATTGACCAGCTTGACGCCGGAAGCGGCACGACCGGTTATCCGCACATCCTTAATCGGTGAGCGAACGGCTTGCCCTTTCTGGGTAAACATCATGATTTCATCTTCGTCAGTAACACAGAGCGCACCGGCAACTTCTTCCGACTTCATTGCGATGATTCCAGAGCCTCCGCGAGACTGTGAGCGGTAGTCATCGAAATCGGTGCGTTTGCCGAGGCCGTTTGCGCCGGCAATCAATAGTTTGGCCTCCGGATCTACAATCTCGATGGCAACGACTGCATCGTCATCACTCTTCAGCTTTATACCCCGAACGCCACGGGTGGCCCGACCCTGATCACGTAGATCCGTTTCGATGAAGCGTATGGACTGGGCTTTGCGTGTGACCAGTAAGATATCATCACTGCCCGTAGTCAGGCGTGCGCCGACAAGGCTATCTCCCTCGTCGATATTGATACCGATAATGCCACCCTTGCGATGGTTGCGATAGTCGGAGAGCAAGGTCTTCTTCGCGACACCATTCTGTGTGGCCAGTACGATGCGTTCATCCGACTCGGTGAATTCTTTGACGCAAATCATGGCAGCGATCTTTTCGCCTTCCTGAATTTCCAGAATGTTCGCTATGGCACGGCCCTTCGAGGTGCGACTGCCCTCCGGAATGTGATACACCTTCTCTACATAGACGCGCCCGGTGTTCATAAAGCACATGATATAGTCATGCGTACTGGCGGTGAAAAGGTGTTCGACGAAGTCATCCTCATACTGACCGGAACCAATAACGCCCTTACCGCCGCGCTTTTGTGAACGGTATTCATCCAAACTGGTGCGTTTGATAAAGCCGTTGTGGGTAACGGTGATCATGCAGCCTTCATTGGGAATAATGTCTTCCATACTGAGATCGCCGTCGACCGCGAGAATCTCTGAACGGCGTGGATTGCCGTACTTCTCTTTCATGTCGCCCAGTTCATCTTTAATCACTTGGAGGAGACGCCCTTCGTTTTCCAGAATATCGCGTAGCTCTTCGATCAGTGCCATCAACTTGTTATACTCTTCCTCGATCTTATCGCGTTCGAGACCGGTCAATTGATACAGACGCAGTTCAAGAATCGCATTGGTTTGTACCTCGCTTAACGGGTACTTGGCCATGAGGGCGGTTTTCGCTTCGTCGCGGTTCTTCGATGCGCGAATAATGCGGACGAACTCATCCAGATTATCCAGTGCAAGCTTGTAGCCTTCGAGGATATGGGCACGGGCCTCTGCCTTGCGAAGACGGTAGGCAGTGCGTCGGTAGATGACTTCTCTTCTGTGGTCGATGTAGCAGGTTAACATCTCCTTGATGTTCATCTGCTTGGGCCGGCGATTATCCAGCGCGAGGAGAATGACGCCGAAAGAGCTTTCCAGCGCGGTCATTTTGTAGAGTTGATTGATGATCACCCGGGGAATGGCACCGCGCTTGAGCTCGATGACGATACGGGTCTCCTCAGTGGACTCGTCACGTAGGTCGGAAATGCCGTCAATCGCTTTCTCTTTGATCAAGTCGGCGATGCGCATGACGAGAGACGCACGATTCACGTTGTAAGGAATCGCAGAAATAATGATCGCTTCTTTGCCCTTGTCTTCAACCACGTCGGCAATACCCCGTGTACGCACGATGCCTCGGCCGGTCTTGAGATAACTTTCGATGCCGGATTTTCCGTGGACGAAGCCGCCTCCGGGGAAGTCCGGACCGGGGATTAACTGAATCAACTCATCAAGTTCTATTCTCGGGTTGTCAATAATCGCACAGGTCGCATCGATAATCTCTCCCAGATTGTGTGGCGGAATGTTTGTCGTCATGCCCACGGCAATACCGGTGGAGCCGTTCATCAATAGATTGGGTAGGGCAGCCGGGAGGACCGATGGCTCGGTGGTGCTCTCCTTGTAGTTGGGAGCAAAGTCGACGGTGTCCTCGTCAATGTCGCGTAAGATGTCTTCGGCGATTTGTTCGAGTTTACACTCGGTGTAACGATAGGCAGCGGGTGAGTCGCCGTCGATCGAACCAAAGTTACCCTGTGGTACGATCAAGGGGTAGCGCATAACCCAGTTTTGAGCGAGACGTACGAGTGTGTCGTAAACCGAGGAATCGCCATGCGGGTGATAGTTTTTCAGTACTTCCCCGACGACACCGGCACATTTGTCAAAAGGACGGTTGTGCAAAAGACCCTCGCGCAACATAGCGTAGAGGATTCTTCGTTGAACAGGCTTAAAACCGTCACGCGCGTCGGGTAGGGCACGGCTGACAATGACTGACATCGAATAATCGATGTAAGCGGTCTGCATGATCTCGGAAATGGAGGTCGGCTCTGCGCGGCTTAGGCCGTCTGCATTCATGGGTGGGATTTCTTCGGACATTTCTTAAAGGATAGCGGAGTTCGCGGATTTGCTGCGGGGCAATGGTGAGGCTATGCGTCGAGGTTGGATACGTTGAGTGCGTTGTCTTCGATAAATGCACGGCGACTGGGAACGTCTTCGCCCATGAGCATGGAGAAGATACCATCGGCAACTGCGGCATCGGCGATATCCACCTTGAGGAGGTGGCGCGTTTTCGGATCCATTGTGGTTTCAAAGAGCTGTTTGGGATTCATTTCTCCCAGACCTTTGTATCGTTGAATGCTTAGACCTCGGCGGCCAATTCCGCGAATGTTATCGACCAGATCGATGATTGAATAGAGCTCGATTATGTTTTCCTTCTTCGCATCTCCCTCATTCTCGATCAGTTTGTAGCGTGGTTCCTCGCTTCGGGTGAAGCGTTTTACATCCATCCCGTAATTTGCCAATTCCCGGAGGATTTTGCTCATTTCGTTGGACTCATAAATCTCGTGCAAAGAACAGCGCTGCTGTACTTTTACACCATCATCTGTGGTGATTTCCCGGACGATGACTCCCTTGTTTTCCTCTTCGGCATCCTCGAACTCCTGGTGGAAAGCAATGCGCTCATCATCATTTGTGAGAAAGCGAAAATCCTCCTCGTTACCAGTGCGGGTACGCACGATATAACGAGGTAGGGTATAGCTTTCGGGGTCGTGCCGGTCGAGGTATTCAGCAAATTCACAGCCATAGCGGGTGACGCCACGGCCGATCATCTCTAGTCGGGAGAGACATTCAACGAGCTCATCAATCGTCTCTCCGGAAAGTTTCTTATTATCCCGCAGGCGCGTCAAATTGACATCCTCTGATCCCAGTTCGAGGAGGATGCGATTAAGTTGTGGATCGTTGTCGATGTACTGTTCGCGACGTTTGCGCTTAATCTTATAGAGAGGCGGCTGCGCGATATATACGTAGCCAGCCTCAATCAAGCCGCGCATTTGGCGGAAGAGAAAAGTGAGGAGTAGGGTGCGAATATGGGCACCATCCACGTCCGCATCGGTCATGAGGATGATTTTGTGGTAACGGGCCTTTTCAATATTGAAGGCACCATCGCCTTCATGGTCACCGATTCCGGTTCCCACAGCGGTGATCAATGCACGAATTTCGTTGTTGGCCAGCACCTTGTCGAGGCGGGCCTTTTCCACGTTGAGAAGCTTACCACGAATCGGAAGGATGGCTTGGGTTGCGCGGTCACGGCCCTGTTTCGCCGATCCGCCCGCTGAGTCACCCTCAACAATATAAATCTCGGACACAGCCGGGTCACGGGAAGAGCAGTCGGCCAGTTTGCCCGGGAGGCCACCGCTCGAAAGGGCACCCTTGCGAACGGTTTCGCGAGCTTTACGAGCCGCTTCACGGGCGCGGGCCGCGTTCAGGCACTTGTCAATCAGCTTGCGGGCGATCTGCGGATTGGTCTCAAAATAATACTTCAGTTCTTCACCGGTGATTTTCTGGACGATGCCGTCCACCTCCCCGTTGGAGAGCTTTGTCTTGGTTTGTCCCTCAAAGCGAGGTTCCGGCACCTTGACGGAGATGACCGCGGTCAATCCCTCGCGGGCATCATCACCGGAGAGATTAGGGTCTTTGTCCTTAATCAGGTTATTCGCCTTGGCGTAGGCATTGATCACCCGGGTCAGTGCCGTACGGAAACCGGAGAGGTGGGTGCCCCCTTCGATATTATGAATCGAATTGGCGTAGGCGTAGATCTGGTCGCTGTAGCCGTCATTGTACTGAAAAGCGATATCAACAACAATGTTGGCATCGAGATCCGGATTGGGAGTCGGGGCCTCGCCATGAAACGAGATCGGCTCATCATGGAGGATGTTTTTGTTATCGTTGAGATAGGTTACGTACTCAGCGATGCCGTCTTTGAAGAGAAAGGACTCCGTTTTATTCGAGCGCTCATCGGTAAAAGCGATTTCGATACCCGGATTGAGGAAAGCCAGTTCGCGGAGACGTTTGGCCAGCAGTTCAAACTTAAAGTCACGAGTCGTCAGGAAGATTTCGGGATCGGGAGAAAAGGCAATACGGGTACCGGTACGCCGGGTATCACCGATGATTTTCATTTTCTGCGTCGTGATGCCGCGGGAGAACTCCATCTTGTGGACTTTGCCGTCGCGGCAAACCTCGACTTCGAACCATTCGGATACCGCGTTGACGCATTTCGCGCCAACTCCATGCAAGCCACCGGAGACCTGATAGGCTCCTTTGCCAAATTTGCCCCCGGCGTGGAGGTTGGTCATGACCAATTCGAGGGCAGGGATCTGATACTTTGGGTGTATGTCTATGGGAATACCGCGACCATCATCCTCAATGGAGCAAGAGCCGTCGTTGTGAATGCTCACGGTGATTTTTTTACAATGACCGGCCAGCGCCTCATCAATCGAGTTGTCTACTATCTCGAATACACAGTGGTGCAAACCGCGTTCATTCGTATCGCCGATGTACATATCGGGACGCTTTCGGACACCTTCCAGACCTTCCAATTTTTGAATTTTGGAAGAGTCATAGGTATCATCTTTTTTAGTATTTTCGTCCCTAGGGGTAGGAATTTCAGAGGGCTTATTCGCAGGTGATTCTTTATCTGACATAAGCAGCATAGGATAGTTTGCATTACGGTTGGTTTACCACTAAAAAGTAGCCTTTGTTCTGTTTTTTCTGGCTTTTTAAAGGGCTAATAATCAGTGACTTGATTTTCCTCCAAAATCCTTTGGCAGAGATCCGTGATTTAGCATTTACTTCTTAGGTTCTGAGCCTAGAAAGAGACCTATGAAGCTTTCTCATAAGCTTGAATACGCCTGTCGTGTAATGGCTCAGCTTGGACGTTTTCATCGTCAGGAAAAGTTTTCGCACATAGATGGCTTGTCCGAGGCGGAGCAAATACCGGCCAATTATCTGGTTCAGATCCTTAATGAACTGCGGACTGCTGGGTTGATCATTAGCAAGCGCGGAAAACAGGGTGGTTATGCTTTGTCGCGAGAACCGCGTGAAATTGAGCTGAAAAGTATTGTTCAGGCGATAGATCCCGAGCTTTTGGAGCGTAATTTTACCGATGCTGGGCATTCCGGTGCGCGCGTCGCCTCGCTATGGAGTGAGGTAAGCGCTACATTAGAGACCAAGCTAGAGAAGTACACTCTGGAGGACTTTGTCATGCGTGACGAAAATGCGCAGATGTACTATATCTAAGTCAACCGATACACTCCGTTGCAGCTTAGAGCAGGCTTGGTAGGCTTCTTTTGTATAGTGAGCTCAGCCGTACCGATAAGGCGCTTGTCGCCAAAAAAGCAGTGAGCCTCAGGAGTTAATTCTCCCGTAAAGAGCGAGTTGTTCAACTAAGTAGGGTACACTGTCTACTTCCAAGCGTTCCAAATCATGCAAATGAAGGCGCCATTGCCAGTTACCAAAGGGTTGCCCGGGAGTGTTTAGGCGTGCTGCATTATCCAGCGAAAGCAGGTCCTGCATTGGGATGATGGCTAACCGGGCAGGGGAGCGAATAGCGGCTCGTATAAAATCCCATGCGATTGATTTTCCATCTACCCCAAGGTAGCGGCGAATATGATCACGCACGTGTTCATCCAGTGATGCATACCATCCGACCGTTGTCTCATTATCATGGGTGCCGGTATAAATAACTTGATTAGCCACTACATTGTGCGGAAGGAATGGATTTTCAGAATTCTCTCCAAATGCAAATTGTAGAACTGCCATTCGAGGAAGCCCGGTCTGTTGACACAGAGTATCGACTTCTTTAGTAATCACACCCAAGTCTTCAGCGACGAATTGAACATCCGGACAGGCTTTTTGTAGGCTCTGGAAGAGGGCGAGGCCCGGGCAGGGCAACCATTTCCCCTTGCGCGCGGTTTTTTCTTTTGTTGGGACCGCCCAGTAGGATTCAAAGCCACGAAAGTGATCCAGACGGATGATATCAAAGAGTGCGCTATTGGCTAGGATCCGTTCAATCCACCAGTCAAAACCATCCGATTGATGATTTTCCCATTTATAGAGTGGGTTTCCCCAGAGTTGACCATCTTCAGAAAATAGATCGGGAGGTACGCCGGCAACAAACTTTGGTTTACCGGACTTGTTTAGATCAAAGAGTTCTCTTTTAGACCAGACATCTGCGCTATCCATTGCGACAAAGATGGGAATGTCACCCATTAGTTGGATTCCCCGCCTAGAGGCCTCTTCGCGGAGTTTCTTAAACTGGGCGGCAAAAAGGTACTGCTGAAAAACCAGCGCGTCCATTTTTCGAATTATCGCCGGACTTAGCTTCGACTTTTTAACAGTCGCATATGACCGATACTGAGGTGGCCATTCCAACCAAGGCTGCCCATTGAACGAATCTTTGAGGGCCATAAAGAGTGCATAGTCTATCAGCCATGACTCATTATCTGTACGAAATTGATCGATGTCTCCGTAGTCGAGTAGGCTGGAATCTCCACGCCCTGAAAAGCGTTCATAGGCAATTTCTAGTAACCCGGGAAAAAGTTCATATAAACCACCGTAATCTACGCGATCCCTCGAAAGCCCTTGCAGTGGCTCAAGTTCCTCAATTTGCAAAAGTCCGTCATCCAATAGTGGCTTTAGATCAATAAAATATGGATTACCCGCAAATGCAGAAAAACATTGGTAGGGCGAATCGCCGTATCCCGTAGGCCCAAGAGGGCAAATCTGCCATAGGCGGAATGATGCAGACGAAAGAAAATCTAAAAATCGGTACGCGCCTGAACCAAAGTTACCGATCCCGTAGCTTCCGGGTAGGCTACTGATTGGCAATAGGACTCCGGCACTGCGTTCATCCAGCCAATCATACAGTGGGGTGCATTCTGTCATACAAT
>DKOA01000066.1:10123-17177 GCA_002469895.1 Opitutia bacterium UBA7374
GACATAATATATATTGTGCGTTATCTAATGTTTAATCGGATGGGCCCCAACGTTTAGTAAACGGATAATACACAAAGAAAGCTCGGCCAATGACGGATTGCTCAGGAACAAAGCCCCAATAGCGACTATCTGCGCTATTTTGTGAATTATCTCCAAGAGCGACAAAAGAGCTATCGGGCACAGTCAAGGCGAGTCCTTCATTCATAAGTGAAACATTCATATAGCCCTTATATTCACCTTCTTTTTGATTGTTGCGAACAAAGGCGGGCTTTTCATCCCTGGGCTGACCATCGACAAGGAGCGCACCATCGCGAATCTCCAAAGTTTCCCCCTCCACGCCACCAATCCGTTTAATGTAGTATTTCGGCGTATAATCGTTCGTTGCTTTGCCCACGGCATCGAGAATTGCATCTGTACGAAAAACAAACGGATCACCTGCTTTGGGCTTTCGAAAATGGTAACTGATCCGATCGACAAAAAGCGCATCGCCGAGCGTGATATCAAAGCTTAGTAGCGCTTCACCAGTTTCAACTCGTTTGCCTAAATCCAATAACAATGTCCCAGGCTGCATGAGATTGGGACGTGGCTGACTGTTGTCTGGTATTTGGAAAGCTCTTTTTAGGACCGGATTAATATCAAAATCGGCAGGTAGGGTCAGCACATGCGGAACGCCCCCTACAAGAAATGTATATTGGTCGAACCAGCCACGAAGTACAATCCACTTTGGACCGCGTACGCGCTGCTGCAAATAAGATCGACCGGATTTATTCTGGTAGATGAGCAACTCGATTTTACCTGAATTCTCTGCCGTAAGTGTCTTGTGCTTGGCGCCCAGTGTAAGTAATCGAAACAAGCGCAGAGGAAGGGATGGACCCGATTCCTTGGCTGTATCATAGACCACAGAATTCATCCCACTATAAGTCGGGTACATCGAGTTGGTCGGTATAATGAAGGGCTGAAAAAAGAAGGTCCGTATGCCAATGACCAGAATAGCGGCAACGAGGACCACCTCGATATTATCGTTCCAGAAATTCTTCGGGTGAATCTTTCCGCCGATTCGATGCAGGAGTGTATCCAGATCCTTCATCGCATTTTGCAGGGCGGATGGTTCCGCTGATTTATCCTTGGAAAGTGTACTAACTGATTTAACCGATGACTCAAGGGCTCCTAGATCAGCCTCGGTCAGCACATCCTTACGGTAGTGATAGACTTTACTGGCGGCATGAAGCAATTCCTTTGCTTGTTTGCGTAGGTTTCTCATGAGCGGTTTTGGATACTTCTTCTGCAGTTTAAATTAACCGCCATCAGAAGTTTTAAGAATCTTAATGAAAGCATCTTGTGGAATCGACACGCTGCCAATGTTTTTCATCCGTTTTTTGCCCTCTTTCTGCTTTTCCAGAAGTTTGCGCTTACGCGATATATCACCGCCGTAACACTTGGCAGTGACATCTTTACGCAAGGCGCTAATCGTTTCACGCGCCACTACTTTTCCACCTATCGCTGCCTGAATCGCGATCTTGAACATTTGCCGGGGAAGAATCTCCTTCAGTCGGGAGCAAAGCGCCCTGCCCCGTCCTTCCGCTTTGTCGACATGCACAATTGAGGAAAACGCATCGACCTGCTCCTGATTGACCAAGATGTCGAGGCGGCAGAGTTTTCCTTGTTCGTACCCGTCCATCTCATAATCCATTGAGCCATAGCCATGGGTGATGCTCTTTAGACGGTCATTGAAATCGACCAGGATCTCATTGAGCGGAAGTCGGCAAACCAGCATGACACGACTGTCGTCGATCGTTTCTGTATGCTCGCAGAGGCCGCGCTTCTCACTCATCAAGGCGAGCACATCGCCAATCGAACCACTTGGTATGTGGATCGAGGCGCGAATCATCGGCTCATCAATATAATCGATTTCTGCCGGATCAGGAAGATGTACCGGATTGTGAACCTCGATCATTTCCTTATCGGTACGATGCACCTGATAAACTACGCTGGGATAAGTCGAAATGACATCCAGATCGTACTCGCGACGAATTCGCTCCTGGATGATTTCCATATGGAGAAGTCCGAGGAATCCGCAGCGAAAACCAAAGCCCAGTGCAACCGAGTTTTCTGACTGATATATAAAAGCTGCATCATTTAAGCGTAACTTCCCCATCGAAGCCTTCAGCTTGTTGTAGTCGTTTGTGTCGATCGGGTAGATTCCGCTAAAGACCATCGGGCTGACTTCCTTGTAACCGGGCAACATTTCTGTAGCCGGTTTATTCGCTAAGGTAATGGTGTCGCCCAGTTTGATTTCCGCGACGTCGCGTATATTTGTCACGATATAGCCAACATCACCCGCGCTGAGCATGTCCTGTTTGGTCATTTCCGGGGAGAATTTTCCGACCTCCTTGACCTGTGCTTTCATCCCATCACTCATCGTCAGAATACCATCACCGTTTTTAACCGATCCGGAAAATACGCGCACATAACAAATCACGCCCTTGAAGGCATCGTACACGCAATCAAAAATCAAAACGCGCAAGCCGTCGGCATCCGCCCATCTCGGCTTCGGAACACGGGCGACGGCGGCTTCCATGAGGTCCCCCACTCCGATCCCCGTCTTGCCACTAGTCAGTACGGCTTCATCGGCAGGAATGGCCAAAACATCTTCCAATTGCTGCTGGATCGCAGGTATATCCGCGCCTGGCAGGTCCACTTTATTAATCACCGGAATGATCTCCAAACCTTGCTCAATTGCCAGATGCGCGTTGGCAACAGTTTGCGCCTCGATCCCCTGAGCGGCATCAATCAGGAGCATTGCACCTTCGCAGGCCGCCAAGCTACGCGATACCTCATAAGAAAAGTCTACGTGACCCGGAGTATCGATCAGGTTGAAAGTATAGTCCTTCCCGTCCTGTGCTTTGTAAATCATCGATACCGGATGACTCTTAATTGTAATACCCCGCTCCCTTTCCAAATCCATCGAGTCGAGCAGTTGGTCTTTCATCTCCCGCATTTCGACTGTACGCGTCAGTTCCAGAATACGGTCGGACAATGTGGTCTTGCCGTGGTCGACGTGTGCAATGATGCAGTAATTACGGGTATGGTTCAGATCCGGCATGAGTGAGGAAGGAAACGCGCAACCATCGCAAGCAGATGGGAAAATTCAACCCTATTCAAAGGGTATCGATCATTCAGCTGTTTATCCGCAATGGATTCCAACGATGTTAGCTTGGAATCTCATCGAACTCGGAAACCGGGGTTACGCTGATTGCCTTGTCGGTTCGTCGAGCGAGACCGGTCAGAATCTTTCCGGGACCGCACTCAAAAAAGTTTTCTACAGTATTTTCTATGGCCGCATTGCGCAGGCAGTCCTCAAAGCGCACAGAGGATACGACTTGATTGACGAGTGCATCGCGGATCGCTTCCGGATCAGAAACCCCCTGCCCGGTAACATTGGTATAGACTGCGATTTCTGGTTTTGAGAATTCGAAACCACGGATGTATTCAGAAAAGGCTTCGCGGGCAGATTCCATCAGGCGGCTATGATAAGCACCCGCGACTTTGAGTGGCTTGACTAGCTTAAATCCACGATCTCTGGAGTTGGCCACGGCATCGAGTACGCGTTCTTCTTCACCCGAGATAACGATCTGTCCGGGGCAATTGTAATTCGCGATTTGGATTGTAAACTCTTCGCAGAGTGCTTCGACCGCTTCGGGTTGTCCGCCAATGACACTGGCCATGCCACCTTGGGTGCGATCACAGGCGATCTGCATTAGACGACCTCGTTCAGCAACAAGGCGCAAGCCGGTGGCAAAATCATAGACACCAGCCGCAGCCAGTGCGGTTAATTCACCAAGACTCAGCCCGCAGGCAGAGACCAGATTATCGAGTTTTCCATTTGTCTGGAGGATGCGAAAGAGCGCGTAACCATGTACATATAAAGCTGGCTGGCAGGCTCTGGTTTCGGTTAACGCTTCATCCGGACCATCAAAACAGAGTGTTTTAAGATCCCAACCCAGTACCTCGTTGGCTTCGTCATAGAGTGCCCGCGCAACTTCCGAGTTTTCGTAGAGCGAGCGCCCCATACCAACATGCTGGGCACCTTGCCCGGAGAAGAGTAAACCTGTAGCCATCTTAACGTAAAAATAAGGGAAGTACGAACAAGAGTTTCACCCTGTCGTTGCCTACGAATAGATCAATCCGAAAGCACGAAATGGACGTCATTTTATACCATTTAAACGAACAGTCATAACTTTCGATTGATGAAAGGAATTGTCTGGGAGCGTATTCCTGTCTTAGAAGTCAACCATGTCCGCCAAGGAAGCATACAATCAATGGGATCTGGAACACTCCTGGCACCCGTTTAGCCAGATGCAGGAATACTGCTCTTGGCCGCTTCTGCAGGTGGAGCGAGGCGAAGGTTGTTGGCTCTGGGATACAGAGGGCAATCGATACCTCGACAGCAATGCTTCGATCTGGACGAATACCTTCGGGCACAACGATCCGGACCTGAATGCCGCCTTGCAGGATCAATTAGGTAAAGTGGCCCACAGCACCTATCTTGGCTTAAGCCATCCACTGGCTGCGGAACTAGCCCACCGTTTGACCGAACTGGCACCCGAGCCATTACAGCGAGCCTTCTTTTCCGATAACGGCTCCAATGCTATCGAGATCGCTTTAAAGCTTTCTTATCAGTACTGGCAGTTAACAGACCAGCCCCAGAGAAAACGGATTATTGGAATGGAGGGCGGTTACCACGGAGATACCGTAGGCACCATGGCCGCCGGCTCTTCAGGACGTTTCCATGAGCGCTTTTCCGAGTGGTTCCCGGAAAACTGGCACTTTCCCGCTCCGCGTTGTCACCGACTAGCCGGTAAAATCTTAGAGGAGGATGCCACACAGAGCCTGCAATGTTTGGAAAGATATTTGCAGATGGAGGCAGACAATGTCGCTTGCCTCGTGCTCGAACCCTTTGTACAGGGCGCAGCCGGAATGGTGCAACAACCGCCGGGTTTTCTCAAATCGGTCGAACAAATCTGCCGCCGCTTTGGGATTCATCTCATTCTGGATGAGGTCTTTGTCGCCTTTGGTCGACTGGGCGCCTTGTACACCTGTACAGAGGAATCCGTTGAACCGGATTTTTTATGCCTGGGTAAAGGAATTGGCGCGGGATATCTACCTATGGCAGCGACTTTGGTGCGGGAAGCAATCTACAGCGCATTCCTCGGTAAGTGGGAAGACGACCGAACCTTTTTTCACGGTCATACTTTTACGGCCAATCCCCTTGCCTGCTCGGTTGCGTTGAAGAACCTCGAGAAACTGCAGGAATTAATCAGGTCTGGTCAACTGGACAAAACCATTAAGGTTTTTGGTCAGGCTTTGTCGGAAAGCTTTAACGGTCATCCAAACGTAAGCGAAGTCCGTCAATATGGACTCTCCGCGACCATTGACCTCCAACCGATAGCCGGTGCCAAGGCATGGCCGGAGTCAGCCCGCATGGGCTGGCGAATTTGTCTCGCTGCGAGAAAGAACGGCTTACTCTTGCGACCGCTTGGAAACAGTCTGCTGCTCGTCCCTCCACTGATTATTCAGCCTGATGAAATCGATTTCCTCTGTCGGCAGACATTACTCAGTATGGACGAGGCAATTGCAGATTACTCCGGTCCTCTGCAAGCATCGCATATGCCGACCGGTACCCCTTCCGCCTCCTTGTAACGAAAGATTCGTTCCGGGTGCGATCGATCCGTGGCACCGCATTGTGTACATATGTGAAACGGCTCTTCTTTAGCCGCCTGTACTTTTGCAGTATGCTTGGCACGCCTGCGTCCGGATTGAACAGACTCCACCAATTGTGACCGAAAAAACAGCAAGAAGTTAACAAAGGGACCAATAGCAGCCAGTTTGCCACCCATCGTCGGCTGTACTACGATTCCCAATACAGCAAATATACCGACGATCCATGCCAACCACTTGACCTTAACCGGTAGGACAAAAAATATGTGAAACTCGATATTCGGATTAAGTACAGCAAATGCCAGAAAGACACTCGTGTAGAGAAAACGTGGGGAGACGTAGATTGCCTGTTCCGGGGCAATAAAGTAGCCGATGAAAGTGCCCAAGACGGTAAAGAGCACACCCGCAAGCAAGTACAAATTAAAGCGAAATACCCCCCACTGGTTTTCTAAAGTTTGGCTCATCATCCAGAAGATGTACCAAAAAAGCCCAAGAAATAAGGCATCGAAGGCACCCTGCGCGATATAGGGTGGACAAACAATAAAAGTAATTAAGCGCCAGTACTGGTTTCCTTTAACGATTAGATCCGGGTCCAGAACGAGCTCCCTAATGGACAACCAGCCACTCAACATTAACGCGTACACGATCAATTGAGCGATGACTAAGCCCAAGACGACATTGGGCAGTGCTAAATGGCCAAAACGTTTTTCAAGTGATTCGAGAAATTTCATCCAAGAGGTGCGTAGTGGAGGAATACATGCAAGCAAACGCAAGCCGCTAAGGCGGCAGCTAAGTCATCGATAACACACCCAATGCCCCCGGAAAGATTTTGTAGGCGGGCGATGCCAAATGGCTTCAAGATATCAAAAAAACGAAAAAGACCGAATCCGGCCATAAGGATCGGCCAACCCGCATAGGATGCAATAATCCCGTTGGTTCCGCCCATTCCGAAAAAGACAATTGGCATCGCGACAAATTCATCGAGCACAATCATTCCGGGATCTCGTGCCCCAAGCCGACGTTCTGCCTCATCGCAGATCCCCATGGCAAAGTAAGCCGCTAGAGCAGTAAAAAATATGAAGCTGATTGGCCCTAGTTTATGAAAAAATACCGCATAGAAGCCCAATCCGGCGATACTGCCAATCGTACCCGGCGCGCGACCAAATCGCCCAAGCGGCCCAAGCGTCGCCAACCCGATGACGATCTCATCCGGAAGAAAACGTGACCAAAAGAATCGAAAGCGCATCATGATAAAGAATAGGAGGTAAAATCTAGAGGTCTCAGGCTCATTTGGCAGAGCCACCCTTTCCAGAGAAAAGCTCTCGGTACTTAATCA
>DKOA01000051.1 GCA_002469895.1 Opitutia bacterium UBA7374
ATTGCACTCGGGTCAGCTGGAGATTGATTGTCGCTACTGCCATACTTATGTCGATCGCGCGAGTCATTCAAATATCCCGGGTACCAATGTCTGTATGTCCTGTCACAGTATGGTACGTAAGGACGATTCACAGTTAGCCTTGGTTCGTGAAAGTTATGAGTCCGGTGAGCCTATCCCCTGGGTGCGGATTCACAAAGTGCCCGACTATGTTTACTTCAACCACTCCGTTCACGTTAACCGGGGCGTCAGTTGCGTGGAATGTCACGGGCGTGTTGATCAGATGGAGGTTGTTCACCATGACAAGCCTCTAAGTATGGGCTTTTGCTTAGAATGTCACCGCAACCCGGAAGACTATATTCGTCCGATCGAAGAGGTCTACAACCTAGATTGGGAGCGACCCACCGGTGCTGAGGCGGAAAAGGAGTTTGAGGGATTTGTCCACGACTGGAAAGTCAATCCGCCACAAAGCTGCTCCGGCTGCCACCGCTAACCGAGATATTTCTTGATGAACGATTCCCAAACATCCGGCCCACGTTATTGGAAGAGCCTCGATGATCTCTCCGAAACACCTGCTTTTAAAGACTGGGTGGCCAGTGAGTTTCCCGCAGGTGCTTCTGAAATGGAAGGCGTTAACCGCCGTCAGTTCATGAAGGTAATGGCGGCTTCATTTGGCCTCGCCGGGATGGGCATTGCCGGTTGCCGTCGCCCCGAGCATTTAATTCTGCCCTATTCGAAGCAGCCGGAAAATTTGATTCCTGGCGTGCCGGTGTACTATTGCTCTTCTCAGCCCGGCCTCCGCGACAATACTCCGGTTATTGTAGAGACGTATACCGGCCGACCCACTAAAATCGAGGGCAATCCGACGTACCGACCTTATGGCGGAAGTACGACCGCTCAGACGCAGGCAAGTGTATTAGATTTATATGATCCGGATCGCGCCAAAAAGAGCCTGGATTCCGGAGCTAATTTGTCTTCGGCAGCGGTTCGTGATCGTCTGGCGTCTATTCGGGAAATGCATCTCACTGATCAAGGTGAAGGCCTTGTGTTTCTTGCAGAGCCAAGCACCTCACCGAGTCGAGCCCGTCTGATTGATCAAATTAAGAAAGCTTTTCCAAAGGCGACATGGGCCGAATATACTGCGATCGATGAAACGGCTTCAGAGCAAGCAGCCGCTTTGGTTCTTGGCCAAGCGCTCCGTTCTCTGCCTGATTTGTCTTCTGCTAAACGGGTGCTCTCTTTAGACGCCGACTTTCTCGCCGATGGTGAGGGATACATTGGCAAGATGCGGGCATTTGCCAAGACTCGGAAAGTTAAAGACGCTAAAAATGCGGACAAAATGAGTCGTCTGTATTCTGTGGAGAGCACCTTGACGAGTACCGGTTCAGCTGCCGACCACCGTCTGCGTATGTCTTCTTCTGAAATGCCGGCATTGGCTGCGGCGATTGCAGTCGCGGTTTACCAGCGCACACATACCGGCGGATCTTTATTGGTTCCGTTGAAGAAGCTGGCTGCCTCAGGCAAATTTGATCAGCGATGGGTCGAAGAGTGTGCGGAAGACTTGGTAACCAGTGCAGGTTCGTCTATCGTTCTAGCCGGTGAGCATTTGCCGGTTGAAGTACATGCCGTGGTGATTGCATTGAATGAGGCGCTGCAAGCACCGGTTCGTTATTTACCAGTACCTGCTAAAGCGGACGCTATCGATACGGTGGTGGCAAAGCTGAATGCCGGATCGGTACAGACGCTCTGTTTACTCGGTGGAAATCCGGTTTTTGATGCGCCGGCTGACCTCGACTTTACCGCTGCACTCAGTAAGGCAAAGAGCAGTCTCTATTTGGGACCTGCTTCCAACGAGACGGCCGCGAAAACCAGCGTTTTCATTGCACGCTCGCATTATTTGGAAACCTGGGGTGACGGGCGCACATTAGAGGGCATCCTCGTTCCGGTGCAGCCGATGATTGAGCCTATCTTTGATACTTTCAATGATCTGGAGGTCTTGGCACGACTGGCGGGCAGTAATGCGACGGATCCGCACGCGATTGTAAAAAGCACGTTCCAGTCACTCGGCGGAAAAGATTTTAATAAGTTTCTCTCTGATGGTCTACTAGAAGACAGCTCTTTTGCAGCAATCTCTGCGAAGGTAGATTCGGCTAAACTGGCTGCCGCTGTATCGACTCTATCGGCCGCATCCACATCCCTTAGCGCCACCAATCTGGAGGTCCGCTTCAAGCCGAGTTTTCATGCCGGAGATGGTCGCTACGCGAACAATGGCTGGATGATGGAGTGCCCGGATCCGATGACCAAATTGACCTGGGACAATCCGATATTGATCAGTCCACGTCTGGCCAAGGAACTGGAAGCAGAATCCGGAATTGCAATCTTCCCCGGGAGTAAGCCGATGAACAGAGCCAGTGAATTTTTTGAAGCGGCCAAGGGTACCCAACAATTGAACAAGGCGGAGTTTGAGAAAGGTAAGGAAAAGGCCGTCATGGCAGTATTGACCATCCAAGGCCGTACGGTAGAGGCTCCAATTCATGTCCAGCCCGGACTGGCCAATTACACAATTGAGTTGCCGCTCGGTCTGGGTCGTACGCTAGCCGGACGCGTGGGTACGGGTGTCGGCTTTGATTTTTATCCGCTCCGTAGTCAGGCATCTTCCGGATTTGCTACGGGAGCCACCCTCCAGCTGACGAGTGAATTTTACCTGCTGGCCAATACGCAGGAGCACTGGTCGATGGAAGGCCGGGCGATTGTTCGTGAAGCCAATGCCACCTATTACGCGAAGCACCCGGATTTCGCTAACGAGATGGGCGTCGAATCACACGCGCCGGCTAATTACGGCAAAGACGACAACAAGTCTTTGCAGGACAAATCGCAGTTTAATTACCGCGGGAATTCTGCCTATGAGCACCCGACTTTTGCCGATCCCGATCCGAATATCGGCGTTTGGAAGGGCAACGAAGACAAGTTCCCCAAGACCCAACAATGGGGCATGGCGATCGACCTGAATTCCTGCTTCGGCTGTTCCGCTTGTGTGGTGGCCTGTCAGAGTGAGAACAACATCCCAATCGTGGGTAAAGATCAGGTGCTTCGTGGTCGCGAAATGCATTGGATGCGCCTGGACCGCTATTTCTCCGCCCGTGATTACGATCAGAGCGAGGTTCCTGAAGATGTGCAGGTCTCCTTTATGGGCATGCTCTGCCAACACTGTGAGAATGCGCCTTGTGAAAGCGTCTGCCCGGTCAACGCTACGGTTCACGATAAACAGGGCCTGAACGTGATGGCCTACAATCGTTGCGTGGGTACCCGCTACTGCGCGAATAACTGTGCCTATAAAGTACGCCGCTTCAACTTTTTCGATTGGAACAAACGCCAGATCGGGGAATTTTATAAGGGTCCCTTCGGTCCTGTAGATGAACCGGAATTGCAAAAAATGCAGAAGAATCCGAATGTCACCGTTCGTATGCGTGGTGTCATGGAAAAGTGCACGTTTTGTACGCAGCGTATTGAGGCGGCGAAGATCGAACAAAAACGCCTGGCCGGTGCCTCCTCTGATATCGCCGTTAGGGATGGTGCGATTAAGACTGCTTGCCAACAGGTCTGCCCGACAGACGCGATCACTTTTGGTGATATTGCCGATTCTGAGACAGAGGTCTCCCAGGCTAAATCGAGCGATCGCAATTACTCGGTTCTCGGTTATTTGAATAACCGTCCGCGAATTACATACTTGGCCCGCCTGCGCAACCCGAACAAGCGTATGCCGGACTACTACAAGAAGCCTTTCGCCTACGCAGAATATAAAGAGCGCTACGGAAGCGGCGCCGGGCACGATATCCACGCTCCGTCAAAGGCGGAACATTCCAAGACTTACAGCGATTCCCACGACCATGGCCATGATCACTGAGAACAGCACAAACGATCCGTTGAGGGACGCGCTGCTCGCCAAGGTCCAGCCTGCTGAACTTGTGGAGCAGCCGCTGGTGACGAACGATCGTGACTTCAATTGGGTAACGGACAAAATTTGCCGTATTGTCGAGACGCCGACACCTCTTTGGTGGTGGGTCTGTATGGCGGTCGCATTAATGACTGCCGCGTTTACCGGACTCGGTTTGGCTTGGTTGGTCAGCACTGGTGTAGGCGTTTGGGGTTTGGCCAACCCGATTAATTGGGGTTGGGCCATCGTTAATTTCGTTTTCTGGATTGGTATCGGCCATGCCGGTACGCTGATTTCTGCGGTGCTATGTCTGCTCAAGCAGGGCTGGCGGACGTCGATCAATCGCGCGGCTGAGGCCATGACTATTTTTGCCGTGGTTTGTGCCGGTATTTTCCCGCTCTTCCACGTTGGTCGTGTTTGGTTTGCTTGGTGGCTATTCCCCCTGCCCAATGCCAATGTGATCTGGCCGCAGTTCCGTTCACCTCTGGAGTGGGACGTTTTTGCGGTTTCGACCTATGGTACCGTCTCCGTGCTTTTCTGGTATATGGGGATGATTCCGGATCTTGGTGTGTTGCGTGACCGGGCAGTGCAGCGTTTACAGAAGGGTGTCTACGAGGGGGCCGGTATCTTGGCCCAAGCGATGGATATCTTTCGTAAGTATTTTTATGGTATTTTCGCCATGGGTTGGCGCAATGCGGGCAATCACTGGCGCAACTACGAGATGGCTTACCTCATTCTGGCCGGTCTTTCAACGCCGCTCGTGCTCTCTGTGCACACCATCGTTTCCTTTGACTTTGCCGCTGCCCAGTTGCCCGGTTGGCATACCACGATTTTCCCGCCTTACTTTGTTGCCGGTGCTATTTTCTCCGGCTTTGGAATGGTACTCACCCTGATGCTTCCGCTTCGGGCACTTTACGGCCTGCACGACCTGATCACGCAACGTCATATCGACAACATGTGTAAGATCTGCCTCGGTACCGGTTCGATCGTCGGGTACGCCTACATTATGGAGTTCTTCATCGCTTGGTATGGGGCGAATCCATACGAGAGTTATGCTTTTATTAACCGTGCCTTTGGTCAGTACTGGTGGGCTTACCTGATGATGTTCAGCTGTAATGTGTTCACACCGCAGCTTTTCTGGTTCAGCGCAGTTCGTAAGAATGCGGCCTTGGTTTGGGTGATGTCGATCCTGATCAATGTCGGCATGTGGTTTGAGCGGTTTGTTATTACGGTGACTTCTCTGGCAAACGACTTTCTGCCCAGTTCCTGGGGCTATTACTCACCGACAATTGTCGATATCTTTACCTTTTTCGGGACATTTGGATTGTTCAGTGTACTTTTCCTGATGTTCCTGCGCTTCCTGCCTCTAATGCCGATTGCGGAGGTTAAATTCGTCATGCCGGCAGCGGATCCGCATGGACACCACGATGACGGGAAAGGAGGCTCTCACTAATGGCAGAAGCAGAACAGAGCTATGGTTTGATCGCATCCTTTAAGAATACGGCCTCATTTTTTCATGCTGCTGAGAAAGTGCGCGATGCCGGTTATAAAAAGTGGGATACGTACTCCTCTTTCCCGGTACACGGTATGCCGGAAGCACAGGGGCAGCCTCGTTCCAAGGTGCCCATCTTTACTTTCTGCGGTGGAATCACCGGTTTTATAATCGGTACCTTGATGGTTTGGTACATGAACTATTTTGACTACCCGTTGATTGTCGGTGGTAAACCATTTTTCAGCCCGATCTTCCCGTTTCCTATCATGTATGAGCTGACTATTTTGCTCTCTGCATTTGGTACGCTCGGCGGCATGTTTATTACCAACTTGCTCCCGCAGCACTACAATCCGCTCTTCAACAGTGCAAAGTTTCTTGAAGTATCGGGCGACCGGCTGGTTATTGCCATCGAGTCGCGCGACCCACAATACGACCCCCAGGCAACCCGTAGCTTCCTAGAAGAAATTGGCGGTACTGACATCGAGGAGGTCAACGCTTAGATTACTGTCATGCGCATCTTTCTGATCCTATACGCATTTGTTATCGTCGCTACGGTCTCCATACTCGGCTTCCGCGGTTCGCTTACGCGCAAAACTCCGATCGAAGTGTTTTCCGACATGGATCGTCAAGCGAAGTATAAGCCACAGGCGTCCAACAGCTTCTTTGATGATGCGCGCGATGATCGCCCGATCCCCCCCAACACGGTAGCTCGTGGAAATTACCATAACCAAGAGGAAGTCTTTTCCGCGGACTACATTGCAGAAGGTATATCCAGCACGGTTTATCGTACCGGAAAAAACCTGGATGGCAGTTTTATCGAGACGATGCCCATCTCTGCGAGTAATGAGCTCATGCAGCTTGGGCGGAAGAAATATGACATCTTTTGTACATCCTGTCATGGTGCAGCCGGCGATGGCAATGGCGTGACCAAGCCATACGGCGTATTGGCCGCCAGTTACCACGATGATCGCCTGCGGGGCGAGACCGATGGCTACCTCTACGAAGTTATTTCCAACGGTAAGGGCTTAATGTATGGCCTCAAGGACCGGATCACACCGGAGGAGCGTTGGGCCATCGTGCTCTACATGCGTGCTCTACAGTTTTCTCAGTATGCACCGGCCGACCGCATGCCGGAGCAACAACGCAAGGAGATCGGATTGTAAGCTATGAGCACGGATGCCAACAACGCTTCACTCAACCGCTTCGGCAGCATCGCCTTGATCGTCGGTTTGGTCGGTCTCGCTATTGCCGGCCTTGGTTTTTTTCAAGGTTACAACAGCGGCGATGTTCGCCCGCTGATGAGCTGGCTCATGGGCATCGCCTTCTGGCTTTCAATTGCAGTCGGCATGCTTTTCCTGACGCAGATTTGGTACGTCTTTCACGCTCGTTGGCCAGTCATCATCCGCCGTCAGTGTGAGCACTCTTTTGCCGCTTTCCCTGTCCTGTTCATTCTCTTTTTGCCATTACTTCTGGTTACCTTTAGCGGGGATCAAGCCGGATTACTCTGGAAGTGGCTAGACAGTAGCAATCAGTTGGCCAGTCACGGTACGGTAGGTGATGATCCGCTCTATCAGTGGAAGTCTCCGTACCTCAATCACAGCTTTTTTATCATTCGCTCAGTGCTTGTATTTGCCGTCTTTATCGGAATCTCCTACGCGCTCCGTAAGTTGTCCTTCGACACCGATAAGACCGGTAATATCAATAACACGCATATTGCCCGTCGGCTGTCCAGTGCCGGACTTTTCCTTTGTGCGGTCTTTGCCACTGTCGGCGCTATCGATTGGTTCAAGTCTTTGGAGTATCACTGGTTTTCTACGATGTACGGTGTCTGGTTTTTTGCCGCATCGATGCGTGCAGCGCTCAGCGCACTTATTATTCTCTGCATTGTTCTTGCCACCAGGGGCTATCTCAAAGGCATCCTTAAGCAGGCACACCGCTATGACATCGGCTGTCTAATGCTGACCTTCACTATTTTCTGGGCCTACATCAGTTTCTCCCAGTATTTCCTGATCTATAACGCCAACATTCCTGAAGAGACCTTCTGGTACATTATCCGTGAGAAGAACTTCAATGGAGAATTAAACAGCTGGTGGTGGGTTAGTATGGGGTTGATATTTGGTCACTTCCTCACGCCTTTCCTTATTTTACTTTGGTATAAGACAAAAGTGGTGGTCTGGCGCTCTGTCGCTATCGCTGGATGGATTCTTTGTTTTCACTTACTCGATTTATATTGGAATATTGTCCCGGGCAAGTTGGCTGATCCGGACGCCCATGGTGCCGGTTATCTCGTTCGGCAGTTCTCTGTGAATATTTTTGATATTGCTGCAGTGATCGGCGTCGGTGGGGTTTGCATATGGGCCTTCTGTAACAGTACAAAGAAGGCGGAAGCCATCCCTGTGCGTGACCCGAATATCGAAAACTCTCTCAACTACGTGGAATAAACCTATTACTCGGATGTCTGAAAAAGAACCAACTGCCACTAACCAACTGTATACCTTCCTTGGTTGTTTGGGGGCCATTATCTCTTTTGCCCTAATTGCTTTTATTGCTTATCTGCCGCAACAGGCAGATCCGGCCGATCAGGCAGCGAAAGAGCAGCGACAGATCAAGGCTGATGAGGCACGGGCTGCTGGAAAGTCCAAGCTTGAGTCCTACGCGGTGGTGAACGCAGAAGCTGGTGTTGTTCGCATTCCGATCGAACCGGCGATGGATGCCGTGGTCCAACAATACCGAACCAAATCAGCGACACCTGCTGAGTAATTCTCCGATCCCGATCTACCGGTCATGTCTGTTGAAAACTATCTCTCTCTGCTGCCTTTGTTGTTATTGGCGATCTTTTTCTTCGGTGTAGCGATCTCCATGTTTTACTGGTCAGCCAAGAAGGGGCAGCTGAAAAACTTTGATCAGCAGGCACGGGTTATATTTACCGATGAAGAACCTGAAGGGGAGATTTCCGATCAATTCCCGGAGAGTAAAGCACCCTCGCATAAAGCGAACTGAAGCGACCGATAATGACGGATAATGAATGCTGTAGTCTGTGTTAAACTAGTTGTTATTACAAAGTCAGACAGCATTCTCCGAGAGTAACAAATTAATATTTGATGAACGCATCCGCCACAGACAATGCCCGGCAACCGTCTATTCCGTATACAACGGAGATTACCTCGCAGCGCGCAGAATTGAGTGAGATCGATCAATCCATTCGTTCGGCTTCTCTATTCTTTACGGTATCTGCGGTGATTTGGCTCTTGCTTGGAACGGTCTTTGCCCTGATTGCCGCGATTAAGATGCACAATCCGGAGTTTCTTGCCGGTTTTGAAGCGGCTACTTTTGGGCGCGTTCGTTCCGCACACCTCAATGCGGTTGCGCTCGGTTGGAGTAATAACGTTATTTATGGACTTTGTTTATGGATTATGGCCCGGCTTTGTCGGTCACCGATCCGCCATGGTGGGCTCCTTATTATCGCCGGAGTTTTTTGGAATCTAGGCGTCTCTTTGGGTATTTTTGGCATCCTCCGCGGTGATCTCACATCGGTCGAATGGCTTGAGGTACCTGTCTACGCGACTCCGCTCCTCGCTATTTCCTACATTTTGATTGGTGTCTGGGGCATCATCGCATTTCGTTTTCGACGGGGGGATCACGTCTACGTCTCGCAATGGTACTTTCTTGCCGGTTTATTCTGGTTTCCATGGATTTACGTTGTCGCGGTTCTGATGATACTTTGGGCACCCGCACAAGGCGTTGTACAATCCGTCGTCAATTGGTGGTTTGGTCATAATGCGCTCGGCCTTTGGTACACCCCCATGGCTTTAGGTGCTGCCTATTATCTGATTCCCAAGGTACTGGGTCGTCCCATCTATTCCTATTACCTTTCGGTTCTCGGCTTTTGGTCTCTCGCTCTCTTCTACAACTGGGCAGGCATTCACCACATCATTGGCGGCCCCGTTCCGGTATGGCTGGTTTCCGCAGGTATTGTTGCTTCCGTCATGATGGTTGTTCCCGTTGTTGTTGTCGGAATCAACCACCATTTATCGATTGTTGGACTGCACAAAGAAGGCTGGCGCAGTCCGACCATTCGTTTCGTCGTCTTTGGCGCGATAAACTACACTTTGGTCAGTCTTATCGGTTCGGCCATGTCGCTGCGCGACGTTAACCTGATTACACACTTTACCCACTTCACCGTGGGACACGCCCACCACGGCGTCTATGCCTTCTTCACGATGATCATGTTTGGTGGCATTTACTACATGATGCCTCGCATGCTTCATCGTGAATGGCCCTCGGCCAAGCTCATCCAGATTCACTTCTGGGCCAGTGGCATTGGTATTCTTATCATGGTGATTGCCCTGCAGGTCGGTGGTTGGTACCAGGGTCTGGCAATGAATAATGCGGAAATTCCTTTCCTCGAGATTGTTCAAAACACCTTGCCATGGCTGAAAGCGCGCTCGGTTTCCGGTGTTCTCATCACAATTGGTCACTTCGCCTTTGCGATCAATTTCTTCTGGATGCTCTTCGCTGCCGGTGCCGTTCGCGCTAAGAGCGGGCCGACACTTTTGGTATCCACCAGCGGAAAGGAGGCAGCCGGATGAAAAATATCGCACTGCTCTTTTGTGGCATTCTTTTCACCATCGCCTTTTCTTACACTGGTGTGATTCTGGCCAGCCAGTTGCAGTTTGGTTCGCTCCTGCAGACTACGGCCGAACTCGACGAGGACGGCAAACAGATGGAGGGCGATCCGCTCTTTCCCCGTCGCGAAAGTGGCATCGCTCTGCAAGGGAAGCAGGTCTACATTGAACTCGGTTGTATCTATTGTCACAGTCAACAGATTCGGCGAGAGGGATTCGGGGCCGATATAGACCGTGGTTGGGGCCTGCGTGCTACGGTAGCCCGTGACTACATTATGCAGGATCGCGTTCTTTTAGGTACCATGCGAACCGGTCCGGATCTTGCCCATGTCGGCGGTCGTTTTGCCGGAGATGGAGGTCGAGAGTGGCACCACCAGCACCTTTACAATCCACAACTCACCTCCAAAGGCTCTATTATGCCGCCGTACCCCTTTCTCTATGAGGTCAGGGAGATTGAAGGTGAGCCTTCTCCTGAAGCGGTAAAGATTCCCGCAGACTCTCCTTACAGCCCTAAAACCGGCTACGAAGTCATACCGACTCGTCGTGCTGTGGCACTAGTTGAATATTTATTGAGTCTGAAAGTTGACTACAGCCTACCTGAAGCACCCATTTTAGATCAATGAGTGAAGATAATACAAATCAACCGCCGAGCAACGAGAGTCGCCCCGCATTTGAAAAGGCGGGCATGCAGGATACCGACATGCACAATGTGCATGACCAGTTGATGCGTGAGAAAGACGAGCCTGCCGAAGGATTTTCTCCTATACCTATTTTTCTCATCTTTGTCTTCGCTGGCTTGTGCTTCTGGGGCGGTGTTTATTTCATCGAGAACTCCGGTGACTTTCGCTGGGATGTCTACGACCCCGAGTACGACGCATTGGCTGCAGCGCCTCCCCGTCCGGAGATCTCTCTTTTCGATCGCGGTGCCAAGGTCTTCCGTTCTCAGTGTGCCCAGTGCCACCAAGCCAATGGTCAAGGTGTGCCCGGCGCATTCCCCACTCTCGTGGCTTCTAAATGGGTAACTGGTAGTGAGGAACGCCTTGCTCGTATTCTCGTAAATGGACTCAATGGCCCAATCATTGTGGCTGGAGCCAAATATAATGGCAACATGCCTGCTTTCGGCCCCAATGGCCTCAATCTGAAAGCAAAGGACATTGCCGGTGTGCTGACTTATATTCGGCAGGAGTGGGGTAATGAAGCCCCTGAAGTCAGTATCGAGGCGATGGAAGCCTATGCCAACGATTATGGCCCTCGCGCTGCTCCTTGGACAGCGGACGAATTGCTCGCCGACTTTCCCCTCGAGCAATAGCGATTTCGCTTATTTTATTGCTGCCGCGTACGTCGATTGGCCAAGACCGTGAATAGATTGCTAGGCAAGCAGACCTCTTGAGGTCACCACAAGGAGTCCCAAACAAAAGTATTCTTGAGCGGATCCGCTTCGTTTACAGGTCCGCGATGAGGGCGCGGAGTTCTCCTGCGGGGTCGTCGTGGTGTTGTTCGACGGCTAGATTGAGGGCTTTCTCAAGGATGGGCTTGGCTTCGCTGGGCCGGCCTGCTTGGAGGAGGGCTTTACCGAGGAGAATGCGGGGGAGCATCCAGTCTTCGCGCGAATCGGCGCAGTGTTGAAGATGGGGAATCGACTCGCTCGCGGCGCCTTCTTCGTGCAGTGCCTGACCAAGGCTGAAGCGGAATAGAGAATTGTCCGGTTGTTCGTCTACTTTAGTTTGAAAAATTTGGGACTTCTTCATCCTTTAGTGGCTGGGTCGAGGGCTTCGATAACGGCAACGATAACCGTGATGTTGTCTGGCCCGAGCATTGCATTGGCCGCATTGATCATAGACTGGCAGATGGCTTGTGGGCAATCGTTGGACTCGAGTATTTCCTCCATTACATCATCGCCGATAACTTTGTTCAGCCCATCCGTGCAGAAGAGAAGTTTGTCCTGCGGAGCTAACTGTACCTGAGTGAGATCAATGACGAGTTCGTTAATTTGGCCAATACAGCGTGTCAGGGTATGGGCATACTCTGGTGGCATCGTGCTGTGAGCATCCGCACCGTGGGCACGGATCAGCTCCTCTTCCATGGTGTGGTCGGTCGTGAGTTTCTCGAGATGTCCCTGATGGTAGATATAAGCCGCGGAGTCCCCAACATGTGCGATGTGCAACTCATCACGCTGAATTTGAGCGAGGGTGAGCGTACTTCCGGCTCCGGTTTCGGGGTGGGCGATGTGTACCTCCTTAGTGATGATTTGGTTGATTTGGCGAACCAATTCGCCCAAGTCGTGGCGTGCCGGATCTTTATCTAAAATCTGATAAGCCCGCTGGAGAAGGGAGACAATGCGCTCACTTGCCTGCGCGCCTCCGGGTAGCCCTCCGATCCCATCAGCGACAGCGTAGACATGATGGACATCACTGAGGAAGAAGGCGTCTTCGTTGGCTAAGCGAACTTGGCCGGAATGCGTCGCTCCGTAACTGTGAATTTTCATGGGTGGCTGAATCCGGTATCTGTCTCTTTGGAAAAGAGGGTGGCTTGGTTAAAGACGGTCTGGCAGTTGCTTTTATTAAAGCGGTGAAAATGCTCATGGGGCAGTGCTTGCAAGAAGTGCTTTCCATAGGGCTTCCGTAGTAGGCGGGAGTCGAGAATAATCAGATGTCCCCGGTCATTTTGGCAGCGGATCAGACGACCCAGACCTTGTCTGAACTTGGTCAGCGCTTCGGGTATGGCGAGTTCAGCAAAGGGGTTTCCGCCCCGGCTGCGGATGTATTCGAAGCGTGCTTCGCCCAGCGGGTGTCCGGGGTTTTCAAAGGGTAGGCGTGTAAGGATGACTTGAGAAAGGGCCGGGCCGGGTACATCAATCCCGGTCCAGAAGCTGTCTGTGCCGAAGAGGATGCCATTACCTGCTTTGCGGAATCGTTGCAGGAGTTCACTGCGTGGGCCGTCGATGCCCTGACAAAAGAGGGGGCGGTTGATTTTTCGAAAGGTGTCGACTGTGCGTTGTTGAGCAGCGCGGAGATCCTGATGGCTGGTAAAGAGAACGAGCGTACCGCCGGGTGTCTGGCGAGCGCACCAAACAATGCTCTCGGCGAGGTGTTCGAGGTCGAGGCGTCCTTTCCCGGGTTCTGGTTCAGGAGTATCCGAAGCGATAAAAATAC
>DKOA01000067.1:0-5862 GCA_002469895.1 Opitutia bacterium UBA7374
AAAAAAGTAAAAAAAAGTGGTGCCCAAGGGCGGAATCGAACCACCGACCCGAGGATTTTCAGTCCTCTGCTCTACCAACTGAGCTATCTGGCCGTCCAAAGGAACGCAGAAGTAAGCGGTTCACCTTCCCATGCGTCAACCCGCTTTTTCTATTTTTGCAATCAGCCCAAACGTAAGGCTGGCCTTACTTCTAATGGGCTGTTTGCCCTCTCCACCGAGCCCGCCTGCGGATCTAAATAAGCGGCAAAGGCGATCATCGCCGCATTATCTCCAGTATGTTGCGGTTGAGCGAGAAGACAAGGCATGCCATAGCGCCCGGCCAGTCGCTCCATGGCTGAGCGCAAAGCACGGTTATTGGAGACTCCACCGGACAGCCCAAGGCTCCGGTAGCTTCCGGCAGCCAATAAATGACGTGTCTTGCCGCACAATTGATCGATGACAGCGCCCTGATAAGAAGCGCAGATATCCGGCATGGCCGCCTCCAGTGAGGCATCGTCCATTTTCTCAGCACGATAGCGCAAGCTGGTCTTCAGTCCGGAAAAGCTAAACCGGTTCTGGTTACGCGGAGCGATTGCCTTGGGGAAATCGTAGGCCTGCGGATTGCCCCTCAGAGCCAATTTTTCCACCAGAGGCCCACCCGGATAGGGCAAGCCGAGGAGCTTGGCTCCTTTATCCAAAGCCTCTCCCGCTGCATCATCGACGGTCTCCGCTAAAACTGTAATCTGGCCCGCTTCACAGATGGAAAACAGGAGCGTATTACCACCCGAAACAATCAATCCTAAATGCGGCAGGCAATCCTTGTAGGCGGCAGCAAAGCCCTGTGGATTGGCAGCGTGCAGCGAGATGAAGGGAGAATAGGCATGCCCGAGCAAGTGATTGACCCCGATTACCGGAATCTCCCAGGCCAGAGCTAAACTTTTGGCAAAGGCCATCCCCAAAGCAAGACAGCCCGCCAAACCGGGACCGTGCGTCACGGCAATCTGTTCTATCTGATCGCGCTGCTCAATGATGCCGGAAGCATCCAGCAAAGGCAGAAAATTCTTCAAATGCTCACGACTCGCCAAATCGGGCACCACGCCGCCATATTCCCTGTGTAAATCAATCTGGCTATGGACCCATTCGCCGACAACTCCGCGCTCCGAATCAAACAGAGCGAGCGCAGATTCATCACAGGAACTTTCTACAGCTAAAAGCATACGATCCTAAGCCCTAGCTATTTCCAAAAGCTCGGCGATGCAAAAACTAGCGTTCTTCAACTTCTCGGCTAGCATTTCTCTGCTCGAGACGACTGGCCCAGCCGGTTTGATGCACCTCAATTTATTGGCGATTCGGCCTATTTTTGATTCCGTATCCATCCTAAAGTTTTTTTCTGGTTTTCATTCCGGCCTATCTACGTTCATCTCTGATGCATCCTCTCCGCATGAATACGGAAAAAAACATACAAAGCATCCTCTTCGAGAAAGCCCGAAACGAGCCGATCTCTTTCCGTGACTTCATCGAAATAGCCCTCTATGCCGATGATTTTGGCTATTATCGGCGTCAACAATCGCGGGTTGGTCGCAGTCCCGATCGTGATTTCTACACTGCTGAAAGTCTGGGCCGGGTTTTTTCTGAACTCATTGTCGATGCCTCTAAGAAACTGCTCGGCACGGAACGAGCCAGCCACAGCCGTTTTATTGAGATTGCTGCTGAACCGGGTCGTAGTCTGATCGATCGACTGGCTTCGCCGAGCCCATTTCAATCCTCTGAAGTTATTCGTCTGGGTGACCGCATTGAAGTAACCGGATCTGTCGTACTCTTTGCCAATGAATGGCTCGACGCACGCCCCTTTCACCGGCTGCGCTTTGAAAACGGTAGATGGAGAGAACGTGGCGTTTACCTAAGTGATCCGGGTATTCTTAAAGAAACACTTCTTGAGACACTGACACCACCGGTAGCGGCACAGGTAGATCGATTGCCAGCAAATGCACCGGAAGGCTATGAACTGGATTGGCCTCTGGAAGCTGAAGAATGCCTGAGCCAGCTCCTCTCTCAGGATTGGAACGGACTCCTGCTTCTCTTTGACTACGGAAAAAGCTGGAAAGCGCTCCTCGAAGACTGCCCTGCCGGAACCGCACGATGCTACCAGCATCATGTGCAGTCCAATAATCTACTCGAATCCCCCGGAGAAAAAGATATCACCTGCGATCTCTGCTGGGATCCCTTGGTTAATCAACTAAAAGCAACCGGCTGTGTTCATATAAACCTCGAGAGTCAGGAATCCTTCTTTGTCCGCCGTGCTGCAAATGCCGCCCAGAAGATTGTTCAAAAAGCCACCACCGGAGGTTTTAATACGGATCGCCAAACGCTTATGGAACTGATTCACCCCGCCCATATGGGTCAGCGTTTCCAGGCTCTTTGGGCCATCCGGGAAGAGAAATAAAAGACACCAGTACCCCGGATCTATCTGGGGAAAACACGACGCCAGTCTTTTTTCATATCAACGAGAATCCAATCCCGCTCAGCAGCTTCATCCAGTCCACGGTTCAGGCTACCAACATGCGATTCACGATCGTAGGCCCATTCCCGTTTTTCATCTGTATGATGAACTAGCAAGCCCAGACGGGGGCCTTCGCCGGCAGTGACCCATTCCAGCATTTGAAAGTCCCCGTCTGAGTTGCCGAAAGCCATTACCGGGCGACGACCGATATGCTCAAGAATACCCACCGGCTTACCCGCCTTATCATTGATAAAACCCAATTCCGCTTTGCGATGAAAAACCGGTTCCCCATTGACCAGGGTATAGTCGGCACGCACCCGGGATCCGATCACTTGCTCGGGAGGGATCCCGTAGACCGCCTCAGAGAATACGCGCATGAAGTCGATCCCGCCTCCGGAAACGATGAAGGTTTTAAAATTATTGGCCCGCAAATAGTCCAATAATTCCAACATCGGCTGATACACCATCTCAGTGTAGGCACGACCCGTCGTTGGATGCGTAGCGGAGGCTAACCAATCGCCCACCATATCTTGAAAACCTTTGGTGGTCATGCCCGAATGACTCGCCAATACCAGTTTAATCAAAGCCTCTTCGCCATCATGCAAAGCTCCCTCAATATCGCCCTTGAGAATTGAAGCATAAGGCTCCTCCGTCTGCCACTCGGGATGCTCGGGAGCCATCGATCGAATCTGGTCAAAAGCAAAGAGTGCCTGAAAATAGAGTGGTTTTTCCGCCCAAAGTGTCCCGTCATTATCAAAAACCGCAATACGCTCGGATTCCGGGATAAAACCATCGTTTTCAGGATCTACGGCCGTCTCGACAAATTCTATAATCGCTTGCTTGGAGGAGCCGTTCTTCCAAGAGTTCAACGCTTTGGCCGATAGGTATACTTGCGTCGTTAAAAGGAGAAAGAGAGTCAGCAGGTAGTGTTTAATTTTCATAGCATTTCTAGAATTAAGGGAACAAAAACAAGTTTACCACCAGCCGACAAGAAAAATAATCGTCCAAAGAATTGTCCGGGGCCAGTTCGTCAAAACGAGGCGTTGCAGAACCGTTCTGTCCCCGCGTCCCTGCTCAATCCTCCGGTGACACGGTACGGAAAAGACGGCTGTAGAAATCCAGACAGCGAGCACAAGACTACCGGAGATCAGATCAACGGGACGCCCGAAAAGGACAACCTGTAAAAGAATAACAGCGACTTGTAGGAGCATGAGCGGCCCCACGATACTGCCGATCGCCGGCATATAGCGTGCATGCCACGCTTGTAGGCGATCTTCATGAATCTCCAAGAAGCTGGGATAAACGATGCGCTGTACCATCCAAATAAGGACCAACAAGCCGCCATCGATAACCGTGCGCAATCGTGGCAGAAGAACAGCCAACGCCTCTGGATCCAATTCACTCACTTTCCAAGCAAACCCTTTTCATGCAGCAGTTCGGCGATCTGGATAGCATTGAGGGCAGCCCCTTTCCAGAGCTGGTCGCCACAAACCCACAGAGCGAGACCGTTTTCGAAAACTTGATCCTTGCGAATCCGTCCAACCCCGCAAGGCACTGCTTCAGAATAATCCAAAGGCATCGGGTAACGATTTTCTTCCGGTAAATCAATCAACTCTGCTCCGTTAAAAGCTTTAATCGCCTCGCGGGCAGCTTCGATCGAAACCGGTCGCTCGAAGGAAGCACTGACCGAGATCGAATGCGCCCGCAGCACGGGCACCCGCACACAAGTGCAAGTCACCTCCAGTGAATCCAAACCAAGGATCTTGCGCCCCTCATTGAGCAACTTCATCTCCTCTTTAGTATAGCCATCATCGAGGAAACTGTCGACATGTGGCAAAACATTGAAAGCGATAGGGTGTGGATAAACGGAGCGCTCCGGAGCTTCACTTCCACTCGCCCAGGCGCGAAGTTGCTCCTCCAGTTCGATAATACCACCCGCGCCACTGCCAGATACCGCCTGATAGGTAGAAGCAATAAACGACTTCAGACCAAAAGCTCGGTGCAGGGGATACAGACCCATTAGAGTAATTGCAGTTGAACAATTTGGATTGGCAATAATCCCCTTATGAGCATCCACCGCATCGGGGTTGATCTCCGGAACCACCAGCGGCACGTCCGGATCCATACGAAAGGCCGAGGAATTATCAACGACGATGCATCCGCGCTCTGCCGCCGCCGTGGCGAACTGCTTGGACTGGTCGCCTCCCGCGCTAAAGATGCAAACATCCAAGCCGTCAAAGGAATCCATTGTGGCCTCCTGAATCATCCAGCTGTGCCCCGCATAGGAGACCGTCTTGCCCGCAGACCGGGCCGATGCGAGGAGACGAAGCTCCCCCAGAGGAAAGTTCCGCTCGTGCAGGAGACGAATGATTTCTTGACCGACTGCTCCAGTCGCGCCGAGGATGCCTACGTTGTATGCCATTTGATTTTACAAGTGAAAACGAGCGTCTTAACCAGTACTGCCGTTCCGTGTCAATCACCCCGACCGATCGAAGACTGATCGTTTCGCTTGAGGCGCAGCAAATGGCCCTGTTTGCAGACGGTTGCAGCATCCGCATTTATTCAGTCTCCACCTCAAAAAATCCGCCAAGTTGTATCGAAAATTCCTTTGGTACCCCGGTCGGACTGCATGCACTTGCAGATAAAATCGGGGCCCATTCCCCATCCGGAACCGTCTTTCGCGGGCGCAAACCCAAAAAACACTACACCGACTTCGATCCACAGGAACAGAAAGCCAACCTGATCACCAGCCGCATACTTCGCCTGCGAGGACTGGAAGTAGGGAAAAACAGCGGTCCCGGTTGTGATTCCTACGACAGATACATCTACATCCACGGCACTAACCATGAAAATCGTATTGGCCAGCCCTTCAGCGGTGGCTGTATCGAGCTATGCAACGACAATATTATTGAACTTTTTGATCAAGTCGAACCAGGCGACCTTGTCTGGATTACGAAAATTTGAAACTTTTCACTGCTAACTACGATCCTCTAGAGTAGACCAACCAATGAATCGAAATTTCCTTACCCTGCTCGGCCTTTCTTGGGGCCTCAGTATAGCTGTTGCATTTTACTTCGGCCGCTCGGCTGCAAATCAATCCAGTGGTATTGAAGCAGAACGACCCATCAAAACCTCATCGCAGTCTCTGGCCGATCCGAAGACAACCGACAGACCTGCGGAACTGGCAGGAACAGAATCCATGGCAGACCTTCCGGAAACAGAAGAACCAGTAGAGACGGATCCGATCGCACTACGGGAAAGCATCCTGTCGAATATAGTCGATCTGTCTAACAACCCTCAGTTAGCCGATACTCTACGCAAACAACTTGCGGAACTGGCTAAAACCAGTCCAATTGAAGCCCTAGAACTGAGCAGTCAAATCC
>DKOA01000067.1:6241-19469 GCA_002469895.1 Opitutia bacterium UBA7374
ATCGGATCCCATGAGCGCTTTACAATGGATTGATGCAAATTCTGACGGTCTCACCCGCTCGGTCCGCAATGAACAGCTAATTGCCGCATACGCGGGCTTCGCGCAAAATAATCTACAAGCCGCCTTGTTGAGTGCCGGTCAGCTAGGAGAGGCAAATTCCTATGAACTGCGGATCAAATCCAGAATTATGGGCGATATGATACGGACGCAGGCAGAAAATAGCGGAGTGGTTGCGGCCAAACAAAGCATCGAACAAATGCCGGATTCTGAAATTCGTAACCGGCTGATCACCGACTTGATTGACGTTTGGGCAGGCACTTCCCCAACGGAAGCTGCAGCCTATATTTCTTCACTTGGAAACAACGCGACGGAAGAACAAAAGAGGGCTCTTGCCCGGAGTTGGGCAAGAAATGATCCGGCGGCCGCCGCCAGCTGGATTGATACGCTGGATCCGAGTGACCCGGCCTCCAGCCGAGCTACCAGAGATATTATACGTGAATGGGCCCGATACGATCTCAACTCTTCGGCAGAATGGCTTAATTCTCGCCCGGCATCGCCTGAAATGGATCGCGCTATCGGCAGCTATACCTATCACGCAGTACAGGAAGATCCAGCAAGCGCCATGGAATGGGCCACATCCGTCGACAGTGAAGGCATGAAAGACTACCTGCAAAAGCGTGTCGCTGGTGCTTGGCGCGAAGAGGACCCGGTCGCCTTTCAAAACTATCTGGACAGCAGCGAACTGAGTGACGAACGGAAGACCGAGCTGCAAGAAGCGCGCTCCTGGGGCAGCTGGCAAGGTCGATGGGGCCGCCGCTAAGGGTAAAGAATCTTCACTCGGCTCAGTCTGAAAAATCGGCAAATACGGTTGATTGCATGACTACAGATAAACAGATTTTAAATACACCACCAGAACTGGCAGAATGGTTTTGTCTGCGTGCCCAAAATAAGCGCGAACACATTGCCGCTGCCATGCTCAACCAGGTGGAATCGATCGAAGCATTTTGCCCGAGGATCCGACAGTTTCGAAAGACGCGGAGTGGCAAGAAACGCTTTGTCGATGCACTCTTCCCGGGCTACCTCTTCGCTCGCTTTAACCTGTTGCAGCAGTACCGTCTAATTATTCACACTCACGGTGTGCTTCATGTCGTTGGACATGATGAAAAGCGTGCGATTCCGGACAAGTTGATCGAAGACCTAATGGCCGACCTACCGGAAGAGGGAATCCTCGATGCACCGGATCTCAGTTGCCGTCCGGGCGCGGAGATTGAACTCATTGCCGGATCGCTCAAGGGGCTACAGGGCAAAGTACTCGCCCTATTGCCGGCTGAAAGGCGAGTTAAAGTTCTCCTCGAAATCCTCGGCCGGGAAATCACAATCGCTGTCAGTGCGGAAGAAATCCACGTTGCGTCGGGTAATTAGCGCAACGATTCGAACTGAAGAATCCGCTGGAAAAAAATGGGGTGATAGAGGGGACTCGAACCCCCGACCCCCGGAATCACAATCCGGTGCTCTAACCAACTGAGCTACTACCACCATACAGATCCGGCATAACGGATGTAAAAGCTGATATAGTTCCTCTTCGCTGATTTCTGTCAATACAGCTTTGAGCCAATCTCTAACCCCATAGAATTCTTTCTTATAGTCCGATCCTTGCTTGGCAATCGAGCGGATATAATCAACCTCAACCTGCAGTAAGCGAAGCCTGAAACAGAATTATATGAATACAGTCATCTTTGACTTGGATGGAACCTTGGTCGATAATTTCGTCGCTATCGCCGAGAGTATACAGCACGCACAGCGTCAGCTAAACCTGCCGGAATCTTCTTTTGAAACGGTAAAGTCTGCTGTCGGCGGTGGCTACAAACTCACTCTACAACGATTGTTTGGCAACGAACTCGCGACCAAAGCAGACGCCCACTTCGTTACACACTTTAACGAACACCTTTTGGAAGGCGTTGAGGCTCTTCCGGGTGCGCGGGAACTGATCAAAATTCTTCAGGCAAAAGGAAAACAGTTAGCCGTCCTGACGAACAAGAATGGCGCCGCGGCCCGACATATTCTCCGCCACTTGGATCTGGATCAATCATTTGAGGCCATCTTCGGAGTAGAAGACACCCCCTACCGCAAACCGGATCCGGCTTTCACCCAAGCCCTGCTCAAACAACTCCGCGCGGACCCGAAAGATTGTCTTCTGATTGGAGACTCACCCTTTGATTTCGAGACCGCTCAGAACGTGACGATGCCGTGCTGCCTCGTTACCACCGGTAGTCATACAGAAGAACAACTCCGCGAAGAGACCGCCTGCCGGGAAATCTTTCCAGACTTGCTTGAACTGGGACGCATCCGGCTCAACTGCACACCCGAATGCTCAGCCTTATGAGCTTACCGAAGACACCCGGCGCGGTCATCTGGGATATGGATGGCACACTCATTGATCAGACAGCCGGCATTGTTCGCTGTTATGAGGAAGTTGTCTCTGCTCTGGGGCACCCCACCCCCGACCCCGGGGAAATCCACCGAAGTATGGGAGGGCCGATGGCACAGACCATGGCTCTCTTTGTTCAACCGGAAGAACTGGAAGCCGCCTGCCTTGATTTTCGCAAACGGTTTCCCGACATTATGTACGATGGTATTATCGTCCTGCCGGGAGCGCTTCAACTGGTGCGCAACTTCTACAACGCCGGCGTGCCACAAGCCATCTTAACCAATAAGCACGGACCAACTGCCCGGGAAGTTTCCCGGCACTGTGGCTTCGCAAGCTACATACCGATTTGTGTTGGTAGCACAGACACCGAGTGGAGTAAGCCGGACCCGACACTAACCGAATATGTACTCAAAGCGATGGATGCTTCGCGTACATCCGGTGCCGTTCTAATCGGTGATTCGCCGACTGATGTCGCTACAGCAGAAAACGCCGGACTGGAATGCTACACTGTAGCTACCGGAGCGCACAGCACAGAGGAGTTGATCGCTGCCGGAGGCGCCGAAGCGGTCGAGTCGTTGAATGACTGGATCGAGTTAACTTAACTGCATCGGATCGACATCGATCTGATCAAAGACATCCCGATCCATTTTAAAGTCCTCTCGCAGGGAAACAATACGCTGAATCACCTGTGACGCACTGGGGGCGAAATACCAGAGTTGAAAACGGTACTCGTCGCGAATCTTCTCAATCGGAGCCACCGCTGGACCTCGGATTTCAATCGAGTCCCCCATCGCCTGCTCCAGCACCTTGGCCCATTGCTCAATGTAGAAATTAACCTTTTCAGGATTACGTCCGCGAAAGAGATGTCGAATGAGGTGCCGAAATGGCGGATAGTTGAACTCACGCCGTTGTTCCAACTCTTCCAGTTGGAAGCCCTCAAAGTCGGATTTACGGGCGAACTGAATCGGAGGCGCATGCGGCGTACTGGTCTGGATAATCACTTCGCCCGCACGGTCGCCACGTCCCGCACGGCCCGAAACTTGCACAATCAATTGAAAGGTACGTTCCGCTGCGCGAAAGTCCTCCACATGGAGCGATTTATCCGCATCAATCAAACCAACCAAAGTGACATTCGGAAAATCCAAGCCCTTGGCGATCATCTGCGTACCGACTAAAATATCAATCCGGCCGCGACGGAAGTCTCCAAGAATCTTTCGATAAAGATTCTTCTTCGACATGGAGTCCGCATCCATCCGCACGATGGTCGCTCTGGGCAGGATCTTCTGGACAAGATCTTCAATCTTCTGGGTACCGTGCCCCCGAAAGCGAATACCAGGCGCACGACACTTCGGGCAGTTTTGCGGCGCTTTATATTCCTGCGCGCAGAGGTGACAACGGAGATAGCCATCCGTCCGATGGTAGGTCATCGGGATACTGCATTGACCGCATTCTGCAACATAGCCGCAATCCGGACAAAGCATACTGGTGGAAAATCCCCGTCGATTCAGAAAGAGGATGCTCTGCTCCTTCTTTTCAAAACGATCTATTAATTTCTCTGCCAACATGGAGGAAACCGGCGAACCTTTGTGCCGACCCGTCAGTCCCTCACGGCGCATATCAACCAGATGAATCCGGGGGAGCTCACAGTGATCCACCCGCTTAAACATTCGATCCACTGCGTACTTCCCACGCTCTACATTATACAGTGACTCCAAGGAGGGTGTAGCTGAACCGACAATACAAAGTGCTTCGTTTTGGCTGGCCCGGTAAACCGCCACATCACGCCCATGGTAGCGGGGATTATCCTCCTGTTTGTAGGACGGTTCATGCTCCTCATCCACGATCATTAACTGCAGATTCTGTACCGGTGCAAAAACCGCAGACCGTGCACCGACGACAACATGTGCAGCTCCACTGGCCAAAGCCTTCCACGCATCGTAACGTTCGCCATCGCTTAAATGGCTGTGCCAAACCACTGTTTTCACCCCACGTGCTTCCAAACGGGCACGGACTCGTCCCACCGTCTGGGGAGCCAGCGCCACTTCCGGCACAAGAAAAATCACCCCACCACCCGATGCCACCGTACGCTCGACAGCATTGAGGTAGACTTCTGTTTTCCCGGAACCGGTCACGCCATGGAGGAGTCGAACGCTAAAACCACCGCGTTCTATCGCCCCTAAAATCGAATCTACACACTGGGCTTGCTCTGTCGTTAAAGTTGGTCGAGTCCCAGTAATTTCTTCCGCTGATTCATCCAGCTCGTCCTCATAAGCAATTCGTGGCTGCTCCGTATCTGTTTCCACCAACCAGCCTTTGCTTAATAATGCCTGACAGGCAGAAACACTCATCCCCATACGTTTGAGAATAGTCGCACGAGGCTGCGGCTTTAGTTGTGTTTGAATAAAACGTAATAACTCCGCCTGCCGGGGCGCTCGTTTTTTCAATTGCATCATCTCCTCAGCCGATGGTGATGTACCAACCGCTATGTAGCGCAGCGTCTTTGATTTCATTCCACGACGGATCGCCGCAGGGATCATGGCCTCCAGTACTGCCTCCGGACTGCTCGCGTAGTAACGCACCGCCCAGCGAAACAAGTCGATCAGCTCCTCGGTTAAGACCGGATATTCCTGCACCACTTCATAGAGCATCTTCAGCTTGCCGGGAGGAATCGTTTGGTCTGTCCCCAGGCGCAATACCACACCTAATTCACTACGGCGACGCAAAGGCACGCGAACCAGCGACCCGGGAACTACCGCTTGTCGGCATGTCGGAGGCACTGCGTAAGCCAACGCTTTATCGAAGCCGGAAAAGGCCACCACCTCGACTATGGAAGTCGACTTATCTGTCTTCATCGCTGCCATGGCCAATGCTTTTCCCGCGGTCCAGAAGATCAGGCAATGCCCAAATCTTCGAGCAAAACACAGTAGGCCGGATAAGTTTGCAGGTCAGCGAGATCGGGATCATTACACATCCACTCAAAGTCCTTATAGCCGTGCTTGATCGCTCCCTGAAGTGCCGCAGTGGCATCACGCAAACGCCCCTTTAAGGCAAGGCTACAAGCCAGATTGTAGTGCGCCGTAGGGTCTTCCGGCGTGAGGCGAACGAGCTTGCGATCGATCCGCAAGCCGTCGTCTATGCGACCCGCTTTCGTGTAGAGATGTGCCAAAATCCCCGCAGTGCGTATGTCTCGTGGCATGCGGCGATGCAAAGCCTCAAAAAAACTCAGCTCAAAGGTGTATGATTCACGGACGCTCATCCGGGTAAATTAAGCGCGGGCTTGGATCGCCTCGTTCGAGCACACACCGTTTTTCTTGCCCGGACAACGGGCACTAACTTGCAGGCGCTGATCAACCACTTCCAAGCCCAGCTTCGAAGCAACGGTCTGCCCGTACCATTCCATAAAGGGAGCATCAATCTCGAAGATCTTTTCACAATCGGTGCAGATCACCTGCGCCTGAAAGGTGCGGACATCCTTGTTCGCTGCATAAAATTTATAATCACGCCCGACATCCACTTCCCGGATCAGGTTGCTCTCCGTCAAGATGGGCAAGGCCCGATACACCGTTGCCCGTGAGACAGAGCTATCAATGGCTCGTGCTTTATCGAGTAAATCCTCAGCGGTAAAATGATCCTCCATTCCAAAGGCCGCGTCAAAGATGGCCATTCGCTGGTTCGTCACACGCAAGCTCTTGCTGTTGAGGAACTCCTTAAAGGTATCGCGCACCGGATCGTTGCTGGGCTGAGGAACTGTCATTCGTTATTGAGACTGTATTGAGACTGTAGAGGACAAAAGCAAGCCTGCAATCAAACAAGCGGATAAGTCAGCTCATCTGGGGGTATATTTTTCTTGATTTCACCGCTCAAGACGCTTTTTTGAAGCGTTTCCAAATTTCTTATGAAAGCAACTATCCGCACACAAGGCCGCCAGTTCACCGTCTCTGAAGGAGACGTCTTGAAAGTTAACGCCTACCCGAATACCGAAGCCGGAGACAGCATCGATCTAAGTGAAGTTCTCATGGTCGGTGAAGGTACAGAAGCACGCTTCGGTTCACCACTGATCGAAGGTGCAAGCGTCAAGGCGACCGTCCTTGAAAATAAGAAAGACAAGAAAATCGTCATTTTCAAAAAGAAGCGCCGCCAAGGCTACAAGCGCCGCCGCGGCCACCGCCAACATCTATCTGTCATTAAAATCGAATCGATCAACGCATAGTTGACGCTTCACCAACCTAATTCGAACACCCACTCGATATGTCACATAAAAAAGGACAAGGAACTTCTAAGAACGGACGCGACAGCAACAGCAAGCGCCTCGGTGTTAAAAAGTTTGGCGGCGAGTCTGTCATCGCCGGTAACATTATTCTGCGTCAGCGCGGTACCCGTTATCATCCCGGTGCGAACGTGGGCATGGGACGCGACCATACCCTGTTTGCGCTGAACGATGGCAAGGTATCCTTCGATAAGGAACACCGTAAAGTGACCGTTCTCGAAGCCTAATATATAGAACTACAGGTTTTCCTAACTATCCCGCTGAAAAGCGGGATTTTTTTTGCTCTATCGAGAATGCCTCAAGCGTTCGTATACTGGGCGCCTTCGACTCTCCGCGATTTATCTGCCAGAGAATCGGCCACCATCTGAGTAAACTGCATGTATCGCACCCCGTCGGCAAAGGAAGTCAACCGAACCGGCTTATCTGAGCGGATCGATGCAATAAAGTCCGCTTCTACCTGCCACCCGCGACTCTGCTCGCGGGAAAGCGTGATCTTTCGCTCTTCAGAAGACCCTGCCTCGGCAAAGAGTAACTGCTTCTGAAAAGCATCAAAGCGCAAAGCACCCTTCGAGCCATTCAAGCGAAACTCCATCCTCGACTTGCCCGACTCCACTCCGCTGAAATGATAAACCAGCCGAGCACCGGATTCGCTCAAGCGGCCTATCACACTTAAGCTATCCGGTATCTCCACGACAGATGAAGCCCCCTCTCCGGGGTAACTGCGCTGCGTTTGAAATACGGCTCCGTCCGCCAGTATCCAGGACGGCTCCTCATCAATCCAACGTAGAATCGTCTCGTGCATGATGCCCATAGTCAGCACGTTCTGACCGCTTCGGGAGATGTCCTGCCGCCAACTCATCGCTGCCTCCGGGCAGGCCAGATGGCCCACTGTATGGACTACCCGCACCTCAAGCAAATCTCCTAACTCGCCCGCTAGAACCATGGCGCGAATCGTACTGTCAAAATCCAGAGAAAATGGAGCCGGCACTAATTGCGCTACTTTTTTAGGCTGGGCATGAGCAGCTGCCAGCATGGCACGTGCTTCCCTCAAATCACAGGCCATGCGCGCCTCGCAGAGTACATGCTTGCCCGCATTTAAAGCAGCGATGGTTGCCTCCGCATGCAGGTTTGGCCAAGTGCCTATGCAAACCGCATCGATTGCAGAATCCTCAACAATCTCCCGCCAATCTCCGTAATAGCGCAGGATGCCGAATTTTTCGGCGACTGCACGGCTCGATTCTACTGTCCGATTTGCTACAGCAGCCAGCTCTACATTCGCCTGCTTCTGAAACCCAGGCAAGTGCATCTGACGGGTGTTTGCCCCCGCGCCGATAAAACCAACTCTTAATTTACTTTCCATATTACCGCGCCCTAACCCTCCGCTAAGTGGCCCCCGTGTAACTGTAAACGGCGAGTCGCTCGAGCAGCAAAACCAGGATGATGCGTTACCAGCACGAGGCACTTCTCAGACTCAGAGACGAGGCCCAGTAAAAGATCCATGACCGACTCTGCCGTACCTTCATCCAGATTCCCCGTCGGTTCGTCTGCCAATAACAACGGCGGATCGTTCATCAGGGCACGAGCCAGAGCCACCCGCTGTCGCTCGCCCCCCGAAAGCTTGGTTGTACAATGCCGCAGGCGATGACTCATCCCCACACGCTCAAGCAAAGCCTCTGCCCGGTCGATCCACTCGCTCCCCCGATTACCTCGGATGCGCGATGCCAGGAGTACATTCTCCAAAGCATTCAACTCCGGGGCTAAATAATAAGCCTGAAAAACAAATCCGATAAAATCCCGGCGTTTTCCCGCTAACCAGGATAAGGAACGACCACTCACCTCTTCAGTTTGCCAACGAAGAAGACCATCATCCGGTCGCTCCAGCCCGGATAGGACATTGAGCAAAGTGGACTTACCGCAACCGGACTCCCCCCGGATACTGACACTTTCTCCCGCTCGTAAGGTTAGCGAGATATTGTCCAAAACGCGAACAGAGCCACCCTCCGTAGAGAAGGCTTTAGTTAACGCTTCTGCCTCCAGAAGTATGTTATCTTTATGACTCACTGCGCAAAGCATCTGCTGGTTTCAAACGAGCCGCACGAAGCGCCGGCACCAGACCCGCCAGAGTCGAAATCAAAACGGCAAACACGGCAACCATGACAAAATCCGATGCAAGGTAGTGAACCGGTATTTTGTAGACGTCATAGACCCCCAGAAAACCAGCTCCGGAACCCGACAGGCTCATGTAAACATTGAGGATGGGCCCTCGATAGTAGAGTGCCAGTAAAGCCATACAGACACCCAGCACAGTACCGACTGCGCCAATCAGAAAGCCCTGCCAACAGTAACTGCAGGCGACCTCCAGTGGACGCGCGCCCATCGCCACGAGCAAGCCAATCTCCCGCGTCTTTCGCAGTACTGCCATGGTCAGTGCGATCGCTATAGAGAACGCCGCCACTAAAATGATAAAAATAATAATAAACGATATAATCCGCTTCTCCTGCTCGATAACAAAAAGAAAATCACGACTCGACGCACGCCAGCTAACCGCCCGCATACCCGGTTCAAGAAAATCTGATTCCAGCCGTTCAGCAAATACATCGGCATCTACCCCCGGCCTCAAACGTAAGACCACACCATGCACAGCATCCCCTAATCCGTACAACTCTTGCAAAACACGCAGCGTACAAATGATCATCCGCCCATCGACTGTCGGCGAGCGTGTACGAAATAGACCGATCACTGAAAATTCCCGGGGCAATAAAACCTCATCTTCCTTCAATCGCTCCAGCATCAGCGGTGTGAAGACCTCAACACGATCACCCGGCACCACGCCGAGCGATGCCGCCAGACCGTCCCCCATAAAGATCCCCTCATCGTCAAACTCATCCAAATCGCCCGAAGTGATAAACTGCCGAATGGGTAAGACACGTTTCTCCGCTACCGGATCAATGCCTCGGATTCCGGGAAACTCCGGTTTATTTCCGTACTGCAAAAGTACCACGCCCTCGGCATAGGGCGCCAGAGCCAACACTTCCGGCAAGGCAACCACTTCTGCAAAGTTCGCCCCCCAATCATCAATCAAATATGGTGACTGTATACGAATATCCCCGTAGGTCTCCACAATCCGGCTGCGTATCCCTTCGCCAAAGCCATTCATCACGCTCTGTACGATGATCAGCACACAGACGCCTAGCGCCACGCCAACAATCGACATGCAGGTAAAAAACGAAACCCTTCGCCCCGTGGGAAACAACTGCTTACAAGCGTGATGAAAAAACCAAGGCATTTAGTATAGCTTCGACCAATCTGCCCATTAGGAAAAGAGCAAAAAGCAGCTTCGCGAAGTATTCTTGATGCACCGCTATCCAGCAGATAGGTTGTTTATTTTTGACTAACGTACAAACCTACGTAATTTACACATGACTAATCACTCTATGCCATTGCTCTACATTGCTTTAGTCATGCATGTTCCGCGTAGAAAGCTCACCATTGCGACTACAACACATGAAACACATTGCCCGAATCGGCACTTTCCTGCTCTTCACTGGAACTGCTCTGGATGCAGGATTCCTCTACGAAATAAGTGAATCCGAAGCGTCACCATCGGTTTCCCTAGTCACTATATCCGGATGGGATAATTCGGAGGCGCTGCCGGAAAATCTGATAATCCCCGATACGCTAACGGATCCGGAAGACCCAGCCCGTGAAATTCCGGTTCGGCATATTGCCGACTACGCCTTCCAAGGTGCCTCCATGGTTAGCGTAGAATTCGGTTCAAACGTTTCACGAATTGGCTTTGCCGCCTTCAAAGATTGCGCCTTATTGGAAACACTGATCCTCAATGAAGGGCTCGAAAACGTTCAGTCCGAGGCGTTTCAAGAGTGCAAAAAACTGTCCACACTGACGCTCCCAGACAGTCTGCAAAACCTCTCTTCCAAAGCTTTTTATCGTTGTACACAGCTTCAAACACTGACCATTGGAAAAGGGCTCATTTCATTGGAATCTGAAGTTTTCTCTGGCTGCAGCAATTTGATCACCGTCCAATTTCCAGCCGATAGCAAAATTCACAGTATCGGCCAAAGTTCATTTTACAGTTGTACCGAACTGAGCGCACTCTCTTTACCGCTATCCCTCCGCTACATTAACCAGAATGCCTTCTACAATTGCCGTAACCTAACTGGGATCGTCTTCAATGAGGGCCTTTTGGAAATACATACATCTGCATTCAGAAACTGCTCCTCTCTAGACGAGATTAGCTTACCGTCCACTTTGCAATCGCTCGGCGATCAGGCATTTGCCAGTTGCACCGGGCTGAGCACTATCGCGGACCTCGGCATGAGCCAAGTTATCGGATTCTACGATAAGCCCGATCTCGGTGAACGCATTTTTGAAAATTGCCGCAGCCTATCCGGCACTGTCCGCATTCCCGACACGATGCGAATAATCCCTGATAAGATGTTCTATAATTGTAGCCAAATGACTGGTATTGAAATTGGGGCCGGGGTAACAGAAATCGGCCCGTCGGCATTTTACGGAAGTGGCTTAACCTCGATAATCATACCGAATAACGTAATTACTTTAGGAAAAGCAGTCTTACGGAACTGCGATTCACTTTCTCAAATAACCCTGCCCAACAGTATAAGCGAATTGCCCGAAGAATTTCTCTATGACGCCGACTCTTTGCAGACGATCTCACTTCCTTCCTCTTTAGAAAAGATCCATAAATCCTGCTTTGCCTTGAGTACATTGTCTGCGATCACCATTCCGCAGAGTGTTACTCGAATCGAAGAAACTGCATTTGATGGATGCATGCAGTTAGCAACTGTAAATTTTCAAAGTAATTCGCAGCTGATATATATTGGTAATTTTGTTTTTCGGAATTGTGATTCGCTTGAAACCATAGACCTACCAGAGGGACTCACATTGATGAACCAGGGACTCTTTTATCAATGCGACTTACTGAACTCTGTTTCGTTGCCTAGCACACTGAGCGAAATCCAACAAAATGCTTTCTATGGGTGTAAAAATCTCACGACGATTTCCCTACCTGCCACAGTAACACTCATTGGATCCAATGCATTTAAGGATTGTTGGAATCTTAGCAATTTTACCTTTGGCCCATCAGCAAGTGAGGATTTCTCAGAGAGCGCGATTACGGCTCTTGGCACCAGTGTTTTCTCTAACTGCTACAGCTTGGAAGAAATTAAATTACCCGAAAATCTGCGTAGTATCGGCAATTCCACCTTCAGGATGTTTCCGAATAATTCAAATGGTCTGGAATCCACATTAAACAAAATTACTCTACCAGACACAGTAAGCAGTATTGGCTCTTACGCTTTCTCGGGTTGTCGTAACTTGAGTCAATGCAATCTCAGCTCCAGTCTCCTTAGTATTGGCAGTACATCATTTGAAAACTGCATTGCACTAGTTTCCCTAATTATCCCAGATACACTAACCAGCATTTTACCCAATGCATTCAAAGGCTGTATAGGACTTCGTTACGTTGAGTTTTTGGGAGACAATCCCGGTGAGTTCAATGGTGTCCTTACGGCCTTTCCTTCTCTGAATAGCGAATTGCTGCCCGTGATTTTTATTGATCCCGCATCAAGTGGATGGTCCGAGAAATGGTCCGGCAGGTATACCAAAGCAAAATCGGCAATCAGTTTGATTGCGCAAATACACGAGGATCTGGAAGCGCCGCAAAACACGATTACGGAATTGTATTCTTTTGATGCACCACAAACGGCCACACTCAACCCGGCACCGACAGCAGGCTATCTATTTGATGACTGGGTCAACGAATCAGGCGTCGTTTTGACCGATCAGAATCCACTCATAGCACAGTATGGTACGTCCGCAGCTAGTATCAGCGAACCCGAAATTTATGTCATATCCGCCACATACGTCCAAGATAATGCGGATAATGATACAGATGATCTAAGTAATTATGCGGAGGTTGCGATCTACCTGACTGATCCGAATAAGAGCGATACAAATGAGGACAATATTCCAGATGGGGAAGCGGTTACTTTCTGGGATTCAGTTTTTGATTACATCAAGAATAACGGCGTAGCGACGAATCACACAGACAAAGAACGATTTACTCGCGAAATGTTAAACAAATCCATTTTGCCTTCCGCATCATCCGGATACTCAGAGTTGCGAATGGGAAATACAGTGATCAATAAAAACCAAAACGGTAATTTTGATATTTCCCTCACTTTGGAACATTCGGAGGATCTGAGCAACTGGCAGGAGCTATCAGAAAGTACCTTTGAAGTCTCACCCGTAGAGAGTAAAAGTTTTTATCGGGTGGTCGTGGATTGATCCCCTGCCCTTACAACCATCCAATACGGCCATCTCTTCGACCCTTCGATGGGTACTAGGCTGACCTCTGCTATGGCGCTACGGTACCGGGCCGTACCGGTATACCCAACGGGCAAAGGCCGAAAAACGACCAAACGAAACACCCTCCAATGATTACTGATTTCGTCCAGAGAGATGGTGCCCGGGGCGGGACTTGAACCCGCACG
>DKOA01000067.1:19828-20426 GCA_002469895.1 Opitutia bacterium UBA7374
TGTCTACCATTCCACCACCCGGGCAGGTTTACGGAAATTCCAAAACAAGCGAAACTGAGACAGTGAAGCAAGTCTGTATCGACCTGACCAAGCATGCTTGCAAATAAGCCCGCCTTGGATTCGATAATGGCATGTCAGATAAGCAAAGCTTGGAATCCTTTCGTAGCTCACTCGACGCAAATTACGAATGGCCCTGCATATTCCCTTTTAAGTTTATCGTACCTAGAGCGCAGAGACAATCGGTCCTCGATCTCTTCGCGGATGACCCGGTTCAAGCACGCGATTCAAAAAATGGGCGTTTTACGGCCTATACGATGGAAATCCATGTGCACTCATGCGATGAAGTGATCGCAATCTACCAGCGGGTCGCACAAATACCCGGTATACTTTCACTGTAATACCCTCAGTTATGGAGAGAAGGTTCTTACAGCCGACTCTTTCAAGTCTCGTTTTCGGTCTTTTTACGGTCTTCTGGAGTTTCGCCCAATCCAATCTCACGCAATAAAATCTCACGAATCAAGCTGGCTACCGGTCGGTCACCCTCAATCATCGCCTGGTCTTTCAGTCGATCTAAGGTTTCCTTCTCTAATTGAAGCGT
>DKOA01000069.1:0-267 GCA_002469895.1 Opitutia bacterium UBA7374
GTGCTTTCCTGCGGATTTTCTTTAGCTTCTTTAGACATCGAACGGTAGGGATAACGCAACTATCAGAAAGACAATCACGGAGCATAGTTTCCCCATACTGGTACCCTTTAAAAAAAGGTCACGCACTTTTCCGCACGAATTTAAAGAATTCAAACAATCGTAACTTTTCCGATTTTGAGGTTGATCCGGCTCTCTCCGGACCTACATTCCTCACCCTTGCCCAGCCTAGGCTGGCAGTGCTGATTGGTCGAGTGGTGGAATTGGTAG
>DKOA01000069.1:581-4510 GCA_002469895.1 Opitutia bacterium UBA7374
GTGGTGGAATTGGTAGACACGCAAGATTAAGGATCTTGTCGCTTCACGGCGGTGCGGGTTCAAGTCCCGCCTTGACCACCAGTAACCGGACGGAAACGTCCGGTTTTTTTATGCCCATGCAAGACGGCAACTTTAACCCGCGCGGGTGATCTTATCCCCAGCTACCACCCCTTCAAAGCTTTGCGCCCTCTGCGTACTCTGCGTGAGACCCTCTTCGTTCTTTTCCTCCTTTTCCTCTATCCTCCATCCGCTCCCATCTGTGGCTAAACTCCCCCCGTCACTCCATGACATCGAGGAGGGCGCTGAGTTTGATCGCGGTCTCCTGATATTCCCGAGCGGGCTCGGAGGCATCGACGATGCCGGCACCGGCAAAGAGTCGGGCGCTGCGGCCCTGAATGAGTGCCGAGCGCAGGCCGACGATCATCTCACCTTCGTTGCGGTGATTGAACCAGCCGATGGCTCCGGCATAAAGCCCGCGGTCGATGTTTTCCAGCCCGGTGATTTCCGGTACGGCAGCGTCGCGCGGAGTGCCGCCGACGGCGGGGGTAGGATGTAATTCAGCGACGATGTCGAGGAGGTGCACACTGGCATCGACTTCGGCAGTGATCTCGGTTCGCAGGTGTTGTACGTTGGCCAGAGGCATCAACCCGGGCTGGGCAGCGGCTTTACCTTCGACTCCGCAGCGGGCCAGCCGTCGGAGGATGGAGTCACGCACACAGGCGTGTTCGTGGAGGTCTTTCTCGCTTTCTAAAAGGTTGCGGGCATGGCGGGCATCTTCGCGGGCGGATCCACTGCGGGGGGCCGATCCGGCGATGGCCTCGGTCAGGAGCTGACCTTTTTGCAGACGCAGGAGGCGCTCGGGGGTGGCGCCGATGAAGCTGGAGGCTTGTCCCCCGCCAAAGGAGAAGGTGAAGCAGGCACCGAATTTTTCGCGCAGTCGGTTGAGTGTCTCGAGCGGTTGCCAGGGGTGCTCGGCCCGCAGTTCGACTTCCCGGGCGAGGACAATTTTTTCAAAGTCACCCCGGGTGATTTTCTCAATCGCTTGTTGGACGGCAGATTCGTACTCAGCTTGTGGTCGCTGTAGGCGCTCGACCGCACCGACGGTGGGCTGTGCCCCGGCTTCCTCCGACAGACTGTCGGGGTAGTCAAAGGCGGAAAATTTCTCGTAGGCCGCCCATACCCGATCGACGATTTGATCGAGGTCGCAATCGGGGTCGACGCGAATGTTGGCAACCGCCCCGTAGCGACCACCGGAACGCGAGACCTGCCAGCGCGGAACAAAGATCGTCGCAGCAGCAAAGGCGGCATCGTCCCGGACGACATCATCAAAGGCAAATGCGGTAAAGAAATGGGGACCGGCAAAGGGCTCGCTTAGATCGCCCACTGCGATGCTGTTTTCGAGGATGTTCTGGGCAAAGGCTTTTGCCTGGCTGAAGCGCTCCGCTCCGGAGAAACGGGCCTCGACCACGGCCTCGGCTCCGGCGACGGCTTCATCATTGACGCCCCGCTCGACGTAGAAGTGCAGCTCTTCCGGCTCGTAGATCGACTGAAGAACGGCGAGGGGTGAAATGTGCCGCACGGCAAGTGAGATACTAGCCAATTGAAAATGTCCCTTGCGCCGGGCTTCTTCGCGGCAGCCGCCGAGAAAAGCGAGTAAGCTCGCCTTGTCCCGGTTCGGTAGCAATTGCGGGGGAATGATTTGCATCAGCTGTATGGAAACCCGACCGGCCAAAACCGCAACTGCAATTACAATTGCCCGCACAAAGGCAGGCTTCCCCGGCTTTTCCGTTTGCCCCGGGGCGCGGACCTGATCAGCAGTAGAGGGATGCATTTCGAATTTGCGCCCATCGACTTCCGCGCGGAACTGAACGACGAGCAATACACCGCCGTGACGGCTGAGCCGGGCCCCAACCTCGTCCTCGCCGGTGCCGGTTCGGGCAAGACCCGTACCCTCACCTACCGGGTGGCCTATCTCCTGCACAAGGGCGTGCAACCGGGCGAGATCCTCCTGCTCACTTTTACGAACAAGGCCGCCGGGGAAATGCTCGAGCGGGTGGAAGACCTGACCGGGATCTCCCGCCGACAACTCTGGGGGGGCACCTTTCACAGCATCGCCCAACGCATCCTCCGGGTGCATGGGGAAAAGATCGGGCTAAAGCGCCACTACACGATTCTCGACGAGAGCGAGGCCGAATCGATCCTCAAGAACGCCATCCAGAAGGTCGACCCGAAGTTCATCAAGACGAAGCACTACCCCAAGCCCAAGTACCTCGCCAATCGCATCAGCTACGCCCGCAACACCCGCACCACAGTGCGTGCCCTGGCCGAGGAGGAATTCCCCTTTCTCGAAGGTCTGGCCGACAAAATCGCCGAGATCTACGAGACCTACCGGAAGATGAAGCTGGAACAACAGGTAACCGATTATGACGACCTGCTGGAACACTTCCTCAAACTGCTCCAGGAGCACCCCGATGTAGCTACCCTCTACCAGGAGCGCTTCCGCCATATTCTGGTCGATGAGTTTCAGGACACCAACCGTTTGCAGTCCGAAATCGTCGATGCCATCGCAGTACACCATCAGGTCATGGCGGTGGGCGACGACGCTCAGTGCATCTACACCTGGCGCGGGGCCGACTTCGAAAATATCATGCGCTTCAATGAGCGCCATCCGGAGACCACGGTACACAAGATCGAGACGAACTACCGCAGCTCCCCTCAGATCCTTGACTTCGCCAATGCCGTGCTCGGCAACCAACCGGCCGGCAAGGGCTACTACAAAGAACTGCGCCCCGTGCGCCCCGACGGAGACAAGCCTTACTTCGTCCCGGTCATGGACACCCGTGCTCAGGCTAGCTTTATTCTCCAACGCATCGGCGCCCTGGTCGACGAGGGCCGCAATCTCTCCGACATCGCCGTGCTCTACCGCGCCCACTACCACGCGATGGAGCTGCAGATGGAGCTGTCCCGCCACAATATCGACTATCAGATTACCAGCGGCGTGCGCTTCTTTGAACAGGCCCACGTCAAGGACTTTAGCGCCCAGTTGCGCTTTGCCTCCAACCCGGCTGACCTCGCCGCCTTCACCCGCTTTACCACCCTCCTCCCGAAGATCGGCCCGAAGAGCGCCGAGCGCATTCATAACTTCGCCCGACAACTCGCGGAAAAGAACGAGAAAAATTTCTGTGATGTTCTGGGCGAGCCGGAAGTCCTCAAAAAAGTGCCGGCCGATGCCCGCGAAGAATGGCCCTCCCTCGCCGAGACCCTCCGCGAAGTGGCCCGCGCCCTGACCGATTCCCCGCCCGAGGATGTCGTACAACTTGCTCTCGACGGCTGGTACGCCACCTTCATCCGCGAACTTTACCCCAACTGGGCCGAGCGCGAGGACGATCTGCAGTCCCTCATCAGCTTTGCCAAGCGCTATGAGACGATGGAAGAACTGCTCGCCCAACTTGTCCTCCTCGCCTCCGAGAGCAACGAGCGCAACCCCGAGGAAAAGAAGCACTGTCTGCGCCTGACCACGATTCACCAAGCCAAGGGTCTGGAGTTTCCCGTCGTCTTTGTTCTCGGACTGGGCGACGGACTCTTCCCCATCCAACGCGCCATCGACGAAGGTGACGTCGAGGAAGAACGCCGTCTCTTCTACGTGGCCGCAACCCGCGCACAGGAAGAACTCTACCTCAGTTATCCACTGCTCAACCAAAAGGGGAACAACGTGATGCGCCTCAACCCCAGCCGCTTTATTCAGGAGATCGACCCCGCCCGCTACGAGACCCTCCGCGTCGCCAGAAACACTTGGTAAGCAATCCGACCGGAGAGGCACATACAGCCACAGCTCTCGTATTGACAAAGCGTCAGACAGCCACCAGTTAACTAAGCCTTATTTGCTCGGGTGGTGGAATTGGCAGACACGCCAGATTTAGGTTCTGGTG
>DKOA01000069.1:4847-6637 GCA_002469895.1 Opitutia bacterium UBA7374
GTTCAAGTCCCTCCCCGAGTACCACTTTGCTCCGCAAAGATGGGAGTGACTCTCACCCTTGGTGGTCCGGTCTGCAAAGCAGCCGGTCTTGTCGTCGCTTCGCTCCTCGGAACAAGTCCCTCCCCGAGTACCACTTTGTAAGTGGTTTATCGGCCAATTGCTACTAATTCGTGCCAGATTCGTGCCAGCTTTTGTTGACGAGACTCTCACGTAGAATATTGCGTAATGGAGGAGCACAAGCATCGAGGCATCGATGCATCGAGTAGCCCAAAAAAAGCGGTATAACAATACGCAATAGATTGTGTATTTCTATAGTTATACGAGGACTTAGTGGCTAGTGAACTTCGTTAATGTCTGTATTCTCTTCGCCTTAAATGCTAGGTTGAACCTCGGCTTTAGCGGCTAAGGCTACCTCGGTAACTGCTAAAAAGAAGTTGAGGATGTTCCGGCGCTTCATGTTATAATTACTGGTTTATTCCCAAATCGACATAAGCTCGTGCACTTCCAGATGTTTAAGGGTGGCGGTGCCACCGATGGCCTCAATTTTGATTTCTGTAATGGGTAGCTTGTAGTCGCGTGGTAAAGACACATAGACGCGGCCATCGTTTCCTGCGATTTCGTAGAGACAGACGTCGACAAGAACGCGCATCCGCACCCTGCCGTCGATGACTTCGAGTGGGATTTCGCGGTGTTCGATGATTCTTTCTTTGGTCTTATAGCGAATGTGGGTGCCCGGGATGTTGATGAAGACTTGATCGCTGTCTCCGGGGTCAAACTCTAGCGTCAGGTCGAAGGTGTTGCTCTGGATTGGTAAGACTGCAGGTGAGCCCGGGCCTATTTTGACAGGATCCATTCGATGGCTTTTGGCACGGAGCTCTTTAATTTCCTTTATTGGATTGGCGCGCATGCGTACGCCTTTAGCCTCTGCGTGTAGTGTGAGCTCGTGCGGAAAGCTGTGGTGGCCGGCATAGGGAGCTTCGGGGGCCGCTTGCGAAGTGTTCCATCCGATTTGGATTTTGCGTCCGCCTGGTGCATTATCAAATGTTTGTGAGGCGTAGTAGGTACCGTAGTGGAGGCGATGCTTGCCCTCATGCTCAGGAGTGAACCTTGCGCCATCGAAGTCGCCAACTGCGTATCGCGCGTCGCCGGAATAGACGACCCAGCGCTTGTTCGCGGCGTCGCCATCGACGGGCAGTTCAAAGACCTCCATGCACTCGAAATAGCCGGGCAGATCGCTCTGGTGCTCCCAGTGCTTCATGTCTACGGAGGTGTAAAAGCGACCGCTCTGGTTTTCTTTCCCCTCGGTGAGGTCGTAAACCAGCATGACCCAATGCCCGCCATACTTGGCAGCAGTCTCGTTAAGCGGTGTGTCGTTCTGATCATAGGCATACCAAATGACTTTGGGGTCGCGACCGATGTGGAACGGTTTGCCACTGGTATCCTTCTTGTCGAAGGTGATAATCGGATTATCTTCGTAGCGCCGAAAACTTTGACCGCCATCTGTACTAAAGGCGATGCATTCACCAACGCTGGTATTGGTGAAAAAGAGCACAATCGCGTTCTTGCCGAAGCCGGAAGTATTCAACTTGTCGACGGTTCCGCTGCCTGAGAACATGTAATGGTCGCCGTTGGTGTAGGGAAAGAGGGCGCCTTTGTGTTGTGTCCAATGAAGCAGGTCGGTGCTGGTAGCGTGCCCCCAGGTTTGGTTGCCCATGGTCTTTTTCATCGGGTTGTGCTGCCAGAAGTAGCGCCAGGTGCCTTCGCGGTAGACCATGCCATTGGGGTCGTTA
>DKOA01000075.1 GCA_002469895.1 Opitutia bacterium UBA7374
GAATGGTGGATGCATGTATTGGTGGGCCTCTCACCACGGTGTTCCGGTTCGCTTCGCTTTGCTTCGCGCCGCCGACACCCCAAAAATAGCTACTCGGTTGACCTCCGTTATTCAGGAAAGCGTGTGTAGACCGAAGATTGCAGCGTTCCGCCAGCAATTACCCATTCCGATGCGCAATAGCGGGCTTGCCTTGCGCTGCTCCGGGTACCTACTTTCCAGGGTATGATTAATTCAGAAAAGTAAGGGTTGCTTTTCGTTATGGGTCTTTTACTTTCTACCCCTTTTTATTATGCAACAGTATACATTAAATGTGACTTCTCGCGAGGCTTCTGGTGGCGGTGCCGCTCGTCGGCTCCGCGAATCCGGCCGTATACCGGCTTCGGTTTACGGCAAGGGCAATGCTCGTTCCGTCTCGGTCTCAACGGTCGAGTTTCGCGACTTGAAGCGGGCAATTGGTGACGAGGCAGCCTTGATTGAGTTGACCGATGATCAGGGCGAATCGATGCTCACGCTGGTGCAGAACGTGGATTTCCACTCGTTCAAGAACCAGATTTTACATATCGATTTCTTTGAAGTGCAGCGCGGCGAATCTTTCGTCACGAGTGTGCCGGTGCACGTTTCCGGTGATGCGGATTGTGTTGGCGTGAAGATGGATGGTGGTATGCTGGAAGTACACCTCCATGAGGTTGAAATCCGTTGCCGTCCGTCAAAGCTTCCGGATCACGTGGCAGTGGATGTGGCTGAGTTGGCTGCGGGATCGGCTCTACATGTGCGTGACCTTCCGGAAATCGATGGGGTCGAGTTCCTGGGTCAAGCAGATGCTGTGGTTGTCTCCTGTGCAGCGGCCAAGGTCGCAGCTGAGGTGGCGGAACCGGAAGCAGTGGCTGCGGAGGCCGATGCGGACTCGGCATCGGCAGAGGCTCCGGCTGCGGATTCTTAAATTTTTTTCGCACTCGCTCTCCGAGCGAATGTTTTTTTGTTCTTTTCCAAATGTCCATAGCGGTCATCGCAGGTCTGGGTAATCCGGGTTTAGAGTATCGCAACAGTCGTCACAACATTGGCTTTGCGGTGTTGGATGCGCTGGCTAGTCAAGAGTCGGTGACTTGGAAGCGGGAAGCCCGCTTTGAAGCCGAGGTCACGGAAATCGTGTTGAGCGGTAAAAAGTGTCTCTTGCTAAAGCCGCAGACTTTCATGAATGCCAGTGGCCGATCGATTAGCGCAGTCATGCGTTTTCGTAAGCTTCAGCCCCATGAGGTGCTGGTGGTCTACGATGATATTACCCTGGATCTGGCTCGCTCCAAGCTAAGTGGCTCGGGCAGCGCGGGTGGCCATAACGGCATAGCAGACCTAATCCAGCGCATTGGCCCGGCGTTCGTACGCTACCGAATCGGAGTCGGGGCGAAGCCAGTTAAAGAAATGGACTTAGCCGATTATGTACTCAGTCAATTTACGACGGAGGACAGCAAACTTTTAGACAGTCGAATGCCGGACTTTCTAGAGCAAATCGCTCTAGTGGTTGACAAGGGTATTGAGCCTGCCATGAACATCATAAACCAACGTTCCTCATCCTAATATGAGTGTTACAACCAACCAATACAAATTCTCCTTTATTCTGGACCTGCGCGACTCGGAAGACGACGTCGCTAAGGTGTTGGAAGACATTAAAGAAACAATAGCTGCCGTCGGCGGTGAAGCGACTGACAGCGAAGAGCTGGGCATGCGTGATTTTGCCCGAGCGGCGGATCGTCGATTTGCGCAGGGACACTACGCGACGATTGACGTCTCCGGACCGGGTTCGGTGGACCACGATCTGAAGGTAAAGCTGGAGCACGACAAACGGATTAACCGAATTTTTGTGGAGACTGCCTAGTCTTTTCGAGGAGGATTCTCCCACGCACTCTCAAATTTATGGCATCGTTTAATAAAGTTATCCTCATGGGCAATCTGACCCGTGATCCGGAGACCCGGGTAACGCCCTCGGGGCTGACCATCTGCAAGCTCGGTTTGGCGGTTTCGCGCACCTATAGCACAAAGGACGGTGAACGAAAGGAGGAGACGGCATTTGTCGACGTGGATGCGTTCGGTCGTCAGGCAGAGGTGATTACCAAGTACATGAGCAAGGGGAAGCCAATCATGCTGGAAGGCCGCTTGCGTTTTGACCAATGGGAGAGCAATGACGGCCAAAAGCGGAACAAGCTTTCCGTGGTTTTGGAGAATTTTCAATTTGTCGGCGGAGCGCGTGAAGAAGGTGGATCTGCTTCAGGCGGCTCTTACGAGAGCAGTTCGCCACCTGCCCGCGAGACCAATCCGGAGAGTCGCCCGGCAGCACCTGACTCAATCGATGATGATGTGCCATTTTGATGGATCATCGGTGATCGGTGATCAGCTCATCAATAAACAATTTTATAGAAGCCACTCATTTTTAATTTTATCCTATTAAAGAACAATGTCGAATAACCAAGTACTCCTGCTACAGCCCATCGAAGGTCTCGGTGCCGAGGGTGACACTGTAACTGTACGTGCCGGATACGCACGAAACTTCCTGCTACCACAGAAGATTGCATTGCCCATCACGCAGGCCAATCGCAAGCATGTGGAGTCGCTCCTCAAGGCCCGCGAGGTTCGTGAAGCCAATGAACTGGAAGGTGCGCGTACACTGTCTGAGCGAATTGCCGCGGTAAATATCGCGATCGCGGTAAAGACGGGTGAGGGCGGACGCATGTTTGGGGCGGTCACGGCAAATGATCTGATTGAGCGTTTGGGCGAGGAAGGCATCGAGCTGACTCGTAAGCAGCTGGCTCTTCGGACTCCGGTGAAGGAACTCGGGTCGCACGCAGTGCCGGTCAAGTTGCACGCGGAAATCGAAGCGGAACTGAAGTTTGAGGTGGTTTCGGAGAATCCGATCGAAGAGACGGAAGAGGCTGCTGAAGAGGCAGATCCGGAGGATGACGAGTAAGCCCGTCCTGCGAGGCGGTTTGACCTATGCCCAACGAACCTATTCCACCCGATAGCGGAATGCGCCGTGGTGGACGAGGGATGGCTCCCGGCCGGCAAGCTGCCGAGGGTGATGTATCTCTGCGCGTACAACCGCATAACACAGAAGCAGAAGAGGGCTTGTTGGCGGCCTGCCTGATTGACGGGGGTCGTGAGGTGCTAACCGATTGTGTCGAGTCTAAGATGCATCCGGAGTATTTTTACAAGGCGAGTCATCAGGAGATTTTCCGGGCGCTGATTGAGCTTTATGGAAGTGGTGAACCGATAGACGAAATTTTGTTGCTGGATTACCTGCGGAAGAAGGGTCTGGAGGAAGAAGTCGGTGGGATTTCAGCGATCTACGCGATCCAGGGCCGGATTGAGACGCCGGCGCACGCTCGCTATTTTGCCAAAATCGTCCACGAAAAATACCTGCTTCGCCGACTCATCCGGACATCGCGTGAAGCGATGGAAGCCTGCTATGAGCAGCAGGAGGACATCAGCCATTTTATCGAGAAGATTGAGCAGGACATCCATATGATCAGCACCGGTCGGGTGACGGAAAGTGCGATCCCGATCAAAGAGTCTCTCAAGCTGGCCTCGAGTAATATCAATGCATTGCTTAATGGTAAGGACGAGGTGGACGGTGTACTTACCGGGTTTCGCGATTTGGATGGGATGACGTACGGCTTTCATCCCGGGCAGATGGTCGTACTGGCGGCTCGTCCATCAGTAGGCAAGACCTCCCTGGCGATGAATTTTGCGGAGCATGCGGCACTGCCCGACGGGGGTCACAAAAAGTCCGGAGTGCTGGTATTCAGTTTAGAGATGACTGCTGCGGATCTGGCCATGCGTCTAATTTGCAGTCGTGCCCGGGTGGACATGAAGCGAATTCGTGATCGTGTCGTCTCAAAGCAGGACTCGTCAGATATGGCGGAGGCGATCAATGAGTTAAATGAAGCGCCACTCTGGATAGACGACAGTTCGAGCTCTTCGATTTTGGATTTGCGGGCGAAAGCGCGTCGGGTTGATACAAAGAACCGTTTGGGCTTGATCGTGATTGATTATTTGCAGTTGGTGCGGGGGACGGATCCACGGGTGCCGCGGGAGCAGCAGATCGCCGAAATTTCCCGTGGAGTTAAGGGGATGGCGAAGGAACTGGGCGTGCCGGTCGTGGTGTTGAGCCAGTTGAACCGTGAATCGGAGCGCGAAAACCGAGATCCGCGTCTTTCTGACCTGCGTGAGTCGGGCTCTATCGAGCAGGATGCGGATGTCGTTATGATCCTGCATCGACCGAAGAGACGGGATGACGACGATGGAATCCACGAAGGGACTTCTCCGGGGGATACGGAGGCGATCAAATTAATCATTGCCAAACAACGGAATGGGCCGATAGGTGAAGTTGATCTCACCTTTGTGCGCCGCTATACCCGATATGAAAATTTTAAGCGCTAATTGCGTGTGACCGACCACTATGTATTTTTTCCGCTTCATTCCAATCGTAGCCGTACTCCTTCTGACTGTTTTCTGTGGGGTGGCTTTTGCCCAGACAGTCGGCAATAAAGGCCCGCTGATCGACTCGATTGAAATCAAATTTGACGGGTTTCAGCCGGTCAGTGAGGAGTACGTGTCCGGCTTTATGCAACTGCGAGAGGGGATGGCGTTTGACCCTTCATTAATGGATCAATCGATTCGGGCGCTGTACTCAATGGGGCATTTTGAAAATGTTAACATAGAGCTAGTGGAAGAGGCCGAGGGTACGATCAAGTTACTCGTGCAGTTGGATCCGAAGTACACGATTGGACGGATTATTTTCGAGGGGAATGAAAATCTGCGGGACGGACGTCTGCTGAATAAGTCAGAGCTGGAAACCCGTATTAGCTTGGACGAGTTCAGGGTGAAGGAGGCGGCCGATCGAATCAGTGAGTTTTATATTGATAAGGGCTTCGCTGATGTGGAGGTCGAGTACCAGATCGATCGCGATGAGGCGACCGGATATGCTACGGTGACCTATCTCATAGCAGAGCAAGGTAAGATGAAGATTACCAAGGTTGAATTTGAGGGGAACGCATCTATTCCGGATAAGAAGCTACGAAAAGTCCTGAAAACAAAGAAGAAGAACTGGCTCTCTCTACTTACCGGTGACGGAAAATTTGATGAGGTCCAATTTAAAGAGGACCTGAATGAGCTGCGTGTCTACTACAGTAATGAGGGATTTCTTGATGCTGAAGTTGAGGAGGACGCTGTGGCGATCGATTTTATCGGTAAAAAGAAAATCCGCCTATCTATCCCCGTGATTGAGGGACAGCGTTATTATGTCGGTAACATGTCTGTGGAAAATGCGACGATTTTTACGGAGGGGGAATTGCTCTCTGCAGTGCAGTTGCAATCCGGCGATGTTTTTTCTCCGGAGGCAGTGGATGTAGCAGCAACCGCAGTAAATGAATATTACACTTCGCGTGGATATCTGGAGTCCCGGGTGCGTGCTGAGCGAGTTTCCAATCTGGAGACGCGCCAGATTGATTTGGTCTTCCGGGTGCGGGAGAGTAGCAAATTTTATGTCGAGTCGATCGAGGTAGAAGGTAATACAAAGACGAAAGCCAAAGTTATCATTCGGGAATTGGCTCTGCGTCCCGGCGATGTTTATGACATGACGAAACAGCAGGTAAGTGAGAGCCGCTTACGCAATACACAGTTTTTCCAAGATGTCCGGCTGAATCCTGAGCTGACGAATATCCCGGGCCGGCGCGATCTCGGAGTGACGGTGCAAGAGGGGCGTACCGGTAGTTTGTCCTTCGGTGCCGGCTTTGGTTCAGTGGAGAGTATCGTGCTGTATGCAGAAATGCGTCAGAGCAATTTTGATTTATTCAACTGGCGCAACGGTCTTCAGGGTGACGGACAGAAATTTCGGGTGCGGGGTTCGCTCGGTTCTTCCAGTAATCAGATTTTGGTCGCTTTTGAGGAGCCTTGGCTCTTTGAACAGCGCCTCGCCTTTGGGGCGGAGTTTTTTCGTACGGAGTCTGATTATAATAGCAGTGACTACGATGAACTGCGCACGGGGTTCGAGTTGTATTTGCGCAGGCGCTTATTTGAGTTGGTGGAGGCGCGAGCTTCGTATCGTCTGGAGCAGGTGGAAATCATGGATGTTGCCCGGGATATGAGCAAACCGCGCAATGAAGACGGAGCGACTGAGAATGATGGTGTGGCGGATGTTTTTCAGGAAGCCGAAGGCGGCGAGCTGGTCTCTAAAGCGGGTCTAACTTTCCTTCGGGATACCCGTGACTCGCTACTCTTTACCCGTAAGGGGAACCGCTCTACGTGGTTAAATGAATGGGCCGGCTTGGGCGGGGATGTGGAATACTACAAGATTGAGGGTCGTACGGCACACTTCATTCCGACTTTTGATACTTATGAGCAATGCCTGTCGATTATAGGTCGATTGGGTACTGTTATCCCTTATGGGGAGAATAAGGATGTGCCGTTTTATGACCGGTTTTATCTGGGTGGGCCGGAATCTTTGCGTGGATATGACTATCGCGATATCGGTCCGAGAGACCCGGATGACCCGAATGAATCGGTTGGAGGTAATAGTTATGGTTTGCTCTCTCTGGAATATACTTTCCGTCTGGCGGAACCTTTAGGCCTGGCAGTGTTCTATGATGCAGGCTTTGTTAATGCTGAAGAAAATGACTTTGATGTATCCAATTATGCAGACAACTGGGGGGTTGGTGCGCGAATCCTGATGCTCGGTTCACCTTTGAAACTGGATCTGGGTATACCGATCACCTCTCCAAAAGAGGTGGATGGTTCGAGTTCACAGTTTCACTTTTCGTTTGGCACGCGTTTCTAAGTCCTCTAAGCCCTCTCTCTTACGCATCTTTCTTTAACTATTCTCTACGAAACAACAAATTGTAATATAATGAAAAACACTATCGTAGTCGCCTTCTTGGCACTCTTCGCAGTAACCGGAGCTTTTGCCCAAAGCGATTCTTCCGTCGGTGCGGTTAATATGCAACGTCTGCTGGCCGGGTACACGGCTTATCAATCCGCACTGGAAAAATATGAAGGTGCGATTTCTCCGGCAGAAGAGGAATTGGCCAACCTCCAGAAAAAGCTCCAGGACATGCAGGCCAATGGGCAGGAACTGGAATCGAAAAAGGATAATCCGGCACTCTCCAAGGATGCGCGTAAAGAAGCGCAGTCTGCTTATGAGACTCTGTCCGAGGAGTTTCGCGCCTTGGGCGCCCAGTTTCAGGTATTTCAGAATCAAACCCAGCAACTGCGCAACCAGAGTCGCCAGGAGTTCCTGCTGCCTTTGGAACTCAAAGCCCGTGAGACAATTGTTACGGTAGCGGAGGACAAAAATGTCGATTTGGTGGTAGAAATTGCACCAGTCGACGTGAAGGAAGATGAGGAGAAGACTTACAGCGTCTACCGGGGTACCGTGCTCTACGCTTCGGAGTCGCTGGATCTGACAGATTCAGTGATCGCCGTCCTCAATGCTGCCGGGGAGTAATGCTGAACGGATGATTTCTCAAAACCCTGTTCCTTCCTAGGACAGGGTTTTTTTTTCAGTAGAACTACCGGCTATGGAATTTTCTTTTAGAACGAGTGAAGTCCTCCAGATTGTGGGACGCGAAGCAGTGGTCAGCGGTGGCTACGACGGAAAAATAACCGGTCTGGCCTCTTTGACGGATGCAAAGGAAGGAGACCTTTCGTTTTTGGGTAATGCAAAGTACCGGAGTGCGGTGGCTTCTTCGAAGGCGTCGGTTTTATTATTGCCAAGCTCGTACGAGGCGGCACCGAAAACCGGGCAAGTCTATATCAAGCTGGAAAACCCTTCTCTTGCGTTGGCTCAAATCTGCCAAGAGATTGAGCGTTTGTGTGAGCCCACCGCGGACCCCGGCATCCATCCGAGCGCAGTGATTGAGGCGGGCGCGCAGATATCGCCGGAAGCGAGTATAGGAGCCTTCTGTTTTATTGGAGCAGGCGCTCGAGTGGGCGCCGCTGAGCTACGCAATCATGTATCCATCGGTCGGTCAGCCGAGGTGGGGGATGGTTCGATTCTCTATCCGCAGGTTGTGGTGGCTGATTATTGCCGGATTGGTCAAAGTAATCGTATCCTTCAGGGAGCGGTTATTGGCAGTGACGGCTATGGCTATGAATTTAAGGAGGGGCAACACCTGCGCATTCCTCAAATTGGCCGCGTTGTGACGGGCACGAATGTGGACATCGGAGCGAATACCACGATTGATCGTGCGCGATTCGGGGATACCTTAATTGGCGAGGGCACGAAAATTGATAATCTTGTTCAGATCGGTCATAATACACGCATCGGCAAACACTGTTTATTGGTTTCACAAGTGGGTGTCAGTGGCAGTACTGAGCTGGGTGATGGCGTTGTAGCAGCGGGGCAGTCGGGTATTGCCGGGCATTTAAAGATCGGAGCGGGCGCTATTATTGGGGGTGGAGCCGCAGTGATTCAGTCTATTGGCGCGGGCGAAAAGCAGATGGGCTATCCGAGTATCCCGATGCAGGAGTACCTGCGCATTTGCATTCTGCAAAGAAAGTTGCCGGATCTCTTCAAAAGGTTTGATCAACTGGAAAAATATTTTGATTCTGAGAAAAGAGATGTTTGACCCACACGGGGCCTAAAAAAATTGATGAATAGCGCACTAAAAATCTTCTGCGGAAACTCCAATCCGGACTTGGCAAAGTCCATTTGTTCGTATCTCGGTGTCTCTTTAGGCGCTGCCACGGTGAAGAGTTTTCCGGACGGTGAGACGTTTGTGCGCATTGATGAAAACATCCGTGGGGCCGACGTTTTTATTGTTCAATCGACGAACAATCCGGCGAATGAGCACCTCATGGAGTTGTTTATCATGATTGATGCGGCGCGGCGGGCATCAGCTAAGCGGATCACAGCAGTGATCCCATTTTACGGCTATGCGCGTCAGGACCGAAAAGATCAGCCTCGAGTGCCGATTACTTCCAAGCTGGTGGCGAACTTGCTAGTTTCTGCCGGAGCGAATCGTATTTTGACGATGGATTTGCACGCACAGCAGATACAGGGCTTTTTCGATATACCGGTGGATCATCTCTACGCATCACCGGTATTGTTTGAGTATCTAAAGACACTGGATACAGATAATTTGACCCTCTTTTCTCCCGATGTGGGTGGCATGAAGATGGCCTCTGCTTATGCCGGTATGTTGCAGGTGCCGCTTGGTTTTATCGCAAAGCGCCGTACTGATGCAGAAACCGTGGAGGCGGTTTCATTGGTTGGTGAGACGGATGGACGTGATATCCTCCTGATCGACGACATGACGGAAACCGCAGGAACACTCTGCGCGGCCGCTGAGTTGCTGAAGAAGAACGGTGCCAACCGTGTTCTCGCTTCTGTGAGTCACGGCGTACTGAATAATTTAGGTTATGAGCGACTGTCGACCGGCTTGCTCGATCGTTTGATCACGACGGATTCCACGCCGGTTAAAAGTGATAGCGAATTGCCGATTACGGTATTGAGCGTCAATAAATTATTAGGTGAGGCGATCCGCCGGATCCACGACAATGAGAGTGTTACCGGGTTGTTTGAGATCAAAGGATTTTAGTTTTGCATCTCGCTCGGTTAAAGGAACCCCCTTGCTTGCACTGTGTCTGAAAATGCGGATTTTATAGACATGCACAGTTTTCCGTCCTTTCTTCGTTCACTCGCACATACTATCACGCTAAGCTTCTGTTTTTCCTGCGTTGTCCAAGCAGGCAAACTGGAGGTTACTATCGATTCATCGCCGATCGTACCGAGTCAGGCGATTCCCCTGGTGTCCTATGCGGATGTCATTGAACGCGCGACGCCTGCGGTGGTTTCGGTCTACACGACTGATATGCAAACTTTCTCCGGCGGTCAGGATCCCCGGGTCGGTGATATCCTGCGTCAATTCGGCTATCGGGTGCCCTATGGTTCAAATCGCTCGGAAAAACGTCCGGTGCACGGTCTTGGATCCGGTGTGATAATTTCCAAGGATGGATATATCATAACGAACAACCATGTGGTACGGAACCAGAGTGGGGAACCGGTCGATGAGATTCGCGTGCAACTCAAGGATGGTAGTGAGGTTATTGCTGAACTGGTGGGAACCGATGAAAAGACGGATGTTGCGGTGATCAAGATTGATACCGATAGCAAACTGGATCAGGTCATTGTGGCAGACAGCGATGGGATCCGCACAGGTGATATTGTTTTTGCAATTGGTAGTCCACACGGACAGAGCCAGACGGTCACGCAAGGTATTGTTTCGGCGACGGAGCGGACATCGCTGGATATTCTGGGGCCCGGTTCTTACGAAAACTTCATACAGACGGACGCGGCGATTAACTTGGGCAATTCCGGGGGTGCTCTCATTGACGCATTGGGTCGTCTCGTCGGGATCAATACGGCGATTGTCTCGAGAAGCGGTGGCAGTATCGGTTTGGGATACGCAATTCCGGTCAATATGGCCCTCAGCGTAGCCCGCAGCCTGATCGAGGTAGGTGAGGTTCCGCGTGGTTTACTGGGCCTCTTTCCGGTCGACTTAACTTCGGATTTGGCGGAGGCATTTGCTCTCGATTCGACAGAGGGTGCACTGGTCAATGAGGTGCAACCGGATTCACCGGCGGAACGGGGTGGTATTCGTCATGGCGATATCATCACCCACATTGATGCGATACAGATTGAATCAGCGGCTCAACTACGTTTAACGGTTTCACAAATGACACCGGGCAGAGAGGTGGAGGTTTCTCTGATCCGGCGTGGTAAAAAACTCCAGAAAAAGGTGGTTCTGGGCAGTTTGAATGGAAAGTTTTATGGCCGTCGTGGAGAATCCCGTTTGGATGGTGTCGCCTTCTCATTTCTGGATGCTTCAACCCGTGAAGAGATTAGCCTTCCGGAAGAGATCGACGGTGTGCTCGTACGTTCTGTTGAGGCGGACTCCCCTTTTGCTAATCGCTTGCGTGCGGGCATGGTCCTGATCGAGGTGAATGACATTGCGGTCGATTCACCCGCTTCGGTAGGTGAGTCATTACAGTCCGGGGTGAATAGTTTTTATGTTTGGTTTGAGGGGAGTCCTCGCTTTGTCGTTATTCGAATTGAGGATTGATCGTTCCATAATTTGTGTTCGGGGGCGCGGGAAGTTTATGCTTGTTCAAGTGGATTTATAGGGCATACAGTAGGGTATCATTTAAATTAAATGCCTACCCCAAATTATGTTTTATAGAAATAGTCTGCTCTTTCTCGTATTTAGTTTTTGGTTCCCTTTTCTAGCTTCAGCGGATGAAGCCATAACAACGACGGATTTGTTGTCGATCGGTGCGCTAAATGCCGGCGATAGTGCGTGGATGATGACAGCCACCGTGCTCGTGTTGTTTATGACATTGCCCGGCCTGGCACTTTTCTACGGTGGTCTGGTGCGTGCCGGCAGTGTCCTGTCGGTGCTGATGCACTGCTTTACGATTGCCTGTCTGGCATCTGTCTTATGGGTAGTGGGCTTATACAGTTTGGCCTTTACAGAAGGTACTCCCTGGATCGGCGGACTGTCGAAACTGGGTCTTCAGGGGGTCGAGGCAAGCAGTCTGTCGGGAAACGGGACTATACCGGAGACGGTCTTTGTCATGTTTCAGTTGACCTTTGCCATAATCACTCCGGCCTTAATCGTGGGTGCTTTTGTCGAGCGTATGAAGTTTGCCGCGATTTTGCTTTTTACGGCGCTCTGGCTCCTCTTGGTCTATGCTCCGGTTACCCACTGGGTGTGGGGAGGCGGTTGGCTTATGGAGATGGGTGTGCTTGATTTAGCCGGGGGTATTGTGGTGCATGCTACTGCCGGTGTGTCTGCGCTTCTATTAGCAAAATGTCTGGGGCCAAGAACCGGTTTTCCGGAGAAGTTACAAGTTCCTCATAATCCTGGTATGGTCATGATCGGGGCGAGTATGCTCTGGGTTGGTTGGTTTGGTTTTAATGCCGGCAGCCAATTGGCTGCCAATGAGGCGGCTGGCATGACCATGCTGGTAACGCATATTTCGGCGGCAGTAGCCAGCTTGACTTGGATGAGTCTCGAGTGGCTGAGGAATGGAAAGCCGGGTCTTGTCGGCATTGTCACAGGTATGGTCGCTGGTCTGGCGACGATTACACCGGCATCGGGAAATGTGGGTCCTCTCGGTGCCCTCTGCATTGGTTTTCTGGCGGGTTCTGTCTGTTATTTTATGTGCGGTGTCGTTAAGCAATGGATGAAGATTGATGATTCTCTGGATGTCTTTGCGGTGCACGGTGTCGGCGGTATTTTAGGGACTCTGTTACTTTCTGTTTTTGGGTTGCCTGCCTTTGGCGGATCCGGAGTTGCATCGGTCAGTGGGCAACTGACGACCCAATTAATCGCTATACTAGCGGTAGTTGCCTGGTCTGCGCTGGCCACCTACCTGATCATTTTAGTCTGCCGTTTCACTATCGGACTACGTGTCAGCTCTGAGGATGAGATTACAGGTCTCGATCAGAGTGAACATGGAGAGACAGCTTACCACTTCGAGTAACCACATTACCGGTTGCTTGAAACAATTAATCAAAATAACAAAAAAACACCTACCCTCCTATGAAACTCATAAAAGCAATTATTAAACCCTTCAAATTAGAAGAAGTAAAAAGTGCGTTGGAAGAAGTTGGCATCAGTGGTTTGACTGCCATTGAGGCCAAAGGCTTCGGGCGCCAAAAAGGACATACGGAAATCTATCGTGGCAGCGAGTACACGGTCGATTTTTTGCCGAAGACGATTATCGAAACTGTGGTGGATGACGATGTTGTCGACCAAGCGGTACACGCGATTGCCGAAACAGCGAAGACAGGCAAGATTGGTGATGGTAAAATTTTTGTTCTCAATGTGGAGAGTGCAATACGCATTCGTACGGATGAGAGCGGTACAGAAGCTCTGTAACCATTTCTTATTTTCGTTAGCAAACCCGCCTCTTCAGGGGCGGGTTTTTTTATGCAATTCAGCGTGTTTCTTCTTCCTTCATGCATTTCAACGGTTAAGTTATGCACATGGAAATAAAAGAATTCCTAGATGAAATAGCCGATGCTTTGGAGATGCCGCCGGAAGAGGGACTATCTGCGGAAACAGACTTTAAGGGTTTGTCGAATTGGGACTCACTGGCTGTATTAAAGGTGACGAGTGGCATTGAGATTGAGTATGGTATCTTGTTAAAAAAGGCGGACTATCAGGATTGCCGGACATTGCAGGAGCTTTATGAATTAGCACTATTACGGAAGCAGGGTAGAGATGCGTAAGCAGCTTTATATCGTCGGTGCGGGTGGTTTCGGGCGCGAGGTTTACAACTGGTTGTTAGCGCTGCCGGAGGCTTCCCGGGATTGGGATATCTGTGGTTTTTTAGACAACGACCCATCTGCTCTGGATGGTTTTGAGTACGCACCCGGCATAGTGGGTAGTCCGGAGGGTTGGACGCCGCAACCGGATGAAGTATTTGTTTGTGGCATTGGCAGGATAGACGTGAAGAAGGCCGCATGCAGCCAGCTAATAGAAAGAGATGCCCACTTTATTACTTTGGTGCACCCGACTGCATTGGTCGGACGCAATGTACATTTGGGAAGGGGCGTCGTTATTTGTCCTCGTGTCACGTTGACCTGTGATATCGAGGTAGGCGAGATGGCGATGATAAACTGCCATTCTACTGTAGGGCATGACGCACAGATTGGAGCATGGACTACGATAAGCGGAAATTGCGATCTTACAGGAGGTACTACGGTGGGTCAGGGCGTCTTTATGGGTTCCGGTGCACGCCTATTGCCGGGGAAGTGTGTGGGCGATGGTGCAACAGTTGGCGCTGGTTCCGTCGTTATACGGTCGGTCAGTGCCGGGGATCGTGTCTTTGGCAATCCTGCACGAAGCTTTTAGGCCTACTGCGAGCGCAACTTTTTCAGGCGATCGCTGTATTTTGTTTTTTCAGTAATCTGAATACGAGCCGGAATTTTGTAGGTAGCGAGGCGTTTACGGCAGTGCTTTTTAATGGCTCGTTTCAATTGGACTGTTTCGTACTCACCTTGCGGCACAATCTGCGCGACCACAATTTGACCGGTAATCGCATTTTCTTCGGCATAGACCAGGCAATCGGCAATAGCCGGCATTTCCATCAAGATGCTCTCGACTTCAATCGGAGCTACTTTTTCCCCGCCTACATTGATCAAATCTGCGCGACGGCCGATTATTCGCAGAGAGCCGTCCTTGTCCTCTTCAATTAAGTCGCCGGTGCGAAACCAGCCATCGAGCAGCAAGGAACTGTTATCTGCATCGGAGTTCAAGTATCCGAGGATTCGGGAGCTTGACTGCAGCCAGAGTTCTCCATCGACAATTTTCCAGTCAGCGTCTCTGTCTTTGATGGAGAAATTGAGTTTTCCGCTGCCTGCGCTTTTTATCCGAATAGCGCCGGTTTCACTGGTACCAAATTTTTGCTGCAGGTCTACCTCAGGGAAGGCAGCTTTGAGTTTTTGTAATAAGGAGAATGGCATGGGCTCCGCTCCATAAGCGATGACCCGAAGGCTGGAAAGATCAGACGAATGGGCTACTCCCGTAAGCAGCATTAGATTGAGGAAAGTCGGCGAGGCGGGCAGTACACTGACTTGGTGTTTGGCAATAGCATGTCCTGCCGACTCGGGCGTACGGGCTTCCGGAATAACGATCGCAGAGCCAGAGCAAAGCGTTCGCAGTGCCGCATCAAGCCCTCCGATATGATCCAGAGGAAGCAGCTGGAGGGTACGATCAGACCGGGCTGCGAGAGACTCGTAACGATCAAGCAGAAGCTTTAAGTCATGGAGCATGGCTTTCGGGCTACCCGTGCTGCCACTACTGAAGAGAATAAGCCCGGGGTGTCCGGACTGCCCGAGCTTGTTGAGCAGTGGATGGGGTTCGGCAGAGGCGGTTTTCCGGCGAAGTTTTCTGTTATGGAGCGTCCATTCCACCCGACCGATCCGGTATTGTTTTTCCTTTTCGGGGGATTGGGGTGAGATTGGTAATATCGTTTTACCGAGTGAGCTTAAAGCAATTACTGCGGCGAGATTATCTGCGGGATTTGCTTCCTCCACGGCAATAACTTGATTTCCCGTACCGAGGTCGGTTTGCAAGTAATCGATCAGTGAGTCAATGCGTTGAGTCAAACTCGCGTAGCTCAGGGCGGAGTCTCCTGAGTAAAAGGCTGTGCGCTCTGCGAATTGTGTGAGCCTATTGCGGATCCAATCCACTTTTAAGAAACTCCACCCAGATAGATTACCTGCCCGGTGACAAAATTACTTTCCGGGCGGAGGAAGTACTCAACCGTATTGGTGATGTCTTCCATCTTGCCTAAGCGTGGGATCGCTTGTCGGGCGATCAGAGCATCCATCTTATCTGAAGGCACACCACGGATCAAATCGGTTTCTACCGGTGTCGGCCCGATGGCATTGACTGTGATACCAGTCGAAGCCAATTCGCGAGCGAGAATGCGCGTAAGGCTCTCTACAGCCGCTTTACTGGCTGCGTAAATGGCCTCTCCCTCCAGATTGAGAGGGTGGGCAACCGTAGTGAAGTTGACGATACGGGCTGCCTTGTTTTTACGCATGCGCTTTGCCATTTCTCGGCAGAAAATAAACGTGCCTACAAAATTGGTTTGTAGGATTTTGTTGACCGTAGCCATGGGGGTGAGGAGCGCATGATTCATCGAGGCTATGCCTGCGTTATTAAGTAATGCATCGACCCCATGATTCATTTCACTAGCCATCTTTACAACTGCCGCTTCGTCAGAAACATCCAAGCAGTAATGATGGTAGTGTTCCGATGTGATATCGCTTGGGCCGCGGCTACATCCGACGACTCTCCATCCTGTATCTAAATAGTGTTCTGCGAGGTATCTACCTATGCCTTTGCTCGTGCCTGTAATAACGATTGTTTTCATTCGTTTGGGAGGAGGTGGGTTACGGTGGTTTACTCTGCGTCAGCGATGCGTTCTGCCGTGGCTTCTGCCAGTCGACGAACCGTTGCAAAGGGAGAGTTACGCGCACTGATGGCTTTTTCGTCGGCTAATGTGATAGCAATGTTATAGTGCTCACCAATAGCCTCCTCAATGTCGGCGATTAGGTTGACTAAAGCCATGCTGTCAAGAGGCCCTCCGTTTCCATAGAGACTCGATTCAGGCTTTGGGGTATTCAATTCTGGTATAACAAAGTCTTCACTAAGGTTGCGAACGGTAGCGATTACAAGGTTTTCAATCTCCTCTAAATTCGGCATCTATTACATCCTGTCTTGTGTTCTGTCAGGCCCTAGAAATTCACTCCGGGTCGCTTGGTTGGATTCGCTGATATTTTCGCGAAACAGCACGCATTTGATGGTTAAGCAGAGAATCTTTATGTCGAGCCAGAAAGAGCGGTTTTCGAGGTACCACAGATCGAGTTCAAATTGACGCTCCCAGGACAGACCATTGCGCCCATTGACCTGGGCCCATCCGGTAATTCCGGGAAGGGTATGGTGGCGCCTCGACTGTTCAGGGCTGTAACGCGGCAGGTAGGCAAGAGGGAGCGGTCGTGGGCCGACTAGGCTCATTTCACCTTTGAGTACATTCCATAACTCGGGTAACTCATCCATGCTCGTCGAGCGCAGTCGTTTGCCCCAAGAAGTTAGCCGCTCGGCATCATCGCCGGGGCCATCGCGCATCGTTCGAAATTTAAGTAGTGTAAAGGGACGTCCATTGAGCCCGGCTCTTTTCTGGCGAAAAAAGATTGGGCGACCGAGCATGCCGAGCTGTAAGCAAACCAGAGCCACCAGGGGTAGGCAGAGGGCAAAAAGTAAGCAAATAGCTGTAAAAAGGTCGAATACCCGTTTCATGCGTTGTCTGTAAGCGATAGTAGCCAAAACCTTATAGCTGAATTGTTTATCTTTTAACACCAAAGTTTTGACAGAGATACGGCAAAGGTTTTATTAAAAATAGTGTTGATTTAGCACTCAATAACACATTCACAATATCAACTGCTATGATCCTAAATGCCAACGAACGTACATTCTCTCCCTTCAGCCTAACCCGTCTGCTGACGACATGTTTTGGAGCCGGAAATGGTGAAAAAACCTGTATATTGATTGATTTGCCTGATCCGGCAGACATTCAGGGGTTTAAGTTTCTCGATGACGAAACGCTCTCTATACAAAACTATGGGCATGAAGTTTTTTACAAGGGCTTCAAGAACGGCGCGTTGGAGATAATGAATTGGACTGGTGGAGATATTTTCGCCTACAAGGAAACGGGCGGTAGTAATCTGGATATGGAAGATGCCTGTTACGATCCGGATGGTCAGGCACTCAGTCTCGATGCGGACATTTACCCGAACTATGATATCATATTGGTGGTATCGACCTTTTCGGCGACAGCACCGCTCACGGCCAAGTGTAAAGAGTTTGGTTTCCGCGGTGCTACTCTCCACGGGCTCAATCAGATCATTTTGGACAGCGGTCTGTCCGTGGATTATGACATTGTATCGGATGAAGCAGAATTGCTTCGTCTGGGCTTAACTGAGGCCGATCGTTTCGAAATTGATTTTGAGGTGGAAGGTAGCACCTACACACTCAAGCTTCATACAAATGGTCAAAGAGCTCAGAAAAGTCATGGTTTGTGCCCCCCGGGTAAGCCTGACGTAGCCAATTTACCTGCCGGTGAAGTCTATTTTGTGCCGGAAAGTGCGGATGGCGTTTTTCCCTTCAAGTACGATGAGAGCACGATTGGATTACTGCACGTGAAAGACGGTATGATCTTCAAGTCACAATTTGTCTACGGTGATTATGCAGAAATTGAGGCGCATAATGCCCGCTTGGCGGATGATCCTATGATCGGCGCCATCGGTGAGCTTGGATTCGGCACTCAGGTACTGCCTTTCTCCGGTCGTGATATTCAGGATGAAAAGATTCTCGGTACCATTCATGTGGCAACCGGTCGAGACGACCATCTGGGTGGTAATATAACTCCGGATTTGTTCAAGGAACACAAAAATGCTTCGCACGACGATGTGCTCTACGCTCCGCACAAAACACCTGAAATCCGCCTTCCTGAAGCGCGCATGATCAAGAATGGAGAGACACACGTCCTTATTCAAAATTACAAGCCGGCCGAGTATATGGTAAATCTTCTGGAGGCAGGTGCTGTCGTCGAAGCGTAAGCTTTCGCGACAAGCGGTTTCTTGCAACGCCTCCATTGGATAGATGTCGAATAACCCCTACGAGTCGGACGAGCTACTGCAGCAGTATCTAGTCTTTCATTACGCACGTCCGGAAGAACAACTCACGCAGAAGGGTGGCCCGGCGGAAGCGCTCGATTTTCCTAAGCGTTGTGCTCTTGAGGGACTGTCTCTCGAATCTATTCCGAACCGAGGTCGAGCGCTTGACTTGGGCTGCGCAGTAGGTCGTTCTACCTTTGAATTGGCGCGATCGTTTGGGGAGGTAGTCGGCTTTGACTATTCGCATGCTTTCATCGATTCGGCGAATGTTTTAAAAGATCAGGGATTAATAAAGGCATTGCGAATGGACGAGGGAAACTCCACGACCCGTTTGGACCTAACGATTGATCCGGAGATCGAGCGTAATCGTGTTTTATTCGAGCAGGGTGATGCGCAGTCTATACGACAAGACATTGGGGAATTTGACGCTGTTCTCGCTTGTAACCTGATCTGTCGTTTGCCCGATCCGATGCGTCTGCTACGTCGTTTACCGGAACTGGTAAAGCCCGGTGGACAGTTGTTTATAACCACGCCATTTACCTGGTTGGAAGAATATACACCCAAAGCTAATTGGTTAACTGAGGATGATGAAGATTCATTTTCCGGCTTAGAATCTGCCCTGAATCCGGCATTCTCTTTACTCGATAAGTGGGACATGCCCTTCCTCATCCGCGAGCACGCCCGTAAGTATCAGTACACTATTGCCCAAGCAAGTCGCTGGGTCCGGCAAATTTAATACCCCTTTGCGGGTCTCTCATGGTAAATCCAAGGGTCGATTAATTTTTCTAGAAATAATAAAATTTATACTTGATTTAGAAATGTTTTGTTGCAGGCTTTTTGTCTTAGGGAGCTGCTTTTCGGCTATCCTTTAACATAAAAAAAAACTACCATGAATAAGACTACACTGTTCTTCTTTGCAGCTGCCCTAGCTGCGAGTTCTTCTATCCATGCAGAATGGAAATATGGCGTCGGCGCAGGTGTTGGCGTTTTTGACATCGATGGCGATCTCTCACTTTCATCGTTTTCCGGTGAAATCGAGTACGATTCCGGCGATATGGAATCCGCTTACGTGTTGCAGGCTTACGCAGCAACGGGCAAATGGACGTTTCGTACTTCCGTCGCGAGCCTTGAAGTTGAGGCGAATCAAAATATCGCTGGAGACACCGATCTAAACTTCGAGCGTATGGTTTGGGATTTAAGTGCTGCTTATATGGGCTACCAGAGCGGTTCTTGGACAATCGCTTATTCTATCGGTGTGCGCGGAGTTTCTCACGAAGTCTCGGTAAACAATACGAGTGCAAGTTTTGATAATGATTGGACTGATATCGTTGTTGGGACTTCAGCGAGCTATGCTCTAAATACAAAATGGTTATGGAATAGTGCTATAGAGGCCGGCTTTGGTGGTACCGAGGGCAGTTTCGGTCTCAATACCGGGCTTACATGGCGCTTTGCTCCACAATGGTCGGTTTCTTCCGTCCTGAGTTGGAGTGCCGCTGAATACGAAGAGGGTAATTCGGGCAGTGCTAATTACTACTTCTATGACGCGAATGAAACTAAACTTGGCTTTGCTGTGCTGTATCACTTCTAGTTGTGGTTCCTGAAGGATTCTAGCACGGACTAGGCTGCGGAGGTAAACTCCGCAGCCTTTTTATTGTCGGGTCGATTAGAGATTGCGGTAGCTAAGGAATTCAGTGGGCAGGCCAATGATTGTATCCATTTGGTCTGCCAAGCGGAGTTGAAGGTCGTCCGGATGAATCGATATGCGCAGTGGTTTGCCGGAGCGGGTAGCTCTACAAACTTGCCAATGATTCCAGATACGCAGGAAGCTTTTGCGTCGTGCATTATCGGCTTCAAACCCAATCAAGGGAAGTCCTGTGCATTCGGCTCGCTGGGTATGTATGACACCGCGAGTATTCTCAACAATACGATAAGGCAGGCGTGACAAGGCTTCTCGACCGATCGAGCCAAGTGCCCAAGACGGAGGTATGTAGGTCACGGGCTGGGGCAGCCCGTTGCGGGGAAACCACTGAGCCGACCGCTGCATCAAGTCAAATACACCGCCGGCGTTGAGCGCGAGGTGTTCGGCCACGTTTCTCGAAATTAATTGCGAATGCAGGCGATGATATAGTTTACGGGGCGTGGTCTGATGCGTCCAACCGTGTGCAACTAATTCATGCCCCTGTGCCGAAAAGTCGGCAAGTCGCTGGATAGTTGCTTCAGTCCATGGTTTCCCTGGGACAACGAGTAAAGCGACCGGTGGAACTTTCCGGTCTTGCAACCACGAGAGGAGTGCTTCCACCCGGGTCATTGTTTCCGGCATTACGTCGTGGATGCTGACCAATGCTTTCACGTTTCCTTATGGCTTCCTATGTTCGCATATTTTGCCAGAATACCAGCCCACTGAAGTATGGTCTGCCGGTTTAATTCCTCGGCAGCCGCTCGACAAATAGAGGCTTTCTGCTGCCAGATCGCTTCCGGTCGTTCTGCCAAATCACGAATCGCTAGGGTTAGGTCTTGCTCCGGCTCCAGAGTAAAGAGACCACCCTGTAGCTGAGGCCAGTCATGAATGCCTGCATTTGCCGAGACCAGAGCGGGACGTCCACGAGCCATCGCCTCGAGAGCAACCGAGCCAAACGTCTCGAGCTTTGAGGGTAGTAAAAGCAGGCTGGAGGTATCGAGTATTTCGATCAGCTGTTCTCTGCTCAGCCACCCGGTAAAGCGTACGTTTTGCAGGTCTTTAGCCGATTCCTCGAGTGACTTTCGTAGAGGGCCGTCACCGCCAATGACAAACTCTAGCGAAGGTAATTCGCGGGCTGCTTGAATAATCTGGTCGACATTTTTCTCGGCCGCCAAGCGACCGGCAAAGCAAATTCTATTTACGCGAGCGGGTGGTGGCGTGACCGGCTTTTGCAGGAAGGCTGGTTGCAGCGGGGTGCCCATAACCTCCACTCCAGGGGCTCCCAGAGCGATCACATCGTCCTTTAGTTTACTGTTATTAACCAGCACGGCTTGGCTGCTCTTGCAGAGTATGCGATTGGCCGTGCGCAGATAACCATTGGCGAAGGTTCTGGAGAAGGGGTTGAAGTAGATGCGGGCAAGTTGCTCAAAATCGGTGTGAAAGGCGCTTATAAAACGGGTCCCGGTTAGTTTGGCTATGATCAGACCAAGAAGGCCAAAGGGGCCGGGGGTAATGGCTACTATAATTTGTGGCTTTAAGGCTTTGAAGCCTTTCCGGATACGGATGAGATTTGGTGTGACTAGTCGCTGCATGGGGTCTCCCGGCATGGGTAGGGAGAGCCGGGAGTGCTTACCGCGTGCACTGGGCTGAAAGATCTCTAATGCGTCCACCTCTGCCGTGAGTTGGGCTGCCAAATCATGGTAGTAGGCACCGGTTCCATTTCTTTCGGGGAGCGAGTCAGAAAAGAATGCAACACGTACTCTGCCAGCAGGCGAACCGCCCCGTTGGGAGATGGGCGAACCAATAATAGAATTTATAGATTCAGTCTTCGGTTCCATCATCTTGCGTCTCTGGCTGTATGCGCTGATCAGAGCGTAGTATTGCTTGGTAGGCAGGTAGCAGGCAAACCTCGATTTGTTTATTTTTCAGTCCGTAATCGGCAGCCGAGTGTTGATGAATCGGTGTTGGCTTGTTCGGGACTGAAGGGGATTTGAGTTCACCCAAAGGAGAGGCGAGTCGCTGGCCGGCTAAACGCAGCATGACGATGTCGTGGGTCCGTAGGTCAGACTGATCCATAATAGCCAAATGAGTGGTCGGCATTGTTTCAGTGAGACTCGCTAGGGTCGTATAATTTTGGGTAAAGACATCGGTTATGAGCTTTTTAATATGGCTTCCTTCTGGATCAGTGGCAAAGAGTTCTCTGGCTGGACGAAGGGAGCTCAATTGTGAACTGAGCGCTTGTGTGGGGTGACGCACACAAGCCAGAAAGCATGCCTCGGGGAAACGTTTTTGTAAGGGGTCGATCCAGCCGGCAAAGGCAGCGTTTTTAGATAAGAATCGACGCTTGGTGCCATGAAAGTAGAGATGTTTTTGTACACAGCGTGCGTAAAAATCGACTAGCTGTTTTTTCTTTGCATCGGGTAGATCCTGAAGAGTGCTCATATTGCTCAGCCATTTTGAAAACGGGAAGGCGAGGCTTAAAATGAAGCAACCCCCGGCCGGGAGAAGCCAGAGATAATCCTCTTCGACGTCGTTCAGTGTGACTGCATGTATGTTAGCCAAGTCGCCGGTCGCCTGAGCGATCAGGTGGTCAACCAACCGCTTTAGAGGACTGCCGCAAAATCGATCGATGGAACGGAGTCCGGTAAGGATTTTCCGCTCGGTAATGGTGGGGGCCAAGAGAGCCTCCCAGGTAGACACAGTACAGAAATGAGCGTTATCTGCAGCTAATGTACGATGTACATAGGTCGTGCCGCTGCGGGGAATCCCAGTAATAAAGATTGGGGCATGGACCGGTACTTTCCGGTAGGCGCGAAAAAAGATTTCATCCGCGAGAAACCCAAGCCAGTGGAGGCATTGTAGGCAGGCGAAGAGAGGCATACCTAAAAGCAGAATACATATCCGATAACCGCTCAGTGGAGCCGCCGGGTGCTTGCCCGGCCAGAAGGAACGGATGAACCAACTAAGGTGTAGGGTCAGGCTCCTGAAGAAAACGGCTGCCATACCGTTTAGTTATCGTAGACCAGTTTTTTGGAAAAGAAAAAATTGAAGCACATGCCGGCAAGTCCACCAATCCAGACACCGAGGAGGGGTAGAGTCGCGGATGCGGCAATTTCTCCCCCCATTGACTGCCCGAGTACGAGGACGATACTAAATACGCCGATGTTGATGGCCGCCCCCACAGCGTGCACGCTGTAATGGCGAACCAGAGAGTGCCAGAGTGCGCGACCGGTTTCTAAATGGTGAAAAGTAAAGTAGCGGTTGAGTAGGTAACCGGCAGACATAGATGCTCCTAAGGAGACAAAACGACCTAAATAAGGGCCGATGCCTGCGGCCAGTAGGAGATACAGTAGGCCGGCATCAATTGTTGCAATCGTCACACCAACGAAGGCAAACCTTGCGAAGGTAGCCCATTCGCTCTTTGAGCGGTGAAATTTAGCAAAGAGTTGAATCATGTAGATTGATAAGCCTAT
>DKOA01000064.1:0-13786 GCA_002469895.1 Opitutia bacterium UBA7374
CAGATCCCGTTACAGATCCCGAATTGGCAGTAGGTCCTAAAGTAGGTCCTAAAGTAGATCCGCAACCAAGCTCGGCAGGGGGTGCGGCGCATTCATTACAACGATTAACCGCTTTAACCGCTTTAACCGCTTTAATCGCTTGGGCTTCCTTACTTTTTTTAATCTCTCTGGTTGCCTGTTCGGTATTGGCTAAGCGTGCCTCGAGCTGAGCAACCCGCCGCTCCAATGCTTCCATATAAGCCGTCATCTTAGCTACCTGGCTACCCTCAATGTATAATGGCTCAGACTCGGCAGAGACCAATGAGGGCACGACCAAGGCAAAACCGATTAGAGCGAACCTAGCCAATAGCGTATAATAGGTTGAAGAGAAGCGTTTCATTTCTATGAGTACTGAGGTTAAAAGAAGTAATAGACCCGATTTTGCAAGCAAAAAATCAGCCATAAAATCTACTACTGGATAGATAATACGCCTTATTCATTCTATACCATTTGATCACCTAAGGCCAAATCTGTGGCTTCACTTCTTGAAGTGGCCCCCAAAATAGACAGCATGCGCGCTATGAAGCAAAGTACACCATGGCTACTGAGCGGGGCGATTTTCGGTTTTATCGGAGTGGCACTCGGTGCCTTCGGGGCGCACGGTCTGGCAGAGGCTCTCGAGGCGAGGCAGGCCACTGCTATCTGGAAGACAGCAGTACAATACCAAATGTGGCATGCACTGGGACTGATCCTTCTCTCCCTCCTCGAGCGTAAAGATCCTCCGCTCCGTGGAGTGGGGTTCGCTTTTTGCATCGGTATCCTCATCTTCTCCGGCACCCTCTACGGAATTGGCTTGGGCGGCCCACGCTGGCTCGGTGCGATCACGCCTCTGGGCGGACTAGCTCTCCTCATCGGATGGCTTTTACTGGCCCGAGCCGCTGTCATCAGGCCGAATCATCGACAAAACAATCCTTAGCACTCTAGAGCGCTTGCCAAATCCTTTCGGCTGGGCAACGTACCCTACTATGGCCTGCGAACACACTTCCACCCGGCGTATCGAGTTTTCAGAGACCGATATGGCCGGACTCGTCCATTTCTCCAATTTTTTTAAGTATATGGAGACTGCAGAGCGCGACTTCTTTGCAGCGGCCGGTGTCGATTTGATCAATATGCGGGAAGGCGAACTGGTTGGCTGGCCCCGGGTCCGGGCAGAATGCAAGTTTTCCGCTCCGGTACGATTCGGCGATACGATCGACATTCATTTGGCCGTCAAGGCGATGAAAGATCGCTCCATCGATTTCCAGTACCGGATCTTCAAGCAGATTGCCGGAGGAGGCCGCGAGCAAGTGGCCAAAGGGCATATGACCACCGTCTTCACGCGTCTCGACGAAAATAGCCAACTGCAATCGTCGCTCTTGACCGACGAGATTCGCGAAAAAATTACGGAAGCACCGACTTCCGTTCTGGCTCGTCCAAACAACCTCTAGGCCACCTAACGATGCATAACCGTCCACACGCACTCGTGACCAACGACGACGGGATCGAGTCCGCCTTTCTTCATTTACTAGTCGATGCCCTGCTCCCCGACTTCACCGTTTCGGTGGCGGCACCGGCCTTTGAGCAGAGCTGGATCGGCCGTGCCATCAGCCGCCGAAACGAGATCGAAGTGATTTCCGGACTTTCCCATTTTCCTCATAACGTAGAAGCTTGGGCAGTCAGTGGCACCCCTTCCGATTGCGTGAATATTGCTTTAGGGAACCTCCTCGACCTCCGACCCGACATCGTTCTCTCCGGGATCAATCTCGGCTATAATACGACCCAGCCGCTAATTCTCAGTTCCGGAACCATCGCAGGCGCTATTGAGGGAGCGGTTTGGGGCCTTCCCGCCATCGCTTTCAGCAAATGCATACCGGAACATCTCTTTGAAGAAATCCGCTCCGCCAACGGACAGACCAGCGGAGCGTTTAACCAATCTCTACGCAGTGCAGCGGAGCACGCCCGCCGCATGTCCGTCGAATTGCTCGCCTCTCCAGAAGAACCGGGCAACGTGGTCAACGTAAACTTCCCTGCCGAGACCCAACCGGATAGCCCGGTCGAAGCAACCTTCCCCGCACCGCTTCGCCTGGGCAGCCTTTATGAAGAAGCCGCCCCCGGGCGCTTCCACTTCCGCTATGCAGACGGAGAAGTCTCCGAAGAACATCCACAGCATGACCGTGTCGCCCTCGAACGCGGGAGCATCAGTCGCAGCGTACTCGATTTCTCCCGCATCGGCATCCGCCCTATAGAGGTGATCTCCGGAGCTTCCAAGAGCAACAGTGAGGACGAATAGTTCTTGCCTGACATACGAACGAAAAGATACAAAGTAAACCCATGCTAGTATCTCTTCAGCGCATACATAAGCGCCCGCGCACCAGTCCGGTCTTTCAAGCCGTCCTGATCGCTCTCCTCGGTCTACAGCTGCCCCTCAACGCTCAACCGAGCGAGGATTTTTACCGAGATACCTGGGTCGCCAAAAGCCCCGAAAAAGGCTCCCTCGTATTACTCCTCAAGCAAAACGGTCGTGCTGCCTATTTCTGGGCAGATAATGCCGACCGCTCGGTTTACCAAGGCAGCTGGAGCCATGAAGAAGGCACCGCCACCTTGACTTGGGAAGATGGTAGCACACACCAAATAAGCGAAGAGGATAAACGATTTAAGCTGTATTACAGCGGTGGCGGACAAGGCGAGGCCTATGCTTCTCCGGTACAAAAACTGCCCGGGGAAATTCTCGGCCAATGGGCCCGCCCTCCGGAAAAGGAAGAGGAAGATCTCTCGGATCGCGACCGGGCAAAAGGCTTTTTTGGTGTCTGGAAAATTTCTCAGGAGACTGCGACACACTATGTCTTTATCCAGCCTGACCGCTCCGCTGCCAGTACGCACAAAATAAAAGGGCAGGCAGATCATGGCCTCCGCGGTTCCTGGGCAAAACAGGGCGATGACCTGCACATCGCATGGAATACCGGTCACTACTCCATCCTGCAGCAAAATCTTCGCAGCTATGGCTACAAAACAATCGAACCGGGGCAGATAATTGAGGCCGATAGTCAACAATTCAGTCCCTCTCAGCGTACTGAAGAATCCTCTGTGCCGGCAGATTGGCTGGCCCACTACGAGGAAGAACGAACAGCCCCGCGTCTGGGGGTGGCTTTCTCCAGTCGCAAAGATGCGCTCCAGTTCTATCGCGGCGAGTGGATCGTGCGTCACCGCGAGGACGCCTATGAAAAAATAAAAGTCGGTCGCTATGGTGGGCTGAGTACCTCTCGCAGCCCGGACATCACCGGTAGCTGGCTTCTTTCCGGTCAAGATGTCTTCATGCGCTGGAACGAAGGGATACGTCGTATCCTCAGCCCAATTGCCGATGGATTTCTTCTCTACGAATACAAGCCCGGTCGCCCACTTGACGGAGTACCGACTCGTATTCACCCGACCGCCCCGGCAGATCCAAAGAAACTGACCACGCACCTGAAAAACCGCGACAACGCGGCCCAAAACATATTGTTGCAGGCTCGCGCCGCAGGCATTGAAGCCGATAAAACCAGTGGCTTCGGGAGCCGCTTTTCACGATGGGTCTGGCCCTTCGGCAAAGAGGATCGTACATCCGATTCCACCGCCCTACTGATCGAAAATACCACCGACGAGCAGCCAGAATTGGACAACCCCTGGTGGTGGCCTCTGTGGAGTGAGAAAACGCCTCCATCAGACTCTACCGAAGCGACCACCGCTGAAGTCACGAAAGTAACGGAAATCGCTGAAGTCACCCCGGAGAAGGCCCCTGCAGAGCGAACTCCTGAGCCTCGAAATGCCCAACCAAAAAAGTGGTATTGGCCCTTCTAATTTGATAAAATCACAAACCTCGACTTTTTATTCACCATGATCACTGAAACGACCCAAGCCAACACGCTCACTCCTGCACCTATTCAGGAGTTAGACCCCGAAATCCACAGCGCAATTCAGGCCGAACGCGCCCGCCAGGAATCGCATATCGAGCTGATTGCCTCGGAGAATTTCACCTACCCATCCGTCATTGAAGCGCAGGGCAGCGTATTAACCAACAAATACGCCGAAGGCTATCCCGGCAAACGTTACTACGGTGGCTGCGATCATGTCGACGTAGTGGAGACGATTGCCATCGAACGGGCCAAGGAACTTTTCGGTGCGGACCACGCCAACGTGCAGCCCCATGCCGGCAGTCAGGCCAATGCCGCGGTCTATCTATCGGTTCTGGAGCCCGGCGACAAGATTCTCACAATGAACCTCTCCGATGGTGGCCACCTGACCCACGGACACCCGATGAACTTCAGCGGCAAGCACTTTGAAGTGGTCCACTACGGAGTGGGTGTGGAAGACGGCCTAATCGACTACGACGGCATTGCCAAAACCGCCCGCGCCGAAAAACCAAAAATGATCACTGTCGGGGCATCCGCCTATTCCCGGGTCATTGACTTTGCCCGCATGGGAGAGATTGCCCGCGAAATCGGTGCTTACCTGATGGCGGATATTGCGCACATCGCCGGTCTTGTAGCCGCCGGCGTACATCCATCTCCCGTTCCTCATGCCGACTTCGTCACCACCACTACGCACAAGACTCTTCGAGGTCCTCGTGGTGGACTGATCCTCTGCAAAGAAGAACACAAAAAGAAGATCGACTCGGCCGTCTTCCCCGGCACTCAGGGCGGCCCCCTAATGCATGTCATTGCCGCTAAGGCCATCTGCTTTAAGTTGGCGATGAGCGACGATTTTAAAGCCTACCAGCGACAAGTTGCAGCCAATGCAAAAGCGCTGGCTGCTGCTCTCAACGCGCGGGGCCATCATATTATCAGTGGAGGTACCGATAATCACCTGATGATGATCGACCTGCGCAAAAACAATGCGGATCTGACCGGAAAGATCGCCCAGCACGCACTCGACCTAGCCAATATAACGGCTAACAAAAACACCGTACCCGGTGAGACGCGCAGCCCCTTCCAGACCAGTGGCATCCGCCTCGGCACACCTGCTGTGACCAGTCGTGGTATGGACGAAGCGGATATGGAGCGCATCGCTGAAGCGATTGATATCGTGCTCAATGCACCGGATGACGAAGCAGCCATTGCCCGCGCCAAGGATATTGCCTTGGAATTATGCAAAGCCAATCCGCTGCCCTACCCGGCTTGAGCAAAGCTATAGCGGATCTCCGATAAGTCTCCCCACAGTAGTCTCCCCACAGTGCGGCGACGCTCTCAGCGCTTCAAACTTTCCAAGAGGAGGCGCTCATCGCAAGGACTCTATGCCGAGTAGCTGTTGTCGCCGATTAACAACTCGTCTTTTTTCAAGACGCGGCGGTTACCCTCGGCTAAGCGAATAACGCGCGGTGACCAGTCGGCCGCTTCCTGCGCAGTCATTTGAGCGAAGGACATAATTACCAGAAGATCACCAATCTCGCCCTTGTGCGCAGCCGCACCATTCAGACAAATTGCATGCGAGCCCTGCGGTGCCTCAATGGCATAGGTCTCAAAGCGCTCCCCGTTGGCGATATTGCCAACAAGTATCTTCTCAAAGGGCAATAAGCCAACCTGCTCCATTAACCCGCTATCAATCGCAAGACTACCCTCATAGTGGAGGGCGCAGTCAGTGACCTCAGCGCGCAGGATTTTGGATTTAAGAAGCGATAAATGCATCGTATTAAATCTTAAAACTAAGCGACGAAAGTCAAACTCCAAGCGACTTGTGCCTCAGTTAGGCAACCTGAAAGAGGTTTCAAACCGGCTCACCCTTCGTCGATCAGCTTACGCAGGACTTGATCCAGCATGGCGGGGTTGGCCTTTCCTTTGGTGGCCTTCATCACCGGCCCCTTCAAAGCATTGAGGGCCTTGGCATTGCCTTCCTTGTATTGAGCGACTGCCTTTGCGTTGCCCGCAATAGCCGCTTGGCAGAGAGCCTCGATCTCGCCGCTGTCATTGCTTTGCTTCAGGCCCTTTTCTTCGATGATCACTTCCGGCATGTTACCGGTGCGAAACATTTCGCTAAAGACCTCTTTCCCAATCTGCTTAGAGATGACTCCCTCGTCGATCACCCGGACCAGAGAAGCGATGTGTGCCGGAGTCAGTGGACACTGACTGATAGAAAGCGCACTCTGACCATGCTCGGACGCTTCAGCAAGTTCGCGGAGCAAGTCGTTGGCAATGTAGTTGGCAATCGCTTTAGGCGCGGAATGCTCCAGCAGGGCCGCCTCAAAAAACTCACAGAGTTCCCGCTCGGGGCAGAGTACGGAAGTTAAGGTATAGGGCAGTTCGAAGTCCTTCTGGTAGCGACGCTGGCGGTCGAGTGGCCGTTCAGGCAGTTCAGCGCCCAACTCAGTCACCCGCTCACGGGGAAAGAGCACAGGCATCAGATCGGGATCCGGGAAGTAACGATAATCATGGGCCTCTTCCTTGCTCCGAAGCGAGAAGCTCTCGCTTTTGGCCGCATCCCAGCGACGCGTCTCCTGAAGGATCGAACCACCGTCTTCCAAAATCTCTGTCTGCCGGCGAATCTCGTACTCAATGGCGGCACGAACATTGGAAATCGAGTTCAGGTTCTTCATCTCCGTACGGGTGCCCAGAGTGTCTGTACCCTTAGGACGCAAGGAGACGTTGGCGTCGCAGCGCATTTGCCCCTTCTCCATGTCACAGTCCGAGATACCGGCGTAAACAATGAGTTGGCGCAGCGCATTGAGGAAGGATACTGCCTCGGTAGAACTGTAGAGATCCGGCTCCGTCACAATCTCAGCCAGCGGTACACCGGCGCGGTTAAAATCAATGACAGTTTCAAAAGACTCATGGGTCAGCTTACCGGGATCTTCCTCCAAGTGAATTCGATTGAGCGTCACCCAGCGGTGCTCGCCCTCGACATTCCGCGAAGGACCGGGCAACTCGATCTCCACCTTTCCACCTATACAGAGCGGTTGCTCGTTCTGTGTCAGTTGGTAATTCTTCGGAGAGTCCGGGTAAAAGTAATTTTTGCGATCCCACTTACAGACTTCCGCGATCTCACATTGCAACATCAGGCCCAGTTGGGCGCACTTCTCAATCGCCGTATGATTGAGAACCGGCAGCGTACCCGGTAGACCCAGAACAACCGCATCAGTCAATGTATTGGGCGCCGCACCATAGGCGTAGGGCGCAGCCGTAAACATCTTCGTGCGTGTCTTAATCTGCACGTGAATCTCCAGTCCGATGACAGGTTCGTAGTCCATAGTATGAAATGAGAGTGGCTTAAAATTTAACCGCAGAGTTCGCTGAGAGCGCGGAGAGGAGAAAAAGAGGTTTAATCAGCGTGGTTATTAACGACGCGGCGTATGCCATCCTTTAGAAGAGGCACATTAAGGTTGATTAGATAACCCAGACTACAGCCAGAAAGCTTAAGATAGGTGAGAAGTTGAGCGAGGTGAATTTCGTTGAGCTGATCGACGACTTTGAGTTCGAGGATGATTTGGTCTTCGATAATGACATCTATCCGATAGGCCTCATCAATCTCCAGACCTTTGTAATGGATAGGCAGCTTCTTCTGTCGGACAGCCTTGATACCCTGCAAATTCAATTCATGAGTAAGGCAGGCCTCGTAAGTACTTTCCAAGAGTCCTCGTCCAAGTTCTCGATGCATCTCAATTGCAGCACCAATAATCTTGTCACTTAGTTCATTCATCTCTCTGCGTCCTCAGCGAACTCTGCGGTTAATAAATACGTCGTTAAAGTGTAGGTGTCGCTTTGTAATATTCGTGGTCCTGCTCGAAAGCCTGTGCCACGGCAAACATATCTGCTTCGCCAAAGGCCGGCCCAATGACCTGCAGACCGATGGGCAGACCACTTTCAGTAAATCCGGCAGGCACGGAGATCGCGGGCAAACCGGCGAGGTTCACCGAAATGGTATAGACATCGCTCAAGTACATCGAGAGGGGATCATCGGATCGCTCACCGCGTCTGAAGGCAGGTGTTGGTGAGGTTGGTGTGAGGATGGCATCGACCTTTTCAAAGGCATCCTCGAAGTCGCGGCGGATCAAAGTACGTACTTTTTGAGCACGTAAGTAATAGGCGTCGTAATAACCGGAACTGAGGACGTAGGTTCCGAGAATGATGCGGCGCTTAACCTCGTCACCAAAGCCCTCGCCCCGCGTCTTGGTAAAGAGCGAGAGCGCATCGTTAGCCTCCGGGCTACGGTGTCCGTAGCGTACGCCATCAAACCGGGCAAGGTTGGAAGAGGCCTCGGCAGTCGCGACAATATAATAGACCGGCACGGAGAGATCGGAATGCGGCAGGGAAATTTCAATAATCTCGCTGCCCTGTGCTTTATACCAATCAATTGCTTTCTCAATCTGCGCTTTCACTTCCGGGTCGATCCCCTCTCCGAAGAATTCCTTGGGGACACCCAGTTTCCAAGGGCCTTTCTTTTCGCGGAGGGCAGTCGCATAGTCGGTCTCACCCTGCGGCGCAATCGAAGTGGAATCGAGCGGGTCTTTGCCCAGCATGGCCTGAAGGAGAAGCGCGGCATCTTCAACCGTACGGGAAAACGGGCCGACCTGATCAAGCGAAGAGGCAAAAGCAACCAAACCGTAACGAGAGACCAGACCGTAGGTCGGCTTCATCCCGACGACACCACACAGCGCGGCGGGTTGGCGAATCGAGCCGCCCGTATCGGTACCGATGGTGGCAATCGCCTGACCGGCAGCCAGAGCCGCGGCGCTCCCTCCGGAAGACCCTCCGGGAATCGTCTCCAGATCCCATGGATTGGCCGTTGTTTGATAGGCTGAATTTTCCGTGGAGGAACCCATGGCAAACTCATCCATATTTAACCGACCGTAAATAATCGCACCCGCTTCGCGAAGTTTGGCAATGCAGGTCGCATCAAAAGGAGAGACGTAATTCTCAAGCATCTTGGAGGCACAGCGCAAAGGCTGCCCGGCGACTGCCAGAGTATCCTTAATCCCGATGGGAATGCCATCCAGCGGCCCAAGGGACTGGCCGGCAGTACGGCGCTCATCTGCGACCCGTGCCTGAGCCAGAGCGTCCTCTGCATCGGACGAGAGAAAGGCCTTTACTTTATCCTCAACCGCGGCTGTGCGGTTGATCACGGCCTGTGTGATCATGACAGATGTGGTATCGCCCGCTTCAAGAGCAGCGGCGAGTTCGGCGATAGTTTTGAAATGGAGATCAGACATGGAAATCTAGAAAGTTGTATTTGGCCCACGAATGACACGAATCGACACAAGGCACTGTTAGTGGATTAGTGAATATTCGTGTAATTCGTGGGCTCCTTTTCAAGTCAAACTATTCAACAACCTTTGGCACAACGACTTGATTGTCGCGGCTTTCCGGAGACATCTCCGTCAGTACTTCCGGGCCATAAGTCGGGCCGGGTTCATCGTCTGTTCGCCATACGTTGTCGATCTGGTGGGCATGGGCCATTGGTTCGACACCTTCGACATCTACCGCATTGAGCTTCTCAAAATAGCCGAGGATATCGTTCAGTTGGGTGCCGAGCTTGGCTTTTTCTTCTCCAGAAAGATCGATCCGTGCGAGATTCGCTACGTAGTCGATATCGATATGTGGTTTTTCGGTCATGATAATTCCTCTCCTTCACCGCGAATCCAAGCGGTTTTCCTTACAATTAGTCGCACAAATTCCAAACGTTTTTCTCCGTTTTCATCCGTGTCTGACTATTTCCGTATCTGATAATCGGTCTTTTCAATAATGAGTTTCTGTATCGCTTCAAATGCAGCGTTTACCTCTTTGTCCTTTAGGGTGCGATCGGCAGCACGAAAGGTCATGCTCAGAGCGAGGCTTTTCTTCCCTTCCGGTAGACCCTCGCCTTCGTACAAGTCGAAGACACGAACCCCTTCACAGTCAAAACCCTGAGCCGATTTCTTAGCGAATCTGGCAACATTACTCTGCACCTGCCCGGACAAAACAGATTGATCGACAATCAAAGCCAAGTCCTTGGATGAAGCGGGCTGGTTGCTGATACCGGTATGACGACCGTGCTTACTTTTGCGCTCAAAGAACTTTGGCGTCATTAAAAGAGAGCCGGCGAGTACCGGCGTGGCAATATCCCAGCGCTCCTTCAGGGTGGCTATGTTGAGAAGCCCGCAGGTGGCTTCAAAGCCCATCCGTTCGAAGTCGCCGGCATAGGCGGACTGCCCGCCCTGCCAGAGGCGGCAATCCTCAATCGGGTGAAAGTCAAGTTTTGCGGAGGATTGCCCGGCCAGTTCCAGAAGGTTCTGACTCAAAGAACGTGCCGTATAGAAATCCGGCTGCTCGCGCTCTTTCCAGGAACGTTCGACTGAATCTGCCACTAGGACGAAGCCGACGGAAACCAGTTCCATCATACGTCCGTTGACCGCACGGAAGACACGGCCCCGCTCAAAAAAACGTGTGGCTCCGGTGGCCCGGGCGGCATTGAGCTGAAGTACGTCGAGCAAGCCGGGAACCAGTGAAGGCCGCAGGTGGCTCTGGTCACTTTGCAATGGGTTGTCGAGGGCCAGTAATTTATCGCTTTCCTCCCCAAAGAAAAATTGAATCTCATCAGGATCACGCAGCGAATAAAGGTAGGCCTCATTAAAGTTCTGACCGCTCAAATAAGCGGCCATGGATTCATTCACGGTGTAGATACGGTGGTCGTCTAGGGAGATGCCGCGCGCCACCACATCAGACTGAGGAATCTTATCGGTCCCGTAGACACGGATGAACTCTTCAATCAGGTCTACTTCGCGCTGCAAGTCTCCACGAAACGAGGGTATGCTCACTTCCCAGCATTTTGAGCCATCGGGTTCATCATGGATAGAAACGCTGAGTTCGAGCGATTCCAGAACCGCCTGTATCTCTGCATCGGCAACCTCAAATCCGATAAAGCGGCGCACCTGATCCGGCCGCAGCGAGATCGCCGTTTGGATCGGTGGCTCAGTACCGACTTCGATACGATCGCCTTGCACTGTGCCGCCGGCAACTTGAAGGATTAGATCCACTGCCCGAAGCGCTGCATAGGTTAAGCCCTTCGGATCGACTCCACGCTCAAAACGATAAGAGCTATCAGAAGAAAGGTTTAGCTTACGCGCCGTCGAGCGAATGGAACGGGCGTCAAAATAGGCGGCTTCCAAGATAATGTCTGTCGTAGAATGATCCACTTCTGCATCCACTGAACCCATGACACCGGCAATCACCAAGGGGCGCTCGGCATCGGCTATGACCGCCATCGAATCGCTCAAGGTACGCTCGACCCCGTCCAATGTCGTTATCTTCTCTGCTTCGTTTGCCGATCGTACAATCAGTTTGCCACCCTCAATCTTCGCTGCATCAAAGGCATGCAGTGGTTGGCAAGTCTCGTGGAGAATGTAGTTGGTGATATCAACGATGTTATTGATCGGTCGTTGTCCGGTAGCCTCAAGAGCCTCGCGCAACCACTTCGGGCTGGGGCCAACCTGTACACCCTCGATACAGATAGCCGTGTAGTGCGGGCACGCTTCCTCAGCGACAACCTCGACTCCGGAGAGGAGGGGTTTTCCATTGGCCGGATTTTCCGTAGCTGACGTAACCTCGGGATACTTCACGGGAATCCCAAAGCGGGCAGATAACTCGCGAGCAACGCCAAGGTGGCAAAGTACATCGACGCGGTTGGGCGTAATCTCTAGGTCAAAGACGGTATCCCCATCACTGTAGAGATCATTCAGAGCTGTACCGAGCGGAACATCGCGTTCGAGAATCAATATGCCGTCATGATCTTGACCAATCTGCAGCTCTTTAGACGAGCACATCATACCCTCGGAAGGCTCCCCACGCAGCTTGGACTTCTTAATCGTAAAGTCGCCGGGTAAAACCGCACCGGGTAATGCGACCATGACATGATCGCCTTCACTAAAATTCTTTGCCCCGCAGACGATGCTATGGACTTCGCCTTCCACTCCCGTACTAACCTTGCAGCAACGCAAACGATCCGCATTCGGGTGCTGTCCGAACTCGAGCACCTTGCCGACCACTACGTTTTCCAATTGAGGCGGCCCGAGCGCATCCGAAGTCTCGATATCGAAGCCGAGCAGTGGCAATACCTCGGTCAACACTTCCGGAGAATGTTCGACCGGATCGAGATCAATGTAGTTCTTCAACCAATTGTAGGAAATCTTCATTTCAGGAAATTGCTTTGAGCATTCAGTAAAAGTGGATTCAGCGGGGAAGTTTGCAAAGGACGCATAGAAAATCGGCTAAGCGAACTGCCGCAGGAAGCGGACATCGTTCTGGTAGTAATAACGGATATCATCCACGCCCTGCAGGATCATGGCGATGCGTTCGATACCCATACCAAAGGCGTAACCAGTGTACACCTGTGGGTCGATGCCAACAGATTTGAAAACTTCCGGATCGACCATCCCGCAGCCCATAATCTCCAGCCAACGATTACTCAACTTTCCCAGATTGGGTGAATAAAAATCCATTTCAAAACTAGGCTCGGTAAAAGGAAAGAAACTTGGACGCAGGCGCGTCCGAGCACTTGGTCCAAAAATTGATTTCACGAAATAGTCGAGTGTGGCCTTCAAATCCAACAGGGTGACATCCTTGTCCACATAGAGACCCTCCACCTGATGAAAGTTGGCACTGTGCGTAGCATCAGGCGTATCGCGACGAAAGCAGCGGCCAGGCGCAATAATGCGGATGGGCGGAGACTCCTTTAGCATAGTGCGAATCTGGACAGTCGATGTATGTGTACGCAGCAAGTATTTCTCCTGCTCATGGCGCGCAACGTTGGCCACATCGAGATCACTGGGCAGGTAGTAAGAGTCCTGCATATCACGCGCCGGATGATCCGCCGGTATGTTGAGCGCATCAAAGCAATAGTGCTCCGTCTCTACCTCCGTTGCTTCCGCCACAGAAAAACCGATCCGACGAAAGAGCGATACGATTTCCTCGCGCACTTGAGCGATCGGGTGAAGGATTCCACGATCCGGATCTGGTAGCGGTAAAGTCGGATCAATGGCCGGGCCCAAACGCTCCGCCAGTTCCGCCGCCTCCAGACGCTCGATAACCGCATCAAAGAGGGATGAGATCTGACCTTTGACCTCATTGATCAATCGACCCAGCGCGGGCTTTTCTTCCTTCGGCACACGACCCATCTCCTTCATAGTTTGGGTGAGCGCACCATTCGGCCCGGAGATCGTAGCCTTGAAGGCCTCGAAATCCGCTCGAGTGACCAGTGCCGGCGCCTTTTCGCGCACTTCTGTTAGAATTTCCTGTAATTTTTCCTGCATGGAGCAACGGGTTAAAAAGTTGTAGGCTTTCAACCTGCGGGATTTTGTCGAGCCGTTTTCGGATCCCCTGCGAATCCTTTCCAAGAAACTAAGGTACCCGCTGCAAGCTCGCTATCATCTCCCGGAGCCGATCAATCTTGAAGGGCTTACTCAGATACGCATTCATCCCGGCCTCCTTACAGCGCTCTTCATCCCCGGCAAATGCATTTGCCGTCAGTGCCACGACCGGCACTTCTTTATGTCGGTCGCCGGCCTCCCCTTCCCGAATCAACTCGCAGGCTTGCAGCCCATCCAGGATCGGCATCTGCAAGTCCATAAAAACCAGATCACAAGGATTACCTTGTAAATAATTGATCAACTCACTGCCGTTGCTCAAGAAAACCGCGTCGGGATAGCCGATCTGTTGAAACATGATTTTAAGCAGGCGCTGATTGGCCAGATTATCTTCCGCCACAGCAATTGAGCAGACATCCGGCACATCACTTTGGGGCAGCCCCTCGGGTTCGGGTTGCGGGGTATCTA
>DKOA01000064.1:14176-41434 GCA_002469895.1 Opitutia bacterium UBA7374
CCCTCCCCGGGCGTACTGCTGACATGGACACGACCGCCCATCGCCTCCGCCAAACTCTTACAAATAGCTAATCCGAGTCCGGTGCCCCCATATTGACGAGTTGTTGAGCTGTCCGCCTGAGAAAAAGGATTAAAGAGCCGTTGAATCTGCTCCTCGCTGATGCCGATACCCGTGTCAGCAACTTCAAATTCGATCTCACACATGCCACCGGGCTCCCAGACATTTTCACAGTTTGCTCGCAAACATACCCGACCCTCGCTGGTAAACTTAACCGCATTGGATAAGAGATTACTCAGCACCTGCCGTATGCGGGTCTCGTCTCCAAGAACCATTCGGGGCACGTCCTCGTCAATCTCCAAGCTGAATTCGATTCCCTTCTTTAGCGCCTCTACCTGGAAAATCTCGGACGACTCGGTCAATAAATCCGGCAGATGTATCGGTTGCGTCTCGATCTCAAGATGCCCTGATTCAATCTTTGAAAAATCCAGAATGTCGTTAATCAGTGCCATCAGGGTATTGCCGCTGGTATGCAGACTTTCGATGTAGTCCTTCTGTTCTTCGTTCAGGTCGGTCTGGGAAAGCAGATCGATGAATCCAATGACCCCGTTTAAGGGGGTCCGTATCTCATGACTCATTGTCGCAAGAAAGCGGCTCTTCGCCTGATTAGCCGAGTCTGCCTCTCTGGCAGATGATTTTGCCTGTTCAATCACTTGGCTCAAGCGTGCATTAATCACCTCCAGCTCAGCGCGAGCCGACTCCGCATCCTCCATGATGCTCATGGCTATTCTTCGACCGTTGCGAAGTTGTTTTGTCCGGCGAAGCAGGTCTGAATTACTCGACTGTAGTTCCTTTTCCGCCCGCTTCCAGCGCAGCTCCGACTCGGTACGTTCCCGCAAGGTACGACTGACATCGGCAAATACACCCCCAAACTCCTTCAAATCAAATGACTGTCGATTCACCCCGGATCCGTCCAATCCGTAATCACGGATGTGCGCTTCCAATCGCTTCAGGTCCACACCAACAAGATGCGATGCATAGCGGGACACCAGAATAGGCACCAGTATAGCCAGCGACAAAACGCCGACCGCAACCGAGATGTCCTGATACAACTGACGATTCAAATCCTCGAGCTGCTCTGTGCGCATGATTTCATACTCCCGAATAGAGCCGCCTTGTGTGCCTTTGATCTGCCAAATCAATTGATTGACCGCATCAATACGAGACGCCCGCTCATCGGCATAGGCGAAGATTTTAACCGACAAAAGCCATCCCACAACAGCCACAACAGTCAAGATCATGGGCACGCCCGAATAGAGTAGGAGAGCGCGAGAAATCGACTTTGGTGGGGGCCTCATATTAACTCTGCGTTTTTTGCTGCGTCAGTTCCTGTATCCGTTTGTCCGTCGTCGCTGAATCAATCTCGTAACTCGGCGCTCGGCGCAACTCGATCATCAGTTGATTGACTTCAGACTTCAGTTCCAGAATCCGGCTCTCCCGGCGCATCATCATTTTCCGGAAGACCTCCATTTCCTCTGCACGTTCGGCAAATTCATGGTCACTCGATACTTCACCTACATCCGGCACAAAAACCAATTCAACAACTGAACCTTCTTCAAGTACCCAACCATTGACCAACAAGTTCAGCGCCCGCCCTTCAGAATCGATGCAGGCAAGCGTTATCGATTTACTCGTCGAAGAATCCCCCAAGTGGGCCTCCAGTGCATCCATCTGGGCCGTCTTTACTTTCAATAAGGCCGCTAAGCGCGTACCTACGAGCTTCGTTTCCAAATCCATTCCGAGCAGATTATAGAATCCACGACTGGCTCTGCGTACTGTCCAATCGACTATCTCCACGGTCAATACAGCGACCGGTGATGCGGCATAAATATAATCCAGCCGACGGGCGATTTCATCGACCTCAGCAGCATGTGTTAGAGCAACCTCACGCGCCACCCGAAGCTGCCGTTTGCGACGCATAAAGAGGCAAAAGACAGCCACCGGCAATGGAATCGAGGTGAGCAGTGCCAGCCAAAGAGCGAGCCCAAGACAAATCAGCGCCAGAGAGCCCACCAGCAAGGCAATCGCGCCCAACAGAATGGCATAAGTTACATCCCGGAAAGCCGCGCTTTCAGGGGTCTCTGTACTATTTTCAGTCAAATCCGGTAGTTGGATATCTTATAATTCGACAACGTTCGCGTCCTTCCACAAGTGATCGAGCCGATAGAGTTCTCGAACCGGCTCCGTCTGGAGGTGCACCATAAAGTCAAAAGCATCGACAACAATCCAGCCACTACCCACTTCACGATCCTGCCCAATCAACTGGACTCCATTTGCTTTCAGGGCCACATCCAAGCCCGCTTTCATTGCTTTCAGGTGCGGATCGGATGTTCCCGTGGCCAAAACCAAAAAATTTGTAATGGAAGAGGCTTTCCCGACATCGAGGATGCGAATATCCTCTGCCTTCTTCTCTTCTAACGCTTCTACGGCAAAGCGGATTTCGCTCAGGGTTGATTGTGAATTTTTTAAGTCGGTAGCAGGCATGTGTCGGATATCTCGTTATAGATAAAGATTATTGGACAAAATAAAAGCCTCAACTGCAGGATCCACCATCCCCTGAATCGAACGACCGGAAGCCAATAGCTGTCGTATCCGACTTGCGCTTTCGGGCAATTCTGGAGCCGCCACTAAAGAGTGGCGTATCTTCGGCCATTGACTCGGCTCCAGAGGATATCCGGGGCGGGCCAAAACCAGAAATTCGACCATGGCCGATAATTCTTCAATCTGTTTCCAATCCGGTAGCCTTGCCCAATGATCCGCCCCAAGGATCCAAAACAAGCGGGCCTTGGGATACCGCGTCCGAAAATGAGCGGCCGTATCTACCGAATAACTGATCCCTCCGCGTTCCAATTCCCAGGCATCCACAGAAAACGCCGCTTCCCCTTCCGTCGCGGCATGGAGCATGGCAAGTCGTTGCGCATCAGTAGCCACCGGGCCGACCGACTTGTGCGGCGAAGAAGCGGCCGGCAAAAAGATCACTGCATCTAATTCCGCACCGGCAAGAGCCGCCTGGGCCACTGCGAGGTGGGCCGCATGTACCGGATCAAAGACACCGCCGTAGAGCGCGATCTTTCGCATCTTATCATCCATTTTAACAGATAGCTTTGACATTTTCGCTTCAGTTTATCTTTGACCTGCAGCACACGCTACAGAATAGATTTGCGGCAATTCAGCCAAGCGCAAGATGCAAACCAAGTCCACGGAAACCCGACCCCAAAGCTTAGCCTCCACTCTGGAGCAATGCCTCGGGCCATCCGATGCCTCCGATGCACCGGATACCGGCCCTTCCATCGGCGAACTCTGTCAGGCCATTGGCGAAAAAAGCTTTGGTCTGCTCCTCATTATCTTTTCACTTCCCAGCGCCCTACCCCTGCCCGCGCCGGGTTACAGCACCCCCTTTGGTATCGCACTCGCCCTCCTGGCCCTGCAAATGCTTTTCGGGCGTCGCACCCTGTGGTTGCCCAAAAAACTGGAACAACTGCGCCTCCCGCCAAAACTGGCGAAAAAAATGGTCGAGGCAGCAAGCCGATTCCTCCGTAGCCTAGAAAAATGGATTAAGCCCAGGCATCAATGGATCCAATCACGCGGAGGACAAGCTGCCATGGGGCTGCTTATCGTCCTCATGTCTGCCTTAATGATCCTGCCAGTCCCCTTAACCAATACCTTTCCAGCCATGGTCATCTTCCTCGTCGGTGTAGGCCTCTCTGAAGAAGATGGGCTCCTTGCTATTCTCGCATTCGCCATCGGGCTCGCTGCGCTCGCCCTCTACGGAGCCATCATATACCTGCTCATCACGGAGGGGCCGCAAGCCATCGACGCGCTGAAGGAATGGGCTCAGCAACTTTTCTGAGCTCGGGCCGCTGCTTGACTTGCCTAGGCGCACTGTAAAGATGTCGAAGAATCTCCGATAAAACAACATATGGCAGCTGCAATTCTAAATTATGAACCGATGGTCTTTCCCCCGAAAAAGGGAAAAACCGATAGGCTCACATCCATTCAGGAAGAGATCCTTACCCTGAAAAAGGAACGAAATGCCGTCATCCTCGCGCACAACTACCAAATCGATGCCATCCAGCAGGTCGCTGACTATGTCGGCGACTCACTCGGTCTGGCCTACCGTGCAGAAGCAGCCGACGCCGATTGCATCGTCTTCTGCGGCGTTCACTTTATGGCAGAAACTGCTAAGATCGTGAATCCCGGCAAAACTGTGCTGCTCCCTGATATGGCCGCCGGTTGCTCCCTTTCCGACTCCTGCCCTGCTGAAAAACTGGCGGCTTACAAGGCGGCCAACCCGGACGTCTACGTGGTCGCCTATATCAATTGCTCAGCTGCGGTAAAAGCGCTCTCCGATGTTATCTGTACCAGCGGAAACGCGGTTAATATTGTCAACCAGATCCCGCCTGACCGCGAGATCCTCTTTGTTCCCGATCAGAACCTCGGCCAATGGGTATCCAAACAGAGCGGAAGAGCCATGCAGCTGTGGCCCGGTTCCTGTTACGCCCATGTTCTTTTCACCCAACAGGCCATCGAGAAAATGCGCCTTACCTTCCCCGATGCCCAAGTCGTCGCACACCCGGAGTGCGTCGAGGCGGTTCGTGACAATGCCGACGAAGTATGCAGTACGGAAAAGATGGTCGCCTTCTGTCGGGATAGCCCTGCTGATAGCTTCATCGTTGTGACCGAGCCAGGCATGATCCACCGGCTGCAACGCGAAGTCCCCGAAAAAACCTTTATTGCCGGCCCCACCGATACCTGCGCCTGCAATGAATGCCGCTACATGAAAATGAATACGATCGAAAAACTGCGCGACTGCCTGAAAGACATGCGTCCGCACATCGAGATGGACGAAGCAGTTCGTTTACAGGCCTACCAGCCGATCAAGCGCATGCTGGAGTGGAGCCTTTGAAATCGGCATCCGCTGCCGCCGAGGCAACTTTTGTCCGCGAGAAACTGCGGGGGCCCTTTATGGGCATCCTCGAGGCCGGTTGGCAAGCCGTCCCCCTACTAGTCGCCATCCGTTACTTTGATGCCCCGGAAACAATAAAAGCCTTCATCGCCGGAGCCGGCCCCATCGGTTTTCTACTGACCCCGCTGACCCTCTATCTGGCCGCCTGTTCACGGGCAAAACCATCCCTAATCGGAGCGCTTCTTTTTGTCCTCGCGGGCATCCTCATTGCCGGCGCCGGCTTGGCCCAAAGCCTGCTCACTTTCGCACTCTGTATCATCGCCAGCCAAATGGTATCGGTGCAATCCGGCCCGCTCATGGTTCAGGTCTATACGACCAACTATCCGGCCGACCAGCGCGGGCAAAGAGTCGCTACGCCGCTTGTACTTATCGCACTCGGAGCCATCGTCTTTTCCTGGATGGCCGGAGAGCTGCTCGATCTCGACATTGCCAACTACCGATGGATCTTTGCCATCATGACCGCGGCTGCCCTGCTTTCCGCAGCGATCCTGCAGGGAATACCAAGTTCACCGCTGAGCACCCAAAACGTAGGCAACCCCTGGCAAAACTTCAGCCTCGTCTGGAAAGACCGCTTTTTCGGCTATCTGCTCTTCAGTTGGATGCTCCTCGGGCTGGGTAACCTCATCGCCCTGCCCATCCGGCTCGAATACCTCGCCAATCCGGATTACGGCATCGACGCCTCCAACAAGACCATCGCCATACTCATGATTCTCGTTCCCTTTGCAGCCCGCATGGCAAGTACCCATCTTTGGGGTCGGCTTTTTGACCGGATGCACTTCGTCACCACCCGCAACCTACTCAACCTCTGCTTCTTAGCCAGCATCGGCCTCTTCTTCTTCACCACAAACTTGATACTTCTCGGCGTAGCCATGGCCTTTCAGGGAATTGCCATGGGCGGCGGTAAGATCTTCTGGGGACTTTGGGTGACGAAGATCGCGCCACCCGAAAAAACCTCCTCCTACATGAGTATTCACATGGCGCTGACCGGCCTGCGCGGCACCCTCGCCCCCTTTATCGGCTACTGGATTCTCAGTGGAGGACGACCGGAAACCGTCGCCCTCGTCGGCATGGCCCTCGTCGCCGCAGCCATCGTATTATTCGAACAGATTCGACGCCACCCGAGACTAGCCCTCGACCGCAGCGTCGTCGCTGAGTAACTGATCGAAGTACTCGATCGTTGGCTTGAGGCCTTCTTCCAGAGTAATGGTCGGTTCCCAGCCAAGCTTTTGCTGAGCAATGGTAATGTCCGGTTGACGCTGTTGCGGATCGTCCGAGGGGAGTTCTTGGTGAACAATTTTTGAATTGCTGCCGGTCTGGGCGATGACTTTTTCCGCCAGCTCGAGAATGGTGAACTCACCGGGGTTGCCGATATTGACCGGCCCGGTCAATTCATCCTGATTCATCAGACGATCAAAGCCATCGATCAAATCCGAGTAGTAACAGAAGGAGCGGGTTTGCTGCCCCTCACCGTAGACTGTGATGTCCTCACCGCGCAGGGCCTGCACAATAAAATTGGAGACCACTCGACCATCGTCCGGGCACATCCGCGGACCGTAAGTATTAAAGATACGAACGATCCGGATATCGACATTGTTTTGCCGATGGTAGTCCATAAAGAGAGTCTCCGCACAGCGCTTCCCTTCATCGTAGCAAGAGCGGATCCCGATCGGGTTGACATTCCCCCAGTAGCTTTCCGGTTGCGGATGTACTTCCGGATCCGGATCGCCATAGACCTCGGAGGTAGACGCCTGAAAAACCCGGGCACCGGTACGTTTGGCCAGACCCAGGCAATTAATCGCTCCCATGACCGAGGTCTTGATCGTTTTGATCGGGTTGTGCTGGTAATGCACGGGTGAAGCGGGACAAGCCAAATTATAGATTTGATCGACCTCCAGTTTAAACGGATCAATCACATCGTGGCGCATCAGTTCAAAATGCGGATGCCCCAGCAAATGCGCGATGTTACGCTTTCGACCGGTGAAATAGTTATCCAGACAGACCACCTCGTGACCCTGATTGATAAAACGATAGCAGAGATGACTGCCGAGAAATCCGGCACCTCCAGTTATAAGAATTCTCATGATGTAGAAGTCGGGTTGCGCTTTAGAAAAAAACGTAGCAAATACTGCTGAAGGATAAATGAAAACTACAATCTCTGCAAATATCCTGCAACCATACCGGTATGCGTATTGACCCGGAAAAGGGAAGCGTCCACCTGAGCATACGGGAATTGGCCGGGTTCCGCTGGGCACCCTCTCCGTCTTCGCTCAGCGCGGGGCCATGGCGGGCGGCCTTAGGTCAGCGCTGGCATGAAGCCGCACAGGAACAAACCCGCAGCTCACTTCCGGAAGCCCGCTTCGAAGTCCCCGTTGAGGCAGCCTGGCGACACCGGCGATGGACCTTCCATCTAAAGGGCCGGATCGATCAGGTACTCCCAATGGATGAATATTGGCTGATTCGCGAAGTTAAGACCGTACGTACCCCACTGCCGGCTGATAAGTCCATCCTACTCGAAGCGTACTTCGACTACTTCGCACAAGTCGCCGGCTATCTCGCCATTTCCCGGATACTTCCGGAATATAACGATCACGCCTTTAGGGCTCAGTTACAATTCATCAACATCGATGACGGCACAGTCCAAAACATCGACCTCGAACCCCCTGAAGAAGCCTACTTTACCCAACAGCTGGATGCCCTGCTGCCCTATCTGGAGGATCGGCTTTCCGCCAGCAAACGCCTGCATGACCTAACCATCCAGCCGGCCTTCGCGACCTTGCGTCCGGGACAGGCCGACCTTTTGGAGCGTCTGGATACGGCCTCAAATGAATCAAAATATATACTGCTACAGGCACCAACAGGATTCGGGAAGACCGGAATCGCTCTGCAATATGCCCTCGAAAAAATGAAGTCTGGCCACTACCAGCGATGCATCTACCTGACGAGTAAGTCGACAGGCCAATGGCAGGCAATCCGACAAATCCAAGCGATGACCGGCAGCAACCTGCGTCACATTCAGATGCGCAACCGGGCCGAGCATTCGATCGAAAGCCCCGCGCATACCTGTAGCGGGGACAGCCGATGCGATCAGGATGCCGAGCATGCCTGGCAATCCGCAGGCCTATATCCACCCGAACTCTTCAGCGAGGGCACTCTGTCGATCGAGAATACAAAACGTCTGGGTACCGAACACGGCCTCTGTCCCTATGCCCTCACCCGTGCCTGCCTGCCTTTTGCGGAGATCTGGATCGCCGACAGCAACTACCTCTTTGCCCCATCAGTCCGGAATGTTTTCTTCTCTGCGACAAACTTTGACCCCGCCACCACGCTCCTCATTATTGATGAGGCACACAACTTGCCTAGTCGCGCAGCCGATGCTCTGAGTAACGACTTGCCCGATGGCGAACTTCTCTTCGCCCTCGACGCCCTTGCTGAAGCGGGTGCTTCCCGACGGCTTCAATCCATTGGACGGGAACTTTCCCATCGTATCGCGGCCCTCACCCAGAGCGGTGCGATCCCAACCAATGCACGCTACGAACTGCTCGATCTCTGTGAAGACTTTCAACGCACCCTGCTGCAAGAACGAATCGATTACCGGAGCGCTCAACCATTTGCCCTCGAACTCGCCTGGCGCGTCGCAGAAACCGCCCAGAAACTCGCCCAGCCAGAAGGTAGCTACCTACACTGGACGCCTCGCCGGGGAATCCTCCGCAGCACCTGTCTCGATCCCGCAAAATGGATTGAACAATGCCTCAATGAATTCGGTGGCTCCCTTCTGATGTCTGCTACGCTCGACCCCATCTCGGAATTCATTGAAGCCTGTGGACTGGAGAACAACCGGCCGGCAGTTGCCCAAGGTCAAGCCCCCTGGCGCGAACAGGCCTATGACGTCGCCATCGACTGTCGCGTCGACACACGCCTGAAACAACGCGACCGACACTACCAAACAACAGCGGCAACAGCCGCTTATCTCGTGGCTCACTCGCCCGGGCAGCCCATCGTCGTCTTTTTCTCTGCCTATCAGTACGCCGAGGCAGTCAATCACTACCTCGAAGCCCTGCAGCCGGGTATTCGAATCGCTCGGCAAGAACGTGGAAGCAATCAGCAAGAGCAGACGGAATTCATCGAACAAAGCTTACTCACTGCCGATGCCCTCTTTCTCATTCTCGGTTCGAGTTATGCCGAGGGCATTGACCAACTCGGCGGACGCGTCCACACCGCCATGGTCGTGGGGCCTGCCCTACCCGAAGTCAACGCCGTGCAAGAAGCCCGTATGGATGCCCACACCTCCGCATCCAGAGAAGCGGCATTCCGTGCCGCCTACATAGTCCCTGCGATGCGGCGAATCCACCAAGCGCTTGGGCGCCTGGTTCGTGCTCCCGGCCAATCGGCCCGTATTCTACTGCATGGCAAACGCTTCGCCGAGCCAGCCTACGGTGAAGAATTAGCCCCCGAATACCGCGCCGAAGAGATGATCCATAACGAGACAGATTTGCTCTGCTGGCTGGAAAAAGAACCACCGAGCCGAGCAACCGATTGACGAATTACGGGCCCTCTTCGGTCTCCCCCGGCTTCATTCCCTGGTCTGTATAATATCCGGAAAGATCTCTCGGCGCTACCTTTTCCTGCGATAGATTAACCACTTTTTCCGGAGCATCCCGGATTAAGATGCTGTTGTACTGAACTCGCCCATCTTTATTCAGGTCATTATAAAGCAATATCATCTTCCGATTGCCCCGGCGGAATACATATTTCTTTTTCTCTACGACATATGCTTCCTGCCCGTCGTATGCTGCCATTCGTAAGTCGACCACTGGCAGACCTTCTTCGATATCGACCTTAAAATTGTGCCCCCCCAGGCTGGGAAGGGTTTCCACCTGATCGCTAACACCGGCACGGATCACATGACTGCTCAAATTTTGTATTCGCAAGTGATTTTTCCTGAAGTACTCCGGATCCATCTTAATCACTGAAGAATACAATTTCCCGTTACTTCGCTTCCGTATAAAAATAATACGTCTGCCCGGTTTACCAAGGTCGACCTCTACCAGTAATTGTCGAAACACTTCGTTCTGTTGACCGATCGTCTGACGAAAAAACTGAAGCCGTGGAGAGCCTCTATACGTAAAGAGAGGACTTAGCCCGTGGGCCTGCGCTTGAAGGGTGAAGACCTCGCCACCGCTCTCAAATTGCAGTTCGGTTGCGGGCGTTGACTGCATGCTTTTACTGTAATCGACATCATCAATGAGGAACACTTGAAACAAATAGCTTGGCAATTCCGCTTCCTCTGCATCTACGGGAATGAGTAGAAAAAAGAAAAAGGCTTGGCAAATAAGCAGAGGAAGCCTCCGGGATGCACGATTTCGAATGAATTGTGTGGTCGTCATCTATGATTCCTTAAAGCGTCTGTAAAGTGATCAAATGGAAGCTCTAAATCTCGCCCGCCTCCAACCAACGAAAAGACAGGATCTTGAATTTCCTGCCAAACTGAAGATTGGTATCGTTTAATCCACTTGGCACATCGTTCTTATCATTGCCAAGACGATCGGTTGCTGCGTTGTTACCGTCGTTGATTCTTTGCACCGCATTGTATCCACTCTCATTGCCAAGACTATCGGTTGCTGCTCCTGATCGTCGCCTTAGTTGGTATGTACTTCACCCATATTCCCGGTCGCCCCTTCTTTGCACTTGCCATGAAGCCTCTCTTTGCCGTGGGAGAAGTCGGCTTCTGGGTACTCGTTATCTCTATGCGTGCCGATGTCTGCGACTGGGATGAATATAACACCGGCAGACGCCGCGAAGGGACGATCTCAGCAGCTGCTAACTGGACCATAAAACTGACAATTTCTGCAGCTATCCTATTGGGCGGGATCATGCTCGAACACTATGTCGCCTTCGATAATAACTTACCGCAAGGCGCGGAACAAATGCCCGGAACGATGGATCGACTCCTTCTCGCCTACACCATGCCGCCGATCATTGCCCTAATTGTAGCACTTTTTCTCATCGCGAAATATCCCCTCACAGAAAAATGCATGACCAAAGTCCGGGCCGAACTGGAGCAGCGCCGCGGAAAGACAGTGGACACATAGAACAACCAGGGAGCATCCTTGATCAGGCAACTTGTTTTTAACCGTAGGCTGCATTGAGTAGAACGATAAAGATGCAACCAGACATCTGCGTGCGTCTATTTTTTCTGCATCTTGGCGTAAAAAAGGCCCACCAAGGCAAGCGCGTGACCAATCTCCCCCGACTGCGCCCAGGCATACACTTGCGCTTCCGGCAGGGCTCGCACTTCAATCTCCTCATGTTCATCCCAGGAAGTTCCCTCTTCCGATAAGCTGCAATCCTCCGCCAATATTATGTAGCAGCGGTTATTTAAAATTGCCGGATTCGGTCGACAACTTCCCAGAAGCCGTCCACGCATTGCCCGATAACCGGTCTCTTCCCGCAGTTCCCGCAGACCGGCCTCCACAGGATCTTCCCCGGTATCAATGATTCCACCAGGCAACTCCCAGGACAACGCATCAATCCCCCAGCGAAACTGACGTACCAAAACAATCTCACCGGTTACAGTGCGTGCCACTACGACTGCCCAATCCCGCGAATTAATATAATAAAAATCACCTTCTTTACCATTCGACGGATGCCGGTAACGCCGTTCCCTCAGATCCCATACACGGCAATTTTGGAGCAATTTGTCATCCAGCATATCCCAAGTCTGGGGAGACGACTGTTCGGAGTCCCCGCTCATTCGGCAGTCGGCACTACGATATTCTGACCGATCCGTAATCGTCGCGGATCCACCCCCGGATTGGCATCCAGTAAAGCCTGTAGAGAAACCCCCATCTGCTGGGCAATTCTGGCAAAAGTATCTCCCGGTTCGATCAAATAACTACCCCCCTCGGCCGTGGAAGCTGCAACAGTAGCAACGCCCCCCGTATTGGTTGCCATGGCAGACCCTCCGCTCGATGAGGATCCCATACCGGCCAGCGCCTCCGCCGAATCAATAATCTGCTTGCGGTTGGCATTTATCTCTTCTGTTAGTTTACGAATCGCCTTCTCATTTTGGTTCGCATAAGCGGATGCCCGTTGCATGCGCGCATTGAGCGAACCCACGGCCTCGGCCAATTCCCCGACTTCTGCTTCCATCTGCTCGATCTGTTTTCCCAAACCCGCCATGCCACTCACTCCCTCCGAGAGTGAATCACTCATCGGTGACAATCGGCGACTGGCATCCAGAGCAAAAAATAAGGCCGCTCCTCCCAGTAATAAAGCCAACAAAGCAAGCGCGGACAGCATCCAGTTTGTTCCCGCAGGCTTGTCTTCCAAGGTATCATAGTCATCTTCCATAAAATCATATGCTGAGTCTCAATACGCCGGAGGCAAGCACGCTTCCAAGTATTGCCAGTCGCTAAAAAACTACCAGCTTCCTCCGACAATGAATAAAACCAAATGCGAGGCCCCCAAAAGCCATCCTTGGAAATGCCCCTTGCGCATGGCCCTACTACTCTCCTTCGCTGGTCTGGCACTATTTCTCCTTGTCCGTTCTGGGTCGTTGCCGGACAGCGAATCCCTTCTTGCCTCAATCCAATCGGCCCGCAGCTATCTTGAAAAAAATCCGGTGGCCCTAGTACTTGCCCTGACCATCCTACCCGGTCTTGGTGCTCCGATTAGCCCTTTGCTTATTCTCTTCGGAGTCGTCATCGGCCCTCTCTACGGACTTCCTGTCGCCTGCATTATTGGAGTCGCCGCCCAGTCCATCTGCACGGCCTGGACCTATTTCCTCTCCAGTGGGCCCCTTCGCGAATTCCTCAAAAAATCACTCCTGCGCAATCGAACCCTCCCCGAACTCACACCCGGAAACGCCGCCAAAATCTGTTTTATGGTGCGCATCGCCCCCGGTTTTCCCTACGCCCTGCAAAACGTCGTGCTCGGCGTTTTGAAAATGCGCTTCTCCACCTATTTACTGGTATCCATACCCGTACAAAGCATCTATACAGTCGGTTTTATCAGTTCCGGTGGTGCCTTCTTCGAAGGCAATACAAGCCAAGCCTTAACCGCTTTCCTCATTCTACTTGCCGCTATCTTCGCCCTCCGAATTATTCGTCAACGAAATAAAAACCATGATGGATGAATGGCTCCGCCCCGAAGCAACCGAAGTGCGTCAAGTCACCGACCTGACCCGGCAGATTAAAGACTCCCTCGAGAGCGACTTTTCACGCATCTGGGTACAGGGAGAAGTTTCCAATCTGCGGCGACAAAGCTCCGGTCATCTCTACTTCTCTCTAAAAGATGCCGGCAGCCAGTTGCCCTGCGTCCTCTTCGAGCGGGATGCCGCCCGGCAGGATTTTGTTATCGAAGAAGGCATGGAGCTCCTTCTCCTCGGCGACATCAGCGTCTACCTCCCACATGGACGCTATCAACTCGTCGCTAAAATTGCCCTGCAAGCCGGCCTCGGGCGCCTTCAGGCACAGTTTGAACAACTCAAACAAAAGCTCCACAAAGAAGGACTCTTTGAACCCTCCCGAAAAAAGCCGCTACCAGTCCTTCCTCAAAATATCGCGGTCATTACCTCCCCCACAGGGGCGGCTCTGCGCGATTTCCTCCGTATCCTCGAACGTCGACAATTCGGCGGTCGGGTCACCGTCTTTCCCACCCGCGTTCAAGGTAAAGGCGCCGCTGGGGAAATCGAAGCCATGCTCGAGCAAGCCGCTACCTTCAGCCCCGCCTTCGACCTTGTTGTCCTAACCCGTGGAGGTGGGAGCATTGAGGATCTCTGGGCCTTCAACGAAGAACCCCTCGCTCGCGCAGTTGCTCAATGCAGACTGCCCATTATCTCCGCCGTCGGTCATGAAATCGACCATGTTCTGACCGACTATGCCGCCGACTTCCGGGCCGAAACACCCTCCGGTGCCGCTGAACACATCAGCTCATTGCAAAAAGAGACCCGACTTGCATTCGATCATGCGGGGCAAAGACTCTGCCGGGCAGCACAAAGCGACTTACAGGAAGCCCTAAAACGTCAAAGTGATGCACAATTCCGCATCCGCATAATCGCTCCGCAAAAACAACTACAGGTGCTCCTCCTACAACTCGACGATGTCGAGAACCGTCTATTGCAGTCCGCTACAAATGCTTTCACCTCTCGTCAAAGTAGATTGGATGACAGAGCCAGAGCACTTAGCCTCCTCCACCCGCACAACCGCATTGCCCTGAACAGGGAACGAATGGAAAGTTTTCGACATCGGCTCACCGCAATTCCCCACGCCCTCCTAAACCGCAAGGTCGAATACTGCGCCCAACTCAATCAGCGCCTGAAAAATAACCGGTTTCAATCCACCCTACGCCGAGGATATGTCCTACTCCGAAACCCACAAGGTAAGGTGATCGACTCACTAGCTGCACTACAACCTGAGCAATCACTCATCGCTACTTTCCACGATGGAGAGGCCAAACTCAACAAAACCGATCATACAAATCCCTGATTTTTCATTTTAGCTCGACCTTCCGACATCCTTCTATGCGAGATCCTCAAAGATTGCATCTTGTCCGCAGGGTGCTAACAATCTCAACCTAGCAAACCTTCTTGTTGCAATTAACGAAAAAACTTTCACAAAAGTAGATATGAAATTTACGAAGCAACTCCACCTCGTCCTCTTCGGGATAGCTACACTCTTCATTTCAGGTTGCGAGACTCAGGTCGCCATCGATCCGATCAGCGGCGTCGAACAGACAGCCCGCTATCAGGCAGGCTTTTTCTTCGGTGTCATTGAAGGCGAACTCGACCCAGCCTTCCGCACGACAATCCAGACATTGGATGAGCAGGGTTACTTTCGTACCGGTGAACGCCACGTCGAAACAGCCGTCTCCATCTTTGCCCGTAAGATCGGAGATGAGAAAATCGTCGTCCGTCTCAAGCAAACACCCGAAGCCGGAGAACTCGAAGTTCGCATTCGTGTCGGCAACATGGGCAACCTCGCCGAGTCCCAGACCATCTTCGCAGCAATCCGCGAAGCGCTCTAAAGCAAAGCATTTTTACAATCAACCGCCCTTCCTGCATGGATCGGCGGTTTTTTATTCCCCAAGTTCAATCAACCTATGAACAATACCTTCAAAATTATTGGAGTCGGCAGCCCGATCGTCGATTCCATCGCGCAAATTGACGATGCCTTCCTCCAATCCGTCGACGGCGACAAGGGCGGCATGGTCCTCGTCAATGCCGCAACCATTGAACAAATCGCCGGTCGCATCCCCGGTGGCACGACCCGCTCTCCCGGAGGCTCCTCCGGCAATACACTCTTTGCCCTCGCCCGGCTCGGGGCCGACACCGCCTTTCTCGGCAAGATCGGCAACTGCGAAAACGGCCAATTCTACCGCGACCGCTTCACCCAACTCGGTGGAGACAGCAGTCGCTTCAAAATCGGAGAAGCCCCCAACGGGCACTGCCTCTCCCTTGTCACGCCCGACGGAGAGCGCACCATGCGCACCGACCTTGGCGCTGCCATGACCCTTCAGCCGGAAGAAATCAGCCCGGCCGATTTTGCGGGTTGTCAACATGCTCACATCGAGGGCTACCTACTCTTTAACCAGGCGCTCCTTCAGGCGGTTCTCCATGCGGCCAAAGAGGCCGGTTGCACGATCAGCCTCGACCTCGCCTCCTTCGAAGTCGTACAAGCCGCCGGCGATTCCCTCAAGGCCATCCTTCAAGACTACGTCGACATCGTCTTCGCCAACGAAGAAGAAGCCACCGCCTACACCGGACTGGGCGACGACTACCCCGCCATGGCTCGTAAACTCGCCGCGCTCTGCTCGATCGCCGCCGTCAAAATTGGCGCACGCGGTGCCTGGATCGCTTCCGGAGACGACCTCTTCCACGCCGAATCCGTACCCGCCGAAAAAGTTGTCGACACCACCGGAGCCGGTGATCTCTGGGCCGCCGGCTTCCTCTACGGATGGTCACAACAACGCGAACTCGCAGACTGCGCCCATTACGGCGCCCTCCTCGGCTCCGCAGTCGTCCAACAACAAGGCACAGAACTCCCGGCCAACATCTGGGACCCCATCCAGCAAAAAATCCAACCGTAATCGCATGAACCCGACCGAAATCGAAACCCTCATCCGCGACATCGCCCATCGCGCCCGCGCCGCCTCTTTGGAGATCGCCACCCTACCCGCCGCGACGAAGAACCAATTCCTCCAGCTGTTGGCTGAAGATCTCATCGCTCAGACCGATGCAATCCTCCAAGCCAACGCACTCGACCTCGCCGCAGCCAGCGAGAACGGTCTCTCCGGCCCCATGACCGAACGCCTTACCTTCACCCCCGAGCGCATCGAAAAAATGGCTGAAGGCGTTCGCCAAGTCGCCGCCCTGCCCGACCCCGTCGGCGAAGAAATCGAGCGGATGGCCCCACCCCGCGGCTTTGACCTGCGCAAAATCCGCGTGCCCATGGGCGTCATCGGCATCATCTACGAATCGCGCCCCAACGTCACCGTCGACTGCGCCATCCTTTGCCTCAAATCGGGCAACGCCTCCATCCTCCGTGGCGGCAAAGAAGCCTTCCACTCTAACATGAAGCTGGCCGAAATTATTCAGTCGGCCCTCAAAGCCTCCGGCATCCACCCCGACGCCGTGCAAGTCGTCCCCACCACCGACCGCGCCGCCCTTGAAGTCCTCCTCAAGCAGGACGACTCCGTCCACTGCATCATCCCCCGTGGTGGCGAAGGGCTCATCCGCTTTACTGTAGAGAACAGCCGTATCCCCGTGATCAAACACTACACCGGTGTCTGCTCGGTCTATATCGATGCTGCTGCCGACCCTGATCAGGCCGAGAAGATCCTAGTTAACTCCAAGACCCAGCGCCCCAGCGTCTGCAACGCCGCAGAAAACCTCCTGATCCACCAGGAGGCCGCTGACCAGCTTCCCCGCTTGGCCAAGGCGCTGCACGATGCCGGTGTCGAACTGCGCGTCGATGTCGGAGCTAAAGCCCTGCTCGACGGCAGCGGCCTGCCTCTAGTCGAAGCCACAGACGAAGACTTTGCCACCGAGTACAACGACCTCATCCTCTCCATTGCCGTCGTGCCCGACGCAGTCGCTGCCATCGGCATAATCAACCGCTGTGGCTCCGGACACACCGATACCATCGTCACCGAAGACGCTGAAATCGCCCGACAATTCCTCGCCGGAGTCGATGCCGCGTCCGTCTTCCACAACGCCAGCACCCGCTTTTCCGACGGCTTCGAGTTCGGCCTCGGTGCCGAAATCGGCATCTCCACCGACCGCCTCCACGCCCGCGGCCCAATGGGCCTGAACGAACTCTGCACCTACAAATACGTCCTCCACGGTGCCGGGCAGGTCAAAGACTAACCGCGGATTTTTATTTCCAGCCACGGATCCACGCGGATCAAATCAGATGTGAGGCTAAGGAACGTCGAAGGGATCTCACGGAGGTCATAATTAATTGTACCTATCCAAAGCTCCGTGCCCCCATGGCTCCGTGTGAAACCCCGACTCCTGATTAGGACGCAGCACTCGCACGACGTTATTTCTCACACGGAGGTCATATTTAATTGTACCCATCCCAAGCTCCGTGCCTCCGTGCCTCCGTGCCTCCGTGTGAAACCAGACGCATGATCAGTACGGAGAACTTGCACGACGTTGTATCTCACACGGAGGCACGGAGACACGGAGAATTAGAAGGAGCGTCGAAGGAAAGAATCTCACGAAGAGAAGCAAAGAAGTAGAATAAAAATAATTCGTGATGATTCGTTTTGATTCGTGGGCAAAGGTTCTACGATCTGGGAAAATCCGCGCTCATCTGTGGTTAACCTTTCTTCATCTACACTCTTTGCGCCTCTGCGTCTCTGCGTGAGATCTTCTTAATCCGTATTTATCCGTGTAGATCAGTGGCTCAAATTAGAGCCAGTTGATGTTCATCCCGACAGAGAAAGAATACCCCTCGCTGTCTTCCACGGTATCAAAGAGAGCCGTCTTGTAGGAGCCCTCGGCGTAGAGACGCGCGTTCTCGCGGACCGCAATCGAACCACCGATACCGATTTCGCCCCAGGTCGGCTCATATTCCGTGCGGATTTCTGTATCGCCCACCCGCACCTTGCTGATACCGGACAGGGTCGGTAGGACGTTGCCCACCAGATAGACGTTCCCGAGGCTCCGACCTTCTGAATCGGGCAAATTGTAGTTGTAGGCGAGGCCCAAACGAGCGGTCAGGCTATCGTTCGCTCCCGGGTCGATCTCCGTACCGGAGCTAGCGGTAAAACGGTCTCCATCAATTTGACCCAGAGATAACTGCGCCTGTGGTATGAGTGAGTGATTGCCTTTAATCGCAAAACGACGACCCGCCTCGATGCTAATTGCATGAGCGGTAAAAGAATGCGCCTCGATCAGGGTTCCTGCAGATCGTGTCGAAAAATCACTCTCGATCCAGTTGATCTGCCCCTGCAGATCCAGGTAGCTGCCGGAATGGCCTACCCAGGTCGCGGTCAGTCCCGCTCCATAGCCGTCGGCCTCAACGCTACCCCGTCCCTGTGCGTTACCCACATCGGCGTCAACTGTACCATGCTGAAGCGTTACGCCCAGCAGCCACTGGCCATACTCGTTATCCGACAAACGAAATTCCATGCCGGCCTGTGTGCCCCAGACATCGCTGTCATAATCAAATACACCGGCATTGCTCTCCGCACTCGCACTCACGTGGTCCCCACTGAAGCGCAACCAAACACCCTGATCGGGCGATTGCCCATCCTCACTCACCGCACCGGTCCACAACCATTGGCGCGATACCGTGCGCTGCTCCAACGTCGGCAGATCGGTAAAGGCGTTGATCAGAACCGAAGGAGCCGCCCCGGCGACCGCACCCATGCTGTTCAACGCCAGCACGAGCATCCATTGGCTGCTCTCCAGTTCCAGAATATAGTCAAAAGCCCCTTTTGTTAGAGTCTCACCCACAAGCGTAAAATCTCCTGCCGCGGTCGCACCGGTCACATCGACTAGAAGAATACTTTGGTTCGAAAAAGTCATTGCGCGGGTGCTGGCCGAAGCCGGAGCGGCCAAATCCTCTACTGTAATTTCCGTGATGCCACCACCGGTCACATCTCCGTCTATCACCAGTGTGTCCGCGCTATTATTCACCAGATCCACATCGAGCAACAAAGCACCCGCTCCGGAGTAATCACTTAACACTGTCATTGTATCACCGGTCGCCCCGTCCTGCAGGTTCACCCGGCCATTATTAGAAAGATTCTCCACTTGATACACGCCTTGCCCTCCGCCGGATCCCTCGAACTCGCTGGTGCCGAGTATGCTCATATTGCCATCATAAATAAATTCATCACCGCCCTTTAAGGTCGTGTCGTTGGTCAGGAAAAGTCCAGATCCGTCGGCCTTACTAGTAGACAGATAATTATCAACAAAATCTACCTTCGTATCATCCAAAAAAATAATCTCCCAGTTGATAAGATTAATGCTGCCTGCGATCTCCACATCCAGTCCATAAAAATACAACTCGTCGACGATCCCATTAGCTTCGTCATCGTTGTCCCCACCGTCGAGGATCTGGGTGTTGTCATATTCCGCCGCTGTAATCTCGACGACATCAGCGCCTTCTCCACCATTAAACTGAACCATCGAGCCAGACCGCCAAGTAAGGCGATCTTCGCCAGCACCAGCATCGATGCTTCCGTCAATATTTGCTCCATTCAACAAGAAGGTATCATTGCCCGTACCCCCCAGAACATCCGTGTTTACTGTCCCAGAAACCAAGTCGATCACATCCGCACCTGCACCACCGTCTATGTTACCGGTCACCGTCGTGCCGTTCAGCGTGATCGTGTCATTGTCGTCTCCACCTAGTATCTCACTTATGGCTCCAGCGAGTAGATCAATCGTGTCGCCACCCGTTCCTCCATCGATATTGCCGGTCACCGTCGCTCCGTTCAGCGTGATCGTGTCGTTGTCGTTCCCCCCGAGGACATTCGTGTTGACTGTACCGGAGAGCAGATCAATCCCATCCACACCCGCGCCGCCGTCAATCGAACCGGTCACCGTTGCTCCGTCCAGAGTGATTGTATCAACGGCATCCTGACCAAGGACATCAAAGTCCGCAGTACCGGCGAGCAGATCGATCGTGTCCTCACCCGTTCCTCCGTCGATATTGCCAGTCACTGTGGCTCCGTTTAAAGTGATCGTGTCGTCATCGCCCTGACCCAGTACAGCTGTATTCACGGTACCGGAAAGCAGATCGATGGTATCCTCGCCTGCGCCGCCGTCAATGTCTCCGTCTACCGTCGCTCCGTTCAAAGTAATTGTATCATCGTCTGCCTGACCCAAGACATCAGTCGTAATCGTTCCTCCAAGCAGGTCTATGACATCGTCACCCGCGCCACCATCCACCATCTGCACCGTACCGGTCGTGTTGATCGTAATCAGATCTGCACCATCAGCTAAGGCACTGGCATCCTGACCGGCCCCTCCACCAAAGACACCTCCGGTTACCGATGCGTTGCCCAAAACAGACAAGCTATCGACACCGCCCGCACCTTCCAGCACATTGGTGATTACGGTGACATCGGTTACGGTAATTGTTTCATCCGAAATCGAGCCCAATACACTGGTAATTGCGGACGCACCACCGAGTGTCGTCGAGCCGCCACTGACATTCAAAGTCTCGGTGACCAAATCGTCCACTTCCAGAGTCGAATCGACCAAGAAAACATTTTCCCAATTAAGGATATTGGCACCCGATATTGTGCCTGCAATCACTTGATTGCCTAGAGTCAACTGATCAATCCATCCGTCACCCGAATCCGCATCATCACCGCCATCAAGAATCTGGGTCCCGTCATACTCCGCAGCCCTTATATCGGCAACGTCCGAACCGTCACCACCTCGAAAATCGGTCGTCGAGCCCAATTGCCAGATGAAGTTATCATTACCGGTACCACTTACTATGTTACCGGTCACAGTAGCACCGTTCAGCGTGATCGCATCATCGTCTGCCAGACCCAGAACATTGCTAACCGTACCAGAAAGCAGATCAATCGTATCATTGCCCGCACCACCGTCGATGTTACCGCCCACAGTAGCGCCGTTTAGCATGATCGTATCATTGTCGTCTCCACCCAGTACCTCACTTACGGCTCCGGCGAGTAAATCAATGCTGTCATCACCCGTTCCTCCGTCGATGTTGCCAGTTACCATCGCTCCGTTCAAAGTAATTATATCGTTATCTGCCTGCCCCAAGACATCGGTCGTAATCGTTCCTCCAAGCAGGTTGATGACATCACCGCCTGCGCCGCCCTCGACTACTTGAACAGTGCCTGTGGTATTGACGGTGATGGTATCTGCAGCATCAGCCAAGGCACTGGCATCCTGTCCCTCGCCCCCACCGAAAAGACCACCGATTACCGATGTGTTGCCCAAAACAGACAAGCTATCGGCACCGCCGGCACCTTCCAGCGTATTTGCAATTGCCATGTCGTCGGTCACCGTAATCGTCTGATCCTCCGTGGACCCTAAGAGATCATTCACCGCAGAAGTTCCACCCAACGTAACAGAGCTATTAGTAACATTGACCGTTCCGGCGGTCGTGCCATCCGCTGCAAAAGTCGAATCGATGATATTAACTTCTTCCCAGTTGATTAGGGTCGGGGCATTTTGCAAGTCAGCGATGTTCTGATTGCGCAGAGTCAACACATCGATCCATCCGTCACCCGCGCCCACATCATCCCCGCCGTTCAACACGGTAATGTTGGATGCATCTCCACCGATGTCCAGGGTGTCGCTGCCATTCCCCAGATTAATCTCACCAGCGACCTGCGCACCCACCGCAATGTTGCTTTGCGAGTCACCCTGATTATTGAAAATTGCCAACCCCGCAGCCGAACTTATGTCAGCCGAAGCGTTGATCGCAATCGTACTGTTTTGACCCGCTGAAGTCTCTGTACTCACTGCGTAACCAGCACCGCTTCCACCCGTAATCTCCGTGCTCACGGTTACATCGATACCGCTACCTCTTGAATCAGCATATATGCCGTGCGCATTCAGTCCGCTGGCGGTGACCATGCCTCCGGTCGCCGAGACGTCTACATCGCCCAGACCTAAGTGTGAAACTTGTATACCATGTCCACCCTGCCCGGCCGTAATAATCTCGCCGCCAGATAAAGTGCTAGCTGCAGTCGCATTGCTGTTAGTGTTGCCTTTGTAAATAAATATACCAACGGCAGAGGTACCGGAAGTTGTAATTGTACCCCCACTCATTTCCCCCAAGGCGATCCCATTGTCTGAATTCGCAACCAAAACACCATACGACGAACTTCCCACTGTAGAGATCTCGCCACCGGTAATTCGACCGATGGAGGAAGTCGTGCTAATTGTATTTTGTTTATTGATAATTATTCCTCGGCCAAAATCTCCGGTCGTTTCGATTAATCCGCCGTCCATTTGCACAAGAGTGAGTCCCTGCCCTAGGATATCAGCGTCCAGGCCGTTACCGGAAGTCGTGATCATACCGTCGGTAATCAAAATCGTATTGGTCCCCGTATTACTCGAATTATATTGGCGGGTCGTAATGCCAACTGCCACAGAGCCAGTAGAAGAGATCGTACCCCCGTCCATCCGAGCCAAAACCGCTCCTAACCCGTAGGTTTCAGCCAGAAGGCCAATTGTTCGTGTTGTCGTGGATTCAACGATAATCGTTCCCGATGTTAGGGTTGCGGTTGCGCTTTGAGTGCCGTTGGCGTTAGCAACAATTGCCTCGATCCCGTGATTACCATTTCCCGCAGTTGTTAGTGTGTTAAAGTTATCTCCGTTGACTGTAATATCACCTGTGCTTGTCGCGGAACTGGTTACGGACACTCCGGGAGTTCCCCCAATCGTCATGGCCGAATTGTTTAAAATCAGCGTGAGTCCATCGGAGTTCACATAAGTTACACCATTCGCGTGGTTGTTTTGGTTACAGATAATGGTATCCTGCCCGGCAGCATCTATACCACATTCATTAGCCGCGAAGCTAGGTTCTACGGTAACGGCTAGTAATAGGGTTAAGTAAAGAGATCTATTAAGGTCTAAAATATGTTGCTTCATATAACGGATTATTTATCTATTGTTTCTAGAAAAACTAGGTTTCGTCCTCGCCTTGTCAAGTCCTTCTCATGAGAGGGGGCGCATTGAACATCGAACGTTGAAATAATCTCACGCTAAGACGCTACAGTTTAACCACCGATGAACCTGGATAAACACGGATAATTGGAATAAAGAAGGCAGGAACCGGCTCACGGATGTACGGCGAATAGCACGAAAGAAAGAATCTCACGCAAAGCAACTATGTCTTCATGCAAGTGGAATAAAAATAATTCGTGTCGATTCGTGGGCAAAGGTTCAATGATCTGAGCCCATCAGCGTAAATCTGTGGATAACCTTTCTTCATCCATCTTGGTGCTCCGTGTGAAACCAGACTCCTGATCATGACGGAGCACATGCACGACGCCATTCCTCACACGGAGACACGGAGGTACGGAGGCTTATCCACTGTACAGGACTCTTATATCACTTGTTATGATAGACTCAGAACATCAAAAGAAAGAGTCTCACGCAGAGACGCAAAGACGCTAAGCTTTATCCACGGATAAACCCGGATGATTGGAATAAGGCTCTATAATCTACGAACATCTGCGCTCGTCTGTGGATAACCTATTTTCATCAACCTTCTTTGCGTCTCTGCGTCTCTGCGTGAGCTTCTTTCAACGTTCCCTGTTCGAAGTTCAACGTGCCCCCCGCGTCTTTGCGTGAGCCATCTCCCGGTTCTCTCATTACCCATCCGCTCACACCCGTGTGGATCCGTGGCTTCCCTCATTCCTCTGACGCTCTGCCACTTTGCGTGATATTCTATCCTTAAATATTCGACGTTCTGCTCCCCGGCAGGATCTACTGCTGTCTTTGGCGATACACACAAAAGAGGCCCGCACTTCGGCGGGCCTCTGCTAAAAATCGCAATGGATTTTCTGTGGCGATTACTGTCAACTATCAATTCCGGGCAAGACGGAATCCTAGATTAAACTGCTTCTGATGCATTCGGAAATTAGTTGAAGTATTCTTCGTTGCCTCTGTTATTGGATCAAAAAAAGAAAAACCAAAAGATTGAGTATAATACCTCCCCTCACTAAGTTTAAATACTATATCAGAAGTAAGCTCGTAGACACCGCCATAGAGGTCATGTAATCCATCCGGAGTCGCACCAGCTGGATAGCTGGCTACTGGAGCATGGCTTCTAGACGCGGGATTTAACCCCCCATAGTAGTCGTAATTCAAAGCCGAGATTGAAGGAGCATCCCGGCTGATATATTCGTACTCCGCCCTGGTGGGAAGACGGTAACCCATTATAGAACTATCGAATGTCGGTGTGGTTGGGGTACCCGTGCGTATGATATTTGCATCTTCCCGGTCAGTGGCATGATCGTAATAGACAGGAGTCAAGCCGACAAACTCACTTAAGGCATTAGTCCACTTCATAATGTCTATCATGCTCACCCCGACCACCGCATGGTCGAAACCGCCATTGCTCATTCCCGGCCCGGTAGGCGTAGCGGTATCGATAAACTTGGGCCGTACAAACCGGGCTGAGGCCGGTTCTGTATCGGCATCCATATCCATAATCATCGCTCCGTAGAAGGAACCATTCCATACTGTTGTCATTATTGAAGTGGTATCGTCATATTCGTAGCCATTCTGGACTGACCAGCGCAAGACTTCAAGCCAGAGCTGGAAGGTCACTTCGGTACGGCTAATCCATGCAAAATTGCCGTTGTCTGAAACACGAACACGCGTCATATCGCTAGGATCGCTGGCCGTCGGGAGATTGAGGCTATTGACATCGACAACAGGTTCGCCGTTGAGCTCGAGTTCCCCGTTATTCACCGTAAGCGCCTGCTCGACGGCATCATTATTGGTATCCACGGCGGTCTGGTCGAGGATATTGACAGTGTCCGTGGGACCCGCGGCGCTCATAGTGGTGCCGCCGACAATCAGTGCACCGTTGTCTACGGTGATGGCCTGCTGGACGGGATCGCCATTGGCATCGACAGCGTTCCGGTCGAGGATGCTAAGCCCACCGGTGGTGATGCCGTTTTGGTTGATCTGAACGACGTCGGCAGTGACGTCATTGGCATTCGCCACGGAGAAGCTCTGTCCGCGGATGGGCAGGAGGTTGGCGTGAGCCACATCGGAGCCGTCGAGGGCAATACCAGTGAATTGCCCGGCCGGGACGACATAGCCGGAGAGATTCTGATTAGTCCAACCGATATTGAATTGGCTGGGGAGGGCATTGATGCTCAATCCGGTAATCGTGCCTGAACCGGCAGGAGCCGCGGCGGTACCGCCCATCGAGACGCCTCTAGCACCGTCGACTGTCGTCTGTGCCTGAACGGATCCGGACAGAGCGAGGAGGGCTGCGGTGCTGAGGGCGAGCGCCTTGGCCACCGGCCCGGCGTATTCTATTTTATTTCTTTTTGTGTTCATTGTATATGCTTATTTGAGTGTTGATTAACTGATTTTTTGATGGGTTAGAGCGGTGAAAGTTTTAAGCAGGCATCGGCATGCTCGAGCTGCGGTTCTTGCGGCGGCGAACGACACCAACGAGAGCGACCAGCCCAAAGATGAGCGCGTAAGTGGAGGGCTCGGGCACGAAGTCGACCATCAAGCTGGGACGCAGGGCTGTGTTACTATTTTCGCTGGTAGCGAAGGTAAGGTAATTATCATTAATGTTGAAAGCTCCCGCAGAGTCTGTGGTACCGATGGCGATACCGGTGATCACACCATTTACGTAGGCTTGAATGGCGGAACTCAAATCGACGGTTCCACTGCCTGTAAAACTAGTAAAGGTCCCGTAGGTATTCGCAGTAGTGGGATTAAAATTAGCGTTGGCCCATTCCAAGTTGTTATCAACTGTGCCGGTGAGCCCGTAGATCGTGTAGGTCTGCGTGACACCCACATTGTTGGCAGAGACATTCAACGACGCCGCATTAATAGTTGAGCCCGCAGCAATGCCCAGATTTGTAAAACCAAATGCCATGTAATTGGGCTGGGAGTTGACTAGGGGTGGATTTATCTGACTGGTAGCAGGTCCGTTGGCTTGCGCATTTTGCTGACCACTCTGACCAGTGGCCTGTGTTCCAAAAAACGTATCGACCCACCCGCTTGGAGTCGTCGTCGTGCCGTCAATGGGAACAGTTGCGCCACCAGAGTTGTCCGCAGCGGAGGAATTATACCAGTTGACAACCGCCATGGCCGGCGTGGCGAGGCCGAACAAGGTGACTGTACTGATGACGATAAAAGCGCGTACTTGTGTGTTCATATGTGGGTTTATTTTATATTGATTGGTAATATTAAACCTATTAAAAAACTATATTTAGTCTATTTAAGATGGGTAATAATGCTTATTTTTGTATGAATGTAAAGACTGTTTTTAATAGGCTGCGTTTAAAAATTCTTATCTAATTGGGATCGTTAACGGGTTTCGTGGCAGCCGGATTCTTTTGATTTTGATCTATGTCCATCGCTTGGAGCTGGTAATAGATCTGGTAGTTGGTTTCTTTAGGATGACTCCATTCTCTATAAATAAAGACCCCAGGCAACGGTAGGTAGTTGATACTTCTCGCCAAGGGGGTAAGCGGAGCCGCGATGGCAGCTTTTTTGCCACAGATGGGCACGGATAACAACGAATGCGAGACCGGGAACGTAGAATAGAGCTCACACGGAGACGCATTATCTCACACGGAGGCACGGAGACACGGAGACACGGAGGCTAATCCACTGCACAGAACTCTGATATCACTTGTTATGATAGACTCAGAACATCAAAAGAAAGAGTCTCACGCAGAGACGCAAAGACGCTAAGCTTTAACCACGGATGACTACGGATGATTGGAATAAGGAAAGCAGGAAGACAGGAATAGCGGCTAGGGTTTTAACCACGGGTGAACCCGAATAAACACCGATGGGTAGAATAACCTAAACGTACCACCTATGTCCTGAACGTACCATTCTCCATTCACAACTCACTATTCACTGAACCGGCCCACGAATCTGCGCGAATAGCACGAAGATGAAGGATAACCTTCCTTTATCCATCTTTAGTGGCTCCGTGGCTCCGTGTGAAATCCGACTCATGATCAGCACGGAGCACATGCACGACGTTATTATCTCACACGGGGACACGGGGACACGG
>DKOA01000064.1:41750-42894 GCA_002469895.1 Opitutia bacterium UBA7374
ACACGGGGACACGGGGACACGGAGGATTAGAGAGAACGTCGAAGTGTTACCTATGTCCTAAACTTACCAGCCTTAACTTCGATGTTCAAAGTTCGACGTTCCCCCGTTCGACGTTCCATCGGTGGTTTGTAAATACACAGAACTTTCGCATTATTCCGGCTTCTGTACCACCCAGAAGCGACAGTCATCGGAAAACTCGCGCACCGCCGTCGGTTCATTGGCTAGGTCGGAGCGCATCGCGTGCACCTCGATCCGGAAGCCAATCCGCCGCAGCAGGGCTTCCATCTCATCCACCGTGGGCACATGCATGAAGTGGCACCCCTCTGCCGCCGGTTCCGCCCGGTCACCAAGCTTTTCAAGATCGGGAGACTGCCGGCCATCCCGCCAGCGTTGCGCCTCCGCCTCCCAGAAATCCTTGTGCTCCGAGCGCTCCCGGTCATGCGTCGTAAAGGCAAACCAGGCCCCCGGGCGCAGGACCCGGTGGATTTCCCGCAAGGCTTCTTCCCGCTGCCCGCTTTGCGGGATCTGCATCAATCCGTTAAAACCGAAGATTGCCCCGTCGAAGGCATCGTCCTCAAAGCGCAGCGCCGTGGCATCCGCCACCTGCAGCGCCACCCGGTAGTCCAGCATCTGTGCGATCTGCTGGGCCTGCTTGACCATTGGGCGGGCGTAATCCGTCGCCATGAGATGACGATAGCCCAGCTCATACAGCCCAAAAGCAATCCGGCCCGCACCACAGCCCAACTCCAGCACCGCATCGTCCTTGTCAAACAGACGGGTAAAGACTTTCTCCTCCGAGACCCATAGCCCAACCCGTCGGGTCGCCGCCGCATATTCGGTCACCACACCCGCACTCTCGAAATACTGCTTCACCGGATCCATTCACTCCAACAATCCGGCAAGACCGTTCTGTGGCAACCATGAACAGCAGGGAAGAAGCTCACGCCAAGACGCAAAGAACGCAAAGAAGGTTGATGAAGATAGGTTATCCACAGATAAGCGCAGATGTGTTTAGATTACAGAAACTTTGCCCATGAATCGACACGAATTTTTTATTCCACTTCTTAGCGACTTGGCGTCTCTGCGTGAGATTCTCTCTTTCGATGTTCTTTCCGTACCTCCGTGTCTCCGTGCCTCCGTGTGA
>DKOA01000064.1:43209-44084 GCA_002469895.1 Opitutia bacterium UBA7374
TCCGTGTGAGAAATTACGTCGTGCATGTGCTCCGTCCTGATCAGGCGCAGGGATTTCACACTAGAGCAGACCGGCATCACTGAAGCTGTAAAAGCCGAGGCCGAGTGGATCCGTGGATTGTCGGCCAAGAATGACATGATCGAGTAAATCAATTTTTACAGTCTGGGCGGCTTCGCGCAGTTGGCGGGTCACTTGTATGTCGGCCGGACTGGGTGCGGGATCTCCGCTCGGATGGTTATGGACCACGATGACTGCGGTAGCACTGAGCCGAATGGCCTCGCGAAAGACCTCCCTCGGATGAACCAGTGAGCTCGTGGCGGTGCCACTGGAGGTCTCGCATTCCTGTAGGAGGCGATTCTTCCGGTCGAGGCAGAGTACCCAGAATTTTTCCACATCGAGTCCGGCGATGCGGCTGCGAAAGTGTTGAGCCACGGCCTTCGCGGAATCGATTGGCCGGCTGCTGGAGGTGTCGTCCCACTCGCGGATGACACGCCGAACCAGCTCCATCACGGTGACCAACTGAGCGGCCTTAACCGCACCGATGCCGTTGACCTGGAGGAAGTCGTTGCGCGTCCAATGCATCAGGCGGGAAAGGGAGCCCGCCTTATCGAGCAGTGAACCGGTGAGGGAGACGACATCTACGCCCCGGCGGCCACTGCGAAGGATCAATGCGAGGAGTTCCCGATCACTCAATGCCTCCGGGCCGAGACGCTCCAGTCGTTCCTGAGGGCGTTCGCTGGCGACCATGTCTTTGATGCGGTGTGAGGATACGTCCGAATTCATACGATACCAGCGAGCTTAAAACTAACGGTACTTAAATTAGATAGATAGAGAGCTTTCGGTGGTCAAGCAGTTCGTTTTTTATTGTGGCCGGG
>DKOA01000025.1 GCA_002469895.1 Opitutia bacterium UBA7374
TTACCTTCTGTTTTAGCCGCACGGTAGGCCAGCCATTGAGTCGGTACCTCCGCGACAAAGTAAGCAACGCAGCCTACGGCTATGGTAAATAGGATGGCAGCGGTGGTGTTGACGAAGCCCTCGGCTCCGTTCAAGTGGATAAATTGGATGCCGGCCTGAAGGCCTATGGTAAGCAGAAGGAAGGGGGCCGCACGACCGATTCCCCGGTAGCCACTGGAGAGGATGGGTCTGGATTCGGTAGTGGCTTTGGCTTGCCGGTTAAGGATAAACTTCAGGATGCGCCCGACGATCATGGCCACAAGAAGAGCGGCGAAGAGTGTGCCGATGCGCCAGATTTCATTCCCGGCGATAGTTGTTTGGATGATTGCTTCCTTCATTTTATAGGTTTCTGGATCGGTTAAATGCGCTGACCAAGGCCTTTAATCCGGCCAGTTCGATATTGGAATCAATGCCGCAACCGTTGTGTGTGCTGCCATCTGCAAGTTTGATGCGGATGTAGGCGGCGGCAGTGGTTTTTGAGCCGCTGCCAATGGAATGCTGGCGATAGTCGATCAGTGTAAAATCTTTCAGTTTTTGTTGATTGAGCGCATCGACAAAGGCACTAATTGGGCCATTGCCCTGACCTTCGACCCGGCGCTTGCTCCCGTCGAGGGAAATATCGGCGATGATATGGACATCTCCTGATGGGCGAGTCTCTTGTCGGTCAACCGAGTGGATTTGTAGTGGGGCCTCAAGGTTGACGTAATGTTGTTGGAACAACTCGTGAATTTCGTTGGGCTTGAGTTCGCGACTAGCGGCATCGGCGGCATCGTTGACTACCTGACCGACTTCGGGGTGCATCGGCTTGGGCAGATCCAGGCCGTACTCTGTGGCCAGAATGTAGGCGACCCCACCTTTTCCACTTTGGCTGTTGATACGGATGATGGCCTGATAGTCGCGGCCAATATCTTGGGGGTCGATTGGCAGGTAGGGAACCTGCCAAAGGGCCTGTGGGTCCTCCGCGTGTTTGTCTTTGCGCAGGTCCATGCCTTTTTTAATAGCGTCCTGATGGGAGCCGGAAAAGGCGGTAAAGACAAGATCACCGGAGTAGGGGTGACGTTCCGGTACCTGCATGCGCGTAACGCGCTCGTAGACCGCCCGGATGTCTTCGAGGTTGGAAAAATCGAGCCCGGGATCGATGCCTTGGGTGTAGAGGTTGAGGGCGACTGTAACGATGTCGAGATTGCCGGTGCGTTCACCGTTTCCGAAGAGGGTGCCCTCGACGCGGTCGGCTCCGGCGAGAAGGCCGAGCTCTGTTGCCGCGATGCCGGTGCCACGGTCGTTGTGGGTATGCAGGCTGATGATTGCTTTTTCTCGGTCCGGAAGATTACGACAGAACCATTCAATCTGATCGGCGTGAATGTTTGGCGTGGCCCATTCAACGGTCGCCGGCAGGTTGAGTATGATTTTGTTTTCAACGGTGGGTTGCCAGACCTCCATGACGCCTCGACATACGTCCAGAGCATAATCGACCTCGGTGTCGGAAAAACTTTCCGGAGAATATTCCAAGCGGATATGGGTGCCGGGGATGCTATCCTTCAATTCCCGGATCAGTTGGGCGCCTTCCACTGCGATGGCTTTGATCGCTTCTTTACTCTTATTAAAAGTGATTCGGCGTTGTAGCGGCGAAGTCGAGTTGTAGAGATGGACGATGGCCTGCCGGCTGCCCTCAAGGCTTTCAAATGTGCGTCGAATAAGGTGCTCCCGGGCCTGTACAAGTACCTGTACCGTGACGTCATCAGGGATGCGGTTTTCTTCGATGAGGCGTCGGATGAAGCGGAACTCAGTATCGCTGGCGGAGGGAAAGCCAACTTCAATTTCTTTGAACCCGATGGCGACCAGTAGATCAAAATATTCGATCTTTTCTTCCACTGTCATGGGCACAGCAAGTGCTTGATTACCATCACGCAGATCTACGCTGGCCCAGATCGGCGCAGTCTCCAGTGTGGCATTGGGCCACTCACGATCCGGCAAATGAATTTGCTGGAACGGTTTGTATTTGCTGATGTTACCTTTTTGCATTTCGTGCCGGTCGGTTTGTGAGCATGCGCGGGTGTCTGCTTTCTAACCTTTATGCCCAGAGTACTCACGCTCTAAGGCATACCTGTACGGTAATTTATTGCTGTCGCTCACGGGTTTGATTGTCAAGAGTATGGATCCTCACAAGTCGCAGAGTTGAGGCTTGTTTGGCCGATTGATATACGCAATCTAAAGGGATGTCCGAAAACCAAACAGACTTGAAGGGCCATACCATCCTGCTCGGTGTGACGGGCTCGATTGCGGCTTACAAGGCGGCAGATTTGACCAGTCGGTTGACGGAACTGGGCGCTGAGGTTTATCCGGTTATGACGGAGGCTGCTTGTCGTTTGATTACGCCACTGACTTTGCAGACCCTCGCTCGCCGACCGGCGATGTCGGATCTCTGGGCAGAGGGCTCAAGCTGGCAGCCGGGGCACATTGAACTGGCCGATAAGGCGGATCTTCTATTAGTCGCTCCGGCTTCAGCAGATTGCCTCGCACGCTTTGCGCATGGTCTGGCTTCGGATCTTCTGGGGTCGATTCATTTAGCGACCCGTGCTCCGGTTTTATTGGCGCCGGCAATGAATGGAAAGATGCTGGAGCATGCGGCTACGCAGGAGAATATTAGTTTGTTGCGTGCGCGTGGTTACCACTTTGTCGATCCGGTCGAGGGTAGGTTAGCCTGTGGTTATGAGGGTTTGGGTAAGCTTGCTCCAGTGGAGGAGATTCTTGCTCAGGTACGCATGATGTTAGCGTAGCCCCAGCTGGATAGTCTTCGGTTTTTGCATGATTATTCATCGTTGACTACCACCTCAAAAATTAAAATTTTGTTTAAGTGTCATTGCGATACCGTAAAAGCTACCTTTACACGACCCCCCTTCATACTCGCTTACTTTGCATTAAGTTGCTTTTGCTTGGAGTGGTCTCTGCTGTCCTTGTGCAAGGAAAGGATACCGAGGAAACAACGCCCAATCTCTACACGCTCTATCGCAGTTACTTGGAAGCTAATGGAGGACGGATGCACATCGAGTCTTTATCCTCGATCGCCATTCGGGGGCAGCACCAACCGGTCGATGGAGAAATCATCGGTGTGGAGATTTATAGGAAGCGAAGCGATAAGCTGCGCCTGCGCAGAATATTTGAGAGATACGTGGAAGAGTGGATTTATAATGGCCGCGAGGGTTGGCGGGAGTTGGCTTCTCCGAATGGTTATCAAATTGAATTGAAGCCCATGCAGCCGGAGGAAATGGAGGTCGCTCAAAAGATGTGTGTTATGGAGGGGCCGTTCTTTATTGCGGGGAGTCGCGAGAAAAATATCATTTCGATCGTAAGGGACGTGGTGAATGGGATTCCCGCCTATAAAATTGAAGTCAATGCTGAGGCAGAACTTGGCTACAAAACGATCTGGCTGGATGTGGATTCAATGCATGAAGTAAAGATCGCCCGGAGGATCAAACGAGCCGGTCAGCCAGTGATGGAAGAAATTTACTATTCCGAATTATCCGAGGTCGAGGGGCACGCATTCTATCTAAAACAAGACATTTTTATAGATGGCGTTTATGATGGCTGTTTTACTGTGCAGTCCGTCCGGGTAAATGTCGGTATCTATGATAACTACTTTCGAGTAGACCCGACATCTGAGACGAGTCAGCTCAACTAACCAGTAAAGTTAGAACCGGTGCCGGTAAAAGGCAGGCATCGGCCCATACATGATAGCTCTCTGTCGGGAGTCTTTTTCCGAAATAGTAGTGGCAAGCGAGTAATGTCATGGAAATTGCACTCGGCTGTGCCAGTGTTTGATCTGTCCACAATAGGGCTATTTGAAGAAGGATTGTCATCCCCATCATCCAGCGTAACTGCAGTGTGCCTGCAGAAGAGAGGCTGCGGTCGCGGAGGGCACGATCAATTGGTTGTTCCTTCAGGCTGATGAGGATGCAGTTGAGGAAGAAGAGGGGTGTGAGTAGAAAGAACCCGAGCATCCATCCCTCTGCGGGAAGAAAAACAAATACGCCGGCGGAAAAAATTGCCCCGACACAGACTTCCTTGGGAAACCAGCGCCGGGAGAGTCGCTGGTTTAATAACGTGTAGAGCAGGCAGGCAAAGAGGAGAACGCCGCCCTGCCCAAGCTGCCAGGGTGCGAGGAGGCTGAAGGCGAGCAAAAGATCCAAGACAAGGATAACGAACCAGACTGGCCAAAGTGTGCGGGTGTTTTGTTTTGTCCAGCGATGGCGGCGCGACCGGAGATCAGGTGTGGGGCGATTTGCCGTATCGAAGAGGTGGTCGGCCATATAGGTTAGCCATATAGAGAGAAAGAGGATGACTGGCTCTACCCAACTGAGAGTCGATCCTCTGCTTGCTGCCAGGCAAAATAGCCAGACCAGTGCAACGACTGGCGCATCGAGGCAGAGTACATTTGGCCAGTGCCAAAGTGGAACGCTTACTTTGCGGACCGGTGACTGTTCCCTCTCGTTCATTCCATTTAGTCAGAGGAGGATTGGTGGAGCATAGGAGAGTCGAACTCCTGACCTCTTGCATGCCATGCAAGCGCTCTACCAACTGAGCTAATGCCCCGATCAAGGAGTGCCAAAGATGAAAGAGCACAGGAGTGCGTCAATAGAAAATCTCGATACGTATCGACAAAAAAGCGCCGCCCGTTTGGGCGACGCTGGAAAGATAAAGTCCTTTGGTGAGTCCGGTTTACTTGTACTCAGCTTCGACTTCAGCGACTGTTTTGGAGACGCGGGAGACAATCTTGTAAGGGTCGCCCTGTGAATTCGGGCGACGGTCTTCAAGATAGCCGGTGTAGGCATCGTCTTTAACGAATGCGTGCGGTACACGGATAGAGGCACCGCGGTCAGCCACACCCCAAGAGAACTTGTCGATCGACTGCGTTTCGTGAAGACCGGTCAGGCGCAAGTGATTATCCGGACCGTAAGCCGCTATGTGCTCGTCCTTGTACTCTTCGAACTTGTCCATGAGCTTGAGGAAGTACTCCTTGCCGCCAGTGGAGCGCATGTAGTCAGTAGAGAAATTACAGTGCATACCGGAACCGTTCCAGTCGCCAACGAATGGCTTGCAGTGCCACTCCACATCGACGCCGTACTTTTCGCAAAGACGGAGAAGGATGTAGCGAGCGACCCAGACTTGGTCACAGGCGTTGTGTGAGCCCTTACCGAAGATTTGGAATTCCCACTGACCTTTCGCAACTTCTGCGTTGATGCCCTCGTGGTTGATCCCAGCGGCAAGGCAGATGTCGAGGTGCTCTTCTACAATGTCACGAGCGATGTCGCCTACATTACAGAAACCGACACCGGTATAATATTCACCCTGTGGAGCAGGGAAGCTGTTCGGATCTTCCGGCCAGCCCAGTGGACGTCCGTCTTGTTGTAGGAAATATTCTTGTTCCAGTCCAACCCAGAGCCCTTCGTCTTCCGGTATGGTCGCGCGAGAATTGGATGGGTGTGCTGTACCGTCAGGCAAAAGGACTTCACTCATGACGAGGAAACCATTTGTCCGTGTACAGTCCGGAAAAAGTGCAACCGGCTTGAGCATACAGTCAGAGTCGCTACCGTCAGCCTGCATGGTCGAGCTTCCATCGAAGCCCCACATTGGGCAGTCTTCCAGTGAGAAGGTGCTGGGATCAGCTTCTACAATTTTAGTCTTACCGCGGAGGTTGGCGACGGGGGTGTAGCCGTCCAGCCAGAGGTATTCAAGTTTGAGTTTAGCCATATGCTTTGGATGTCTGTTGGTTTATTTTGAATTGGTCTTCCGGTGCGGAGCAGAAATGCAGCCGGAGAGAAGCACAATCAGAGCAAAATGTATGCCAGCAACTTGCGGCAAGTTTATTTTATCATTTTTGGTAGAAGCTCTGGGATCGGCTGTTCTTGCCAAGACCTGAGGCAGCCTTCAGGGTGTTCTTATGCAGGAAGCGAAGAATACAGCCCGAGCTCTGGTTCGAATTGGTTACGATGGACGGGTGCATAAGTACTTTCGTGGCCCGCAGGCACGGGAGCGTTTCGAGAATGAGGTGCGCGTCTTGCGTTTTCTGCAAGAGCGGGGCTGCCACTTTGTGCCAAGAGTGTTAGAGAGTGATGACCAGATGCTTTACTTGGTGACGAGTAATGCGGGCAGTCGGGTGGAGCATATTAGTGATACGAAGCGGGCGAAATTATTCGAAAAATTGGAACAGTATGGTGTGCGTCACGAAGACGCAGAGGTGCGTAATATTACTTATGATGAGCGTGCCGGGCAATTTTGTATCATCGACTTTGAGTTTGCCAGCATCCTTGAGGCGGGGCATCCGGCTTCGCCGGAAATGCGCTCGGTCGCCAACCGGGAGGAATGGCGCGATGCCTGAGAGAGATGATTCGCTGGAAGTGGTCGGTTCAGGCGGTGCTCCTTCTCGGGTCGTGTGGTCGGCGGAGACCGATGTGGGGCGATTCCGGAAAAACAATGAAGATTCCTTTCTGGCTCTGGCGCTAGACGGAGAGGGTGTTTCCCGACTGGGAAAGTTTGGGGAAATGCCTTTGCTAGTGCAGGACTACGTTTTTGCGGTCAGCGATGGAATGGGCGGCGCGAAAGCGGGTGACTTTGCGAGTCGGATTGCGGTGGAGCAGATCACCCGTCTTCTTCCCGGAAGTTTTCGTCGGGCAGCGGGTGGGTTGACCCCTGATTTTCAAAATCTCCTGGGGGAGATCTTTACGCGCATTCATGATGAGCTGACTCTTTTAGGGCAGAGCTATGAGGAACTGCGTGGTATGGGGGCTACCCTCAGCCTCTGTTGGGTTCGGCCCAGCTGGATGTATTTCGCGCACGTTGGGGACAGTCGTATTTATCACCTGCCAAAGGGGGGGACGATTCGTCAAATCAGCGAGGATCACACGCATGTCGGGTGGCTTTTCCGAGAAGGTCGTCTATCGGAGCGAGAAGCACGGATGCATGCCGGGCGGAATGCATTGCAGCAATCCTTAGGAGGTAAAAATCAACATTTGAGTCCGCATTTCGGGGCGGTGGCGTACGATCCGGGGGATTCTTTCTTGCTTTGCTCGGATGGTTTGGTCGAGGGCCTCTGGGACAAGGGGATGGAGCGCATTATACGATGCCCGCCGCCACAAATGCAGGGTCGAGCGGCTGAACGCTTGGTCCGGGAGGCGGTCGAGACAGATGGAAGTGACAATACGACGGCCATGTTCGTTGAGCTTTTTTAATTCGAGTAGGTCACAGCCGGCAAAAGAGTTGTGTTTGACAAGTAAAAGTTTATACTTTGACTAATCAAAGTATGTATTTGGGCCGATCTCTTCTTGGTTTGTTTTGGTTATTTGCTCTCTTTCACGTGGGCTGTTCTCCAGTGGATTCATCTAGTCAGGAGACGAAAGATGCGGGTGGTGCGCAGATTGTTTGTACGACGGGTATGATTGCGGATGTTGCCCGGGCAGTTGCGGGGCAGCAATTCGTGGTAAACGCTCTTCTGGGAACGGGGGTGGATCCTCATTTGTACAAGCCCACGCGGTCGGATGTTGTTCAGTTGTCCGGCGCCGATATCGTTTTTTATAACGGACTGCATCTGGAAGGCAAGATGGGCGAGATTCTGGACGGTTTATCCGGCAAAGGGCGTACGGTTTTGCCAGTAGCCAAGGTGGCTTTGCAGCGATCTCCGGATTTGGTGGTGATCGATCGTGCGGATTCGACGGGGCAGGCGGACCCCCATCTATGGATGGATGTGGAAGGTTGGATGACGGTTGTAGATGTGATTTCAGAGGTCCTCTCTGCCTATGATCCGGAGCACGCGACCGAGTATCAGGCTAATGCGGCAGTTTATCGTGAAGAATTGGCACGTCTGGATGTCTACGTGTCGGCCAGTCTCGCAACGATTCCGGAAAGGCAACGAATCTTGGTAACGGCACATGACGCTTTTGGTTATCTGGGTAATGCTTATGGTATCGAAGTGCGTGGCATACAGGGACTGAGTACTGAGTCGGAGGCAGGTCTCCGTGATTTGGAGGATCTGGTTGATTGTATTGTCGAGCGCTCCGTGCCGGCAGTTTTTGTGGAGTCTTCTGTGGCCGATAAAAATGTGCGTGCACTGGTCGAAGGGGCATCGGCTCGAGGTCGTACGGTGCGGATAGGTGGCGAATTGTTTTCCGACGCAATGGGGACTCCGGGGTCTTATGAGGGTACCTACATTGGTATGCTGGACCACAATGCGACGACCATCACGAATGCCCTGGGGGGACAAGCATCCGGTTTTCGCAAGTTGTGAGTGAGGCGATCACATCCCGATCTACGGATCAAGAAGCTGCCTTGAAAGTGCAGAACCTGACGGTTGCCTACCAGAGCAATCCGGTGGTCAGGGGGGTTGATTTCAGCATTCCGAAAGGGCGCTTGGCGGCAATGGTTGGGCCGAATGGTGCGGGTAAGAGCACCGTGCTCAAGGCATGCCTGGAGTTGCTTCCTCGCCTTTCCGGGGATGTTCGGATTCACGGGGATCTTTTCCGGAAGCAGCGCAGGCGAGTAGCCTATGTCCCGCAGCGTGAGAGCGTGGACTGGGATTTCCCAGTTAGTGTGCTCGATGTCGTGGCGATGGGTGCGTACGGTCGGTTGGGCTGGTTTCGCCGGGTCAACCGATCGGTCAAAGCTGCGGCCGCTGAGGCCTTGGAGAGGGTCGGTATGTCGGCTTACGCAGACCGCCAGATCAGTCAACTATCGGGCGGTCAGCAGCAGCGTACTTTTTTGGCCCGTGCCTTAGTTCAGGAGGCCGATTTGTTTTTTCTGGATGAGCCCTTTGCCGCAGTGGATGTAGCAACGGAACAGGCCGTAATGGAACTCTTGCGGGATTTGCGTGCGCGGGGCGCCACCTGCCTGGTCGTACATCACGATCTGGCCACTGTGCCACAGTACTTCGACTGGGTGGTCCTGTTGAATGAGCAAGTGTTGGCCAATGGACCGACAGAATCAGTTTTTACCGCGGACAAGGTAAGCCAGACTTACGGGGGCAAGCTGGTGTTCTCCCGAAAGTTTTTCGGATCGGATGGTAGCGATGTTTGAATGGCAGGAACTTTTGGAGGTGCTCTCGCTGCGTGATTATAATACGCGGCTTGTGGTTTCCTCTGCAGTGCTTTTGGGGGCGGCTTGTGGTCCGATGGGTGCGTATCTAGTCCTTCGCAGACGTTCACTCATGGGGGATGCGCTTTCGCATGCGACTCTGCCCGGGGTGGCACTCGCTTTTCTCGCATCGGTGTGGCTTGGGGGGGACGGCAAGTCCTTGCCTTTGCTGCTTTGTGGTGCCGCTCTTACCGGGCTTCTGGGCTGTGGTGTAGTGCAGTTTATTCGCGATCGTACGCGGATCAAGGATGACGCTGCGATGGGCATTGTGCTCAGTGTTTTCTTCGGACTGGGCGTGGTCTTGCTGGGTTTTATCCAGTCGATGCCCAAGGGGAGTGCTGCCGGATTAGAATCGTTCATTTACGGCAAAACGGCATCCATGGTGCAGAATGATTTTTTCGTACTGTCGGGGTCTGCTTTGGTCGTTTTGTCGGCTCCGGTTCTTTTATTTAAGGAACTACGATTGCTCTGTTTTGATGGTGAATATGCAGCTGTTCTGGGTTGGCCGGTGAAACGCTTGGATGCGCTTCTCATGCTATTGCTTACGGTTATCGTGGTTGCGGGCCTGCAGGCGGTTGGTCTGGTTTTGATTATTGCTTTTTTAGTCATCCCCGGGGCATCGGCGCGCTTCTGGACAGAGCGGCTTGACCAAATGTTGCTCCTGTCGGCTCTATTTGGGGCCTTCTCGGGATGGCTGGGCGCGGCACTGAGCGCGCTGGCTCCGCGCCTGCCTCCGGGTGCTTTAATTGTATTGGTGGCATCGGTTGGTTTTGCCTTAAGTTTTTTCTTCGGTCGGGAGCGTGGATTGTTCATACAATTCTTGCGCCGACGCTTTTTGATGCAGCAGGGAGATGCAAAGGATGATCTGGTATGCCATAGATAGCTGGATTGTCGTGACGGGTATATTTGCCGCAGTTGCCTGTGCACTTCTCGGTAACTTTCTCCTCTTGCAGCGGATGAGCCTGATGGGTGATGCAATCAGTCATGCGGTTCTTCCCGGGCTGGCGATTGCCTATTTGTTGACTCATGCCCGAGCGAGCGTGGTGATGTTTGCTGGTGCCGCTGTCGCAGGTTTACTGACTGCTCTGCTGACGGATACCATTAGTCGACTGGGTAAAGTTGACCGCGGCGCTTCTATGGGGATTGTCTTTACCACTTTTTTTGCGCTCGGCTTATTGTTGATTGTGCAGGCAGCGGATCATGTCGATCTGGATCCCGGATGCGTGCTCTACGGAGCGATTGAATTAACGCCATTGGACGTCGCATGGCAGGTCGATTTGGGCGGGTTTTTGTGGGAGGTGCCGCGCGCGGTTCTCGTGCTCGGGGGGACACTTTGTTTGAATATTGGCTTCGTCATCATCTTCTTCAAGGAGTTGCGATTGGTCGCCTTTGATCCGGAATTGGCCCGAACGCAGGGGCTTCCCGTGGCTGCTTTGCATCGTGGCTTGATGGCACTGGTTGCGGTTACCGCAGTAGCGGCTTTTGAAGCGGTTGGAAGTATCCTTGTCATCGCGATGTTGATTGTGCCTCCGGCAGGAGCCTTTCTGCTGGTTCGGCGATTGCCGGCGATGATCCTGGTGAGTGTACTATTGGCAGCTTTCTCGGCCGTTTTAGGGCATGCCGGCGCTTTGGTTGTGCCCGGCTGGCTAGGCTTCACGTCAACCTCTACTTCAGGTATGATGGCGGTGGCTGCTGGATTCCTTTTCCTCCTAGCGCTGTTATTCAGCCCCTCGAATGGTTTGCTCGCTAATTGGTTACATAATCGAGAGGGAAATAGGTGAGGTAATCCCCGGAAAGAGAGATTAGAGAGGCGTGCACAAGGGTGGGGGATGGAGAGAGTAGATTCTTTAATAGGTCAATCGCCCGGCAAGACTGTCTGGTCTTATTTTTTGGTTTGTAAGTAATTGGTAAAAATTAACTTACAGAGCAAATAGCGAGCTTATGGATTTGCTTTTCCGGTACGTTGTAGGCTCCCTACAAACATGCGTAAAAACTACCTTTACGCTTCTTTGCTACTGCTTGTTCTAACATGGGTAAATGCGCCCGCCATCGTCATACAACTGGATTACAGTTATGATACGAATGGTTTCTTTGAGCAACCGGGATCTAAAGAGGCAATGCGCAAGGCAGCGGATCTTTTTGAGGCTCTCATTGAGGATTCGTTCTTACCGATTGATCCGCAGGCGTATCCGGGGAATGGTAACACATGGACCGCATGGGTTGCGCATCCCGGCACCGGTGGTTTCGTCAATGTTGTCGATTTAATTGTACCGGAAGATACTGTGATTATCTTCGTTGGTGGGCGCACTCTGAACGGACCGATCGGGCTAGGGGGACCGGGAGGGATCAGCGGTGGAGGTGGTAGTCCGGAATGGGTCAACGCAGTGACTGGCCGAGGGCAGCCTGGCGCACGATCAACACCGGCAACTGATTTTGCCCCATGGGGAGGAACCATTGCATTTAATAGCCAAAGTAACTGGCATTTTAATCCGAATGGACGCCCTTTCGGATCTTCTGCCTATGACTTTGTTTCCACGGCTCTTCACGAATTAGGGCATGTATTTGGTATAGGAACGGCGCAATCGTGGGATGCACAAATTTCTGCGAATCAATTTCAAGGTTCCCGTAGCGTGAGCGCTTTTGGTGGGCCCGTACCATTGACGAATGACAATAGCCATTGGCGTGATGACGGAAATTGTCCTTACGACCCAAATGGAGTGAACAATATTGCGAGCTATACGTACGGGTCATTTGGCACAGAACACGGAAGTGTACAAATCGCTCTGTTAGACCCCCAGAGCTGCTTAGTTCCTTACGAGACAACTTTGCGCGTACTCACTGACTTGGATCTAGCCGCTTTGGCAGATATCGGCTGGGAGCTTCGTTTCCCCTTTCATATTGAATTTGAAGAACTCGGGCCGGGAACGTCTTCGTTGCGATGGCTATCCAATACAGGTGCTAGTGCAACCCTACAGCGAGCAGCTGAGCCAGATGGTCCCTGGTTTGATGTGGCTCTGGCGACTGCGGGCGATGGCACACGTCAGCTGGTTACCGATCCGAACGCTCCGCAGGGTAAAGCATTCTATCGCCTGAGCGAAAACACTTCTTCTCTTTCCAGTTCGAGCTCTTTAATCGCGCCAAGACAAGTGGAGCTTCAAGGGGTATCTGAAGCGGATCCGGGTAACTTGGGGCGAATGATTAGAGAGCCCATTATGATACACTCTTGTTCTGTCTGTGCCGATTGTTTGCCGGACGCTGATTAGTACCGATTACTCCAATTTTAGAAATCAGCAGTTGGTCGATGGATTTGGACGCAAGGTAGTTGCTCTAGAGAGAGACTTTTTTTCTTGCTCCATTCTCTTCTGCTTTCTTACTCCACCTATTCCTTTCGGGGGCTTAGCTCAGTTGGTTAGAGCGCTACCTTGACATGGTAGAGGTCGTGGGTTCGACTCCCGCAGCTCCCACCATTTCCGTTCGATTTTAGTATCAGGCAGACGGGGATTGAAAAAGCCGCTTCCAATTTTCACGTAATTGGGGCGGTTTTTTTGTGCCGACTTACCAAGGAATACTGAAAGCAAGGCACATACGAGCAACCCCTCTACTTAAGCTATTACAGATAGCCTGAGTGGCCGATAGCGAAGTGGCGACTAATGGTAGTAGGCATTAATTGACTATTAGATAGGGTACTATACTACTATTTACCTATCTTTAATTAGATTAAATCTGATTACACAAGATACTTTTTAATAATAAAAGAGTAATAAGCCCTATATAGTATGCATAAAAAATTCATTTTTACTGATTTGCGCGCCTTCTGCAATCTTCTTCAGGCCAGCTTGTTTGTCGCTGTTGCTAGCTACATTTCTGGCGGTTCAGCACTCTACGGAGGGTCACCCCTGCACACCTTCAACGAATGGGCGGATCTTTACTTTAATGGGAATGCGTCTGCTTCATGGGATTCAAACATCTTTCGTGATGAGGAAGATGAAGAAAGCGATCTTAAGTATATCTTATCTCCCGGCTTGGAGCTGAATCTTGGTCGGGGTCTATCGGCTTATGATATGACGATCCGTACCAGTTATGATTTTATCCGGTATCAGGAGAATGATCATCTCGATGCGGAGAATTTTCACATCAGTACAAGCGGCGTGTACCGCGGCAGTCGTCTCGATCTAAGTGGTCGCCTCGGTTACGACGAAAATCAGATCACCTCCGGGGAGGATACTGCTCAACGTTCTATCATCGAGACGGAGGATGTGAATGGCAAGATTGATGGAGAATATCGGCTCAGTCCGAAGTTTAGCTTTGGGGCCGGGGCTCACTATTATGATCGCGATTACATAACTGGTGGTCGAGACGAGCTAGCGGATTGGAATCATCTACGCTTTCCGTTCGACCTATTTTATAAATATACACCAAAGGTCGATCTGAGCGCTGGTTACACCTACAAAACTGGTGCGGTAGAGGATTATTACCGGGGAGATACCTTGATTGAAGGGTACGATACGACCTCCCATTTTATTAATGTTGGTGCCCGTGGTAGCTTCTTCCCGAAGTTAAGCGGTTTCTTTAAAGTGGGTTACCGTACGCACGATTCGGACGATTCCTTTGAAATAAGAAATGGCGAACGTACTCGGTCAAATCGGGGTAGCGGTTCGGATGGGCAGATTGGTTTGGATAGTGGTTTAACATGGAATCCTACTCTGAAAACGACGCACAATCTAATCCTCAAGCGAGACTTTGGGGTCGGTGGTGAGGGCACCGTTACAGAAGTATCCCGTCTCCGCTTGGACTCCAGCTATTCATTAAATCCGCGTTGGTCAGCCAGTTCGATCCTCGGGTATACCCTGCGCGATTATCAGGCTAATGGGGGTGCCAACCGCAACCGGGAGGACAATCTGTATCTGCTTGGGCTGAGCCTCAATTATACCGCCCCGGACTACTGGCGCTTTAGCGGCGGGTATCGCTATCAGGACAACGACTCTAACCGACGCGGCTACAGCTTTGTCAGTCACAATTTCTATCTAACCGCTCAGTTCCGCTATTAAAAAAGGAATTTTCAAGAAAGCAGCCTCACATCCAAAAATTTTTAAAAGAAAGAAATAAAATGAAAACATACTGCACACAGTTCACCGCTCAGCGTTCCATTCGTTTTCTTGCCGTGTTACTTGCCGCAAGCGCCAGCTTACATGCGGCTATTCGAATCACCGCAGTGTCTGGTACAGCTTCTCTGCACACCGCAGGCGGAGAGTATCGAGACGCCGTCGTTGGGGATGTCTTACAACCGGGCGATAGCGTCGTCACGTCTTATCATAGCGAGGTTGAGTTTCAGTCGGATGGTGCAACGGTAACCATAGAAGAAAATACCAGTGTGAGTGAGTCGGACGGGAATACGCCCCAGTCGGTCGAACTCAATTACGGAGTGATCAATGGGCAAGTGCCTCATTCCAGTTCTAGAATGTTTTCAGTCTACACACCGCTGGGAGTTCCGGAGATTCAGGCTGGCCGCTTCATGGTTAATAGCATCTTTAATGTCGAGCGTCAGGAGATGATCCTGCAGGTTGAGAATATGGATGGTCGGGTAGGGCTTCGTTCACGGTATGCTGGCACTATGGAGTATGGGCGCTATTATGCAGGAGACAAAAACTACAATGGCGCCATGACCGAAGACATCGCAGAAATCCCGCCCCAGCATATGGCTATTATTCGTCTGCCTGTTCGGGATCCCTACTTTTTTGATCGTGTAGATGCCTCCCGGCACATGGCCCCGGAATCGGCTGCAGAGATGGCCCAAGTTGATTTTGACCGTGAAAGCATAATTCGCCGCAGAGATCCCGTAATCACCACCGTAGTCGATCCGACCGTGCGGATTGATCGCAGAGCTCCGATATTGACTCCCGAAGATAATGTTCAGGTACCGAGTCCTTCTGGCCGACAGTAACGATATGTTCAGCCTACTACGTAGCCTTCGTGGTAGCTTCTCTTAATAAGAAGCGGAACGTTTTTTTTCTAACTGTAGCCAACTCAAGGCCTGTCCCAGTCATTGGAGTGGTAACGCCCGAAGAGAACCCGTATGAATGTGATTTCACTATATCTAGATTTGTCGAATTTTCCTAGCATAGGACTTCTTGCTGCACTGCCGGTAATGGAATTGGCGTGTGGGGTCGCTTGGTTGCTTTGCTTGAAGCTGATGCTTCGGAAACGTAAAGATTCAGATTTGTAACCGGGAGAAGGGCTTTCGTTATCCAGCCGCACGGCTTTCGTGCACGCTTTTACGCACTCTAGGATGAGATTTTCCGGGGTCTATCGGCCATTGGTCGGAGCAGTTTTGCATCGGCAACAAAGGGACCAAAAGGCAGCAAGCTGGCAAGGAGGAAGAGTAGGGTCTTTTGTGTCCGCCAATGACCTTCAATTTGTCCAAATACGGCCAATCCTACATAGACCATCCAGAGCAGGCCGTGTAGCATGCCGACAATTTCAACGGCTGCTTCCTTATGCCATATGTACTTTAGTGGCATGGCGACAAAGAGAAGGAGGAGATAGGAAACGGCCTCCCAAGACCCGACAGAGCGTAGTCGGTTGATCGTCCCATCAAAATTCAAAAACATAACTGGTACGCTGTGCGTCGACTTTCAAAAAGCAAGTTTACATAGGCAGGGGGCTGTTTATTCCCCTTCGTTCTGTCTTTGCTTTAAGTTTGCCCTAAGGTGCTCAGGTCGTTGTCTATACTCGCTTTCAAATGTTTTCGATATGAGTCAGCACATCCAGATCTACGATACCACTCTGCGCGATGGCAGCCAGGGCGAAGGCGTATCTTTTACGGTTGCCGCCAAGCTTCGCGTTGCAGAAATGCTTGATCAGTTTGGTATCGATTACATTGAAGGTGGTTGGCCCGGTTCGAATCCCCGCGATATGGCTTTCTTTGAGGAGGTCCGTAAGCTTGAATTAAAGCATGCAAAAATTGCTGCCTTCGGTTCGACGCGTCGCGCCAGTCTGGCGGCTGCAGATGATCCGCAAATCAAGCTTCTACTGGAAGCGGATACGCCAGTGGTCACTATATTTGGGAAGACATGGCTGCTTCATGTAACCGAGATTCTCCGAACCACCCCGGAAGAGAATCTCGCGATGATTGAGGACTCTGTACGCTACCTTGTCGAGAACGGTCGGGAAGTGATTTATGATGCCGAACACTTTTTTGATGGCTATAGTGATAATCCAGAGTATGCCATGCAGACACTCGATGCGGCTCACCGCGGCGGTGCGTCTAATTTGACCCTTTGCGATACCAATGGCGGCAAACTTGTCAGCCAAATTAGTGAAATGACTGCGGCCGTGCGGGCTCGCTTTCCGGATATGCCTGTTGGCGTGCATTGTCACAATGATTCCGGATTGGGTGTCGCCGTGTCATTGGCTGGGGTTGAGTCCGGAGCTTCGCTCGTCCAAGGTACGATGAATGGATACGGTGAACGTAATGGTAATGCGAACCTGACAACAATCATACCCAATCTGGTTCTGAAAATGGACCGAGAGTTGAATTGCGGGGATCGTTTGGAAAAGCTTCGTGATCTATCTCTTTTCGTTACTGAGATGGCCAACTGTACGCATGACACCAAGGCGCCTTTTGTCGGAACCAGCGCTTTTGCTCACAAAGGGGGTGTGCATGCGGATGCTTCTGCTAAGGTGAAACATAGCTACGAGCATATCGAGCCCGAGCTTGTGGGCAATCGTACCCGAGTACTGGTCTCCGATATGTCGGGGCGCAGTAGTGTGATGATGAAGGCTCGTGAGATTGGTGTGGATCTTGACCATCGCTCGCCAGAGTTGAAGGATTTCTTACAACAGCTTAAGGATCTGGAATTTCGGGGCTATGAGTTTGAGGCCGCTGATGCTTCCTTTAAGTTGCTGCTTGCCCGTTTCCTGCAGGGGCGTCAGCCCGGATTCGAGCTCGTGGGTTATCGCGTCATGGTCAGCAATCAGGCTGCTACAGGTCGTATCGTTTCGGAAGCCACTGTTCAGGTTCGAATTGATGGAGAGACCCATCATACTGTTGCCGAAGCCACCGGACCGGTCGATGCTCTGGCTCACGCTCTCGGTAAGGCTATTGCGCCCGTCTTTCCTGAGGTCATGGATCTTGAACTGATTGATTACAAGGTGCGCATACTGGAGAGTCAGCACGGCACGGATGCGATTATCCGCGTACAGATTGAGACACGGGACAATCGCTCCGGTGAGTCTTGGGGAACAGTGGGAGCCAGCGATAATATTATTGAAGCGACTTGGGAGGCTTTGGTCGATGCAGTTGAGTATCGTCTTTTGCAGAACGAAAGCTGAGCCCCACTGCCAATGCACCACGGATTCCGGGGCTGGATCAGTCGGCGGGTTACGATTGCATCGTAGACAAGTACTGATTCGCTAGCTTTTAGTCTGGGGGCACGTTTTGTGGCATCCACAGGCAGAGGCTTTTTTTCTTTTGCCAAAAAAGCGCCTGAGCAGCCAGAGGAATGCAATCAGGAGGCTAAGTCCGACGAGGAATATATCGAGTAATGGCATAACTACAGCTAGTACAATTAGGCCAAGCGAATGCCGATTTGATAGACCATAACCGCGGCAACCCAAGCGAGTAATGTTATCGTGAAAAAGCTACCAATGGCCCACCGCCAGTCTAATTCTTGCGCGATGATGGCTACTGTGGCTCCGCACTGCATACAAAGCGCAAAAAAGACCATAACAGAAAGGGCGACCGGAAGATTGAAGACGAGTTGCCCGGAACGTGGTCCACTTTCCCAACGAGTATTGGCAAGAGCGCCCCGTAGGTCTTTCGATGCATCATCCACTTCACCACCCAGAGCGTAGGTGATGCCGAGGGTCGAAATGATCACTTCTCTGGCTGGGAAGCTGGCCAATACGCCAACCGTAATCTTCCAGTCATAGCCGGCCGGAGCAAATACCGGCTGCATAAATTGTCCGAAGCGGCCCATGTAGCTCTGTTCCAGGTAAGCGGCATCGACGGCGCGAACAGCCGCGGCAGGGTCGCCTTGTTGTTCAGCAAGAATAGCTTGTTCAATCGATTCCGGTCTGGGGAAGTAGAGTAGCGCCCAGATGACAATACTCATGGCGAAAATGACTGTGCCGGCCTGAACGACAAACTCACGTCCGCTCTCGTACATGCGGAAAAGGGTTTGTCGAAATTGAGGTATCCGGTAAGGGGGTAGTTCCATGACAAAGGGTCGAGCGGCAGAATTGCCCAGAGCACGATGCAGCAGCCAGGCAAGAGGCGCTGCAGCGATTGCACCGACGAAGTGCATGGCAAAGAGGGCCGCCCCGGCAACGGCAGGTCCGTAACGCGGTTCGACAAAAGCGCCGATCAACAGCAGATAGACCGGTAGCCGGGCGGAGCAACTCATCAATGGCGCTATTAGAATAGTGATCATACGAGCCTTTTTGTCCGGGATCGTACGGGTCGCCATAATCCCGGGGATCGCACAAGCATAACTGGAAAGGAGCGGGACGAAGCTCTTGCCATTTAAGCCGCACCATTGAAACAGTTTATCCATCAAAAAAGCGGCACGCGCCATGTAGCCGGTTTCCTCCAGTAGTGATATGAATAGAAAGAGAACCAGTATTTGCGGCAGGAATACGAGGAAGGCGCCCACGCCTCCGATAATTCCGTCGACGACCAAGCTTTGGATCATCGGCATGCCGACGAGGAGTCCGCCGATTTGATTGCCGACCCATTCAACCAGAGTTTCGATGCCCCCCATGGCCGGGCCTGCCCAGCTGTAGACGGATTGAAAGACGACGTACATCATGCCGACAAAAATCAGTAGCCCCCAGACTTTATGCAGGAGCAATTGATCAATACTTTCCGACTTGCTGCGGCGAACAGCCAGCGCCTGTCTTTCCAGAATATCGTTGAGCAATGGATTGAGGAAACGGAAGCGAAGAACAGATTCGGCAGCGTCCGGCTGGTAACCAGCTTTGTAAAGTTGTTCGCGAGTGTTCTGTAGAATCGGCTCGTAGTCTGCCGGGGCAGTTTGCAAGCGTTCGCATACGGCACTTTCTCGATCAAAAAGGAGTCGTTGGAGTTCTCCATTGCGCAAGGTTTCTCCCCGTTGTTCAACGAATTCATGGCGAAGTTCTGCCAGAGCTTGCTCGATCGGTTCCGGCCATTTTGGGCAGACCAGCATGGGACGGGTCTCGATTGCCCGAGTGACTGCCTGGTCTAGTTCAGTGGTGCCTTTTCCGTGCTTGGCTACAGTGGGTACGACGGGCACGCCCAAACGCTGTTCCAGAAGCTTGCAGTCGATTTGTAGCCCTTTTTTCTCGGCTACATCCCAGCAGTTGAGTGCGATTACCATAGGTACTCCCAGCTCGGAGGCCTGCGAGGCCAGGTAAAGGTTGCGGCGGAGGTTTTCTACATCGACGACAACAATGACCAAATCAGGCGAGGGCAATCCGGGTGCATGCCCGGACAAGACATCAACAGCGATACGCTCATCCAGTGAAGCAGCGGCAAGGCTATAGGTGCCCGGTAAATCAATCAGCTCGGTTTCACGGCCATCGATCAGCGCCCAGCGCCCCGTTTTCTTTTCGACCGTCACGCCCGGGTAATTGCCGACCTGCTGATTCAGCCCGGTAAGCATATTAAACAGGGAGGTCTTGCCCGTATTGGGGTTACCAATCAGGGCAACCCGCAAGACTTGTTCACTGCTTTGCATCAGAGCGGCTCGACTTCAACGGCCTTAGCATCGGTTAGTCGCAGGCTCATCTGACAACCGTTGAATTCGATAGCGATCGGATCACCGAGTGGCGCCTCATGGGTCAAGCGGATGGACTGTTGTGGCAAAAGCCCCATCGACATCAAGCGTGCTACGCAACGGTTTTCGCTGTCGAGCTCGACGACCCGAAAGTTTCCATTTTTTGCTATTTGGTCTAATCGCATAAATGTGACACGGTATGAGATTGCGTCTCAGTTACAAGCGTTGAGTTGAGAATGCCCGCAATTTGAAGGCAAGACTATTAGCCGCTTCGTCTAGCGACTGTTGAAAAACCGTGCTTTATGGGCTTTGGAAACGGCAACGTATTTATCAGCCCAAGTACGTATATCCCGCCGCTCATCCTCGGAGAGGCTCCGAATGACTTTGGCCGGTGCGCCAAGAACGAGGGAACCGGCAGGCACTATGGTTCCTTTGGTAACCAGAGCGCCGGCTCCGATGATAGACTGTTGCCCGATAATCGCACCATCGAGAATCGTTGCCTGCATACCGATCAGGCATTCGTCTTGAATCTCGCAGGCATGAATCATAGCAGCGTGACCAATCGTTACATAGCGACCGATGGAGACACCGTATTCATCCGCAAGATGAACGATAGTTCCATCCTGAATGTTACTACCTTGACCGACTTTGATGGTGTTTATGTCGGCACGGACAACTGCATTATGCCAGATGCTGGCGTGTTCACCCAGAGTGACTGCGCCGATCACCACGGCACCGGATGCGATGTAGGCGGATTCGTGGATTTTTGGTTTTTGACCGAGATAGCGTTGCAGACGTTCTTCAATAGTCATTGTGCAAAGTTGCCTGTAAAAGAGAGTCGATGGAAGCCGGAAAGCTAGGTGTTTATTCCGCACTGGGCACTTGATATCATTGACAGGTCAACCTTGCTTAGCGAACTTAAGCCACACTTGCTCAGGTGGTGGAATTGGTAGACACGCCACGTTCAGGTCGTGGTGCCTTCACGGGCATGCGGGTTCAAGTCCCGCCCTGAGTACCAACTCGCGTCCGAGCGCTCGTTATTCGCCCGCATTCGCGAGCTTTGTTTAGCGGTCCTTTCACCTGCGGTGTTCCGGTCTCGGTTGCTACGCAGCCGATCCGGTCTTGTCGGCCGGCGGCCTCGGAACAAGTCCCGCCCACGCCGACTAAGTGTTTAAGGAACATAAAGATTGAAGTTTTAATCAATATGAATTCTCAGAAATTGCTTTGTGCTTATCGGCGAAATTGTGACGGATGGTTGAGAATGGATTGACCAGTTTATCAAGTCCTCCGATGTTTTAATTGTGTATGTGAAATCGAAGGTTCCGTCACTGTTGGCCTGTAATGCTGGAGTACTGATGCTGCCGTCCATCAACTGGCTTGCCGTAGTAATCTCGGTTGTTTCGTAGGGTAATTCGAAGGCCATTTGAATTAATAATTCCATTAATACAGTGGATGGTGAATTAGGATCGAAGCCAAGCAGCTTGTATTTGACTTCCATGCCATCGGACATTCCGTCTTGATCGCTATCTGGGTTGTTTGGGTCAGTATTATGAACTTGGGTTTCTTCATGATAGCTGAGGCCGTCATTATCGTAGTCGGTAACGCTAAAATCCTGGAGCAAACCTCTAGAATATAAAAGCTGATCAATGTAGTCACCATTAACGCCAGAATACAAGCCGCTGTTATTTAGAGCATCCGTAGAGTTAATAATGAAGCCGGTGTTGTCGGATTCTGGAACGACTGCACGCAGGTTTACAGGATTCGTCCGCATTAAAGGCTCCAGCGAGACTTTGGCATCTGGGTTTGAGTGGGAGAATTCAAAACTTGGATGGTAATAAGGGAAGTATTCCGATTCAGTCACTGATGCAGGGAAGAGGCCGGGCGGAGGATTTTCCAGATTTGGTTTGAAGTAGTACCAATAATCTTCAAACGAAAATTCTAATTCGTTAACTTCGTTTAGAAAATATGGAAGCTGGTCATACAATTCCCCCAATGAGTCCCAATACAAATACGAAAAAGGATAGTACGGATAGTTGGATGTATGTCTGTAAATATATCCGTAGTTGCTAGATCCATTATAGACGTGAAGGAAATCGTTTGACTGTCTCGCAATGGAAACTTGCTGAGTTAGCAGTTTTTCAAAAGTTTCTACCGAGCTTTCGAATTCCGAACGGGCTTCTAGGCTGTTTTCATATGGAATTACCGGGTATAGATAAAGGTCGTTTTCGCTACGCCTAAAGAGAGCGTCAGCGGTTTCATAGTAAATAGAAACAGCTTGATCAAGAAGCAGCTTTGCTTTGGTCCCATTGTTCGTTGATTGGCTTGCTAGGGAAAGAAGCTGGGGGTGTTCATTCCAAAAAGGGAATGCATTATTATCTGTTTCGTGTTTGAGGTAATTTCCTAGGGTTAGATTGACAGGGTACTTATACATGCTAGCTAGTAATGCCGCTGCTTTATATCCAAGTAGCTGCGCTTTTAGTATTTTTAAATCAAGCTTTTCGACGAGCAGAACTTTTGTCAGTCCTGTTTGGGATGGTAAAAAATAAGCGCTTCCGTATTCACTGGCCATATCGATTCTGGAGATGATCTGGTCGATTAGCTCAATGGTAGGGTTGTTTTCAATTAACGAGAATGTAATAACTTCATCCAAGTTAGCCCCATCCTTTGTTTTTGGATACTCCTTTCCTGCAACGGATTCTGTGTTATATAAGTCTCTGAATTCATAGGTTGTGTTGTATGGCTTAGGGGATACCAGAAGGCTTTCTTCGGATGGATTTTCAATGGCGTTCTCAAAATCTAGAAAGTCATTTAATGCTGGTTGTCTGGCCCCGAGTTCATCTTCCAGATGACTTGCCAGGTCGCGTTGCGCCCAGCCTGCTATATGGCAAAAGATAATTAGCGCGTTGGCTTCGAAGTTTTGAGGTTCGTTCTTTAGTACGTTTAGCAGTTGGGTCTCGGCTTCACTTGCATTGCCGGAAAATAATTTATTTCGAGCTGTAAACAAGCTCGCTGAAGCATTTGAAGCGATAGCAAATAGAATTATTAAACTAATCAGTTTCATTGGATATAAAATAGATAATATCAGATTTTAGACGAGAAGAGAAAAGTTCGCAGCTTTGACTTTTTATGCGTATAACTCCGGTGTGTTTCTGTTTTAGTATTTTCTGAACAAACGTGGTGATTTCAGGACGGTGCATTTCAAGTGTTTCGATTGAAAAGAGTTCAAATACAGGATCGGTAAAAGATCTTTCGGGGTGTGGGACTTTGAAAAATCCAACCTTTTTGTAGGATTGCCTTACTTCGGGGCAGCGGAACCAGCAAATGACATTTCCAGTATCTTTTGCGAATAGTGGTATTCTAAGGCCTTTTATTTCGCCGAACACAATATCTCCGTTTGAGTTCGATGCCAGTATGAACGCTGACAATACAATAAGTGCGAAGCGAAGTCTCATAACGGGATAAACAGGGAGATCGTGTGTATGTGTCGTCTGTCTTTATTCTAGTTAATCTATAGGGTTGCTCCATAAAAGCCATTTAAAACTCTGATGATACCCCGCTAATTCAAATCGTCGTCTGAATGTTAATGGCTTTTTAATCCGAATTGCGTCAATGCTTAGCGGTTGAGAAGCTTTAGGAAGTCTTCGTT
>DKOA01000050.1:0-968 GCA_002469895.1 Opitutia bacterium UBA7374
AATAGAGTAGCCACGGATGTACGCGGATCCGACAAGGCAATCTGTGGAAATCTGCGGCCTCTACGGCCCCTGCGGATAAACAAATTCTTATCGCAGTGGATTACGCCAACGCAGGCCGCTGAAGGAGGCAAAGTCTGTATCCGTACTTTGTAATTCTGCCTGATGCTCCACGGCCAGGGCCGCTAAATATGCATCTGTGGTGAGATTCCCACCGGCTCCGAGTTTTTCGATTGAGTTGAGGTAAATATCCGGGAAGGCCAAACCCGGTTCAATGAGGAGTACATTCCTCTGCGCCATCCATGTACGCACGTAAGCTGTGGCCTGCTTTGCCATCAATGGCTTCACTAAAACACGGGGGTGTGTGCTGATCCGAATAAAACCGTTAATCGCCACCCAGCAGAGGGCCACGGGCTGTGTACTGTTGAGCTGCGTCTCCCACCAATCCTTGGCCTGCATATGCCGGGGATCGGCACGATTATGGGCATAGAGCAGTAGGTTGACATCCGGCAATATCACGACGCGCTACTTCGATTCTTTGTTCAGATAAGTCTCGGTCTCCAGCTCATCGGCCAGCCGGTTCATGCTGCGGTGTGCTGCATCGGCAACATAGGCCGACTCAAAAGGCTTCACTTTGTAGGGCTTTGATTTCGTCTTCGTTTGCATACCGAGTCCGATACGCAACTTCTCGTTGACGACGCGCTTGAAGGGCAGCTTCCCCGCCTTCATCTCCTGCCGGAGACGCTCCGCTACGTCCGGATCAATGGTTAAGGTTGTTCGCATATTTTAAAGGTATTCGATGCAATTTTGATGTCAAGGCATCAAAAAGTCAGGATATGGGTAATGGAACCGCAGAGTTCGCGAAGAGCGGAGCGTTTCAAAGCATGGAACTTGCGGTGTTCTGTTTACGGGTCCTCTGGTGGATGATTGTTAGCCGCGAGAAGGCGCAAAAGACGCAAAGAAGGACAACT
>DKOA01000050.1:1358-34796 GCA_002469895.1 Opitutia bacterium UBA7374
CGGATTGGAAAAGGTGTAACTGACTGCTCAGGCAATGGAGCTAGGAGCTAGGGCGACGGATGACGCGGGTGCACCGGGGCATGAAAAAGCCAGACGGTGCACCCGTCTGGCTGAAAAAGTTGGTTGCGGAAGGGGGATCGCTAGACGCTGAGTCCGAGCTGCCCGAAGGCGAGTGTGCGCTCTTCGAGGAGTTCGTCGTTGGTCGCCTGGATCTTTTCCTTGGCATAGTCGGTCAGGGTGATGCCTTCGACGACCTGCCAGTTACCCGCAGCGTCAACCTGAATGGGAAGGGAGGTAATGATGCCTTCGGGGGTGCCGTACTGCCCGCTGGAGGCGACACAGACGGAGTGGAAATCGTCGCCCTCGGTCGGGGTGGTCAAGTCACGCACGGTATCGACGACGGCGTTGGCCGCGGAAGCGGCGGAGGAGGCGCCACGGGCATCGATGATGGCTTTACCGCGTTGCCCGACGGTGGGAACGAAGGTGTCTTTGAGCCAGACATCATCGGTGATGACCTCGGTCGCTGTCTGTTCACCGATCTTGGCGTTGTAGAAGTCGGGGAACATGCTGGGGCTGTGGTTGCCCCAGACGCAAAGTTGGGAGACTTGATCGACGGGGACGCCGGCCTTCTGCGCGAGTTGGGTCTTGGCGCGGTTCTCATCGAGGCGGGTCATGGCGAAGAACTGCTCGTCGGGAATGTTGGGTGCGCTCTTCATGGCGATGAGGCAGTTGGTGTTGCAGGGGTTGCCGACAACGAGGACGCGGACGCCGGGTTTAGCGTGGTCGTTGATCGCTTTGCCCTGGCCGACAAAGACTTTGCCGTTGATCCCGAGGAGGTCGGCGCGCTCCATGCCCTGCTTGCGGGGGACGGATCCGACGAGGAGTGCCCAGTCGATGTCCTTGAAGCCTTCGCTGAGGTCGGAAGTCTGAACGATCTCGGTAAGGAGGGGGAAGGCACAGTCGTCGAGCTCCATGGCGACACCTTTGAGGGCGGCCATGCCGGGCTCGATCTCCACGAGGTTGAGGGCGACCGGCTGGTCGGGGCCAAACATGGCACCGGAGGCGATGCGGAAGAGTAGAGCGTAGCCGATATTGCCGGCGGCTCCGGTGACTGCGATGCGGATAGGATCTTTATTCATCAGATATATGGATCGGATGACTGTTTAAAAAGCCGCGGCTAGCTGCAAGCCCAAGTTGAGGTTTTCCCGTATTTGGAGGCTACTTTTCCGCTTCGAGGAGCCGCTTCCGGCGGTAGGCTTCGTCAAGTCGCCCTTCTATGCGATCGGACTCTTCAGGGGAAAGGTAGTTGGCTCCGCCGAAGTGCCGGTTGGCCAGGAGGATCTTTGACCACTTGTCCAACATCTTCATGGTATTGAGGACATCGAGGTCGGATTGGCCGAGGAGGAAGGGGCCGTGATTTTCGAGGAAAATGATCTTTGGTGCCTTCCCGTGGGCTTTCTTGAAGGTGCGCAGGGCATCGCGCACGGCGTGGGCGAGTTTAAAGCCGGGATCAACATAGGGGACGACGGCGAAACTGCGACCACAGACAACGATAGCATCGGGAAAGATGTGTTCGCTGTAGGGTTGGGCGCCGGCTTGACTGCAAAGGATGGAGAGGACGGATTCGGGGTGCCCGTGTCCGACCCAACGGCAGTCGCCCTCCTCGAGACAGACAGCGTGGACGAAGGTTTCCACGGAGGGACGTTTGGCTGCGGGGTCGAGCTTGATGGAATCCAGGGCGGCCTGGACTTCTTCGTCGGTCAGGGACGGCCGGGCAACATACTCGAGCGCACGGTGCAGATCGACTTCAGTAAAATCTTCTCGGGTGGCTTCGCCCAGTCGACTGCCGGATGCTTTGACATAAAAGCGGCCATCATCAATCCGCGTGCTGGTGTTGCCCTCACCGAGGATGGCCCAGGCGCGGTCTTCCCTTCCAAATTCCCGGGAGAGGGAGACGAGTCGTTCTAAGGGATCGTTTGGCATCGGTTCAGGGTCGCTCTTAGCGGAGGAAGGCTTCGTGCAGACCACCGTCGACATTAAAGACGAGGCCGGTGGTTTTGGAGGATTTATCGCTGGCCATAAAGTAGATGGCTTCCGCCTGATCGGCCGGCGTGATCGGCTCGTTAGTCAGGGTGCGGCTGGCATAGAATTTTGCCAATTTCGTACGCAGTGCTTCGGTGCTCTCTTCTTCAGAGTAGTCGATTGCATACTTGGCAAGAGAGGCCATGACCCGGTCGCGGGGGAACATGAGTGAGCCTTCGACCACGGTAGCCGGGGCCACGGCATTGACCCGGGCGAAGGGAGCGAGCTCGACTGCTAGTTCGCGGACGATGTGGTTACCCGCGGCTTTGGAAGAATCATAAGCGACCGAACCTTTTTTCGAGACGACTCCATTGACTGAAGTGGTGATGACGACGGTACTTTTTAAATGCCGGCCCTGCGCGGTAAAGATTGCTTTGGCGCCATCGGCTACGAGGTAGGGCCCGATGGAGTTTACCTTGAAGACGAGTTCCCACTGCTTGGTCGAAAACTCACCGTCGACGTTTGGCGCAAGGAAGATGCCGGCGGTCAGGGCGATGACATCGATGCCCCCGAAGGCATAGACGGCATCCTCGTAGCAGCTACGGATGCTGTCCTCGTCGGTGATATCGATGGCACAGCCAATGACATTTCCGCAGCTGGAGACACCGGTACCGGCGACGCCAATGCCCATACCGACTTGCTCGGAGATCTCGCTGGCGGTCGCTTCGGCGGCGGCGGAATCGAGATCCGCGCAAACCACGTGTGCGCCCTCTTTGGCGAATCGGAAGGCGGTCTCTTTACCGATGCCGGAACCGGCACCGATGACCACGACGACTTTGCGGGCAAACTCTTTTTCTTTCGGCATGCGCTGCAGCTTGGCTTCTTCGAGGAGCCAGTATTCAATGTCGAAGGCTTCCTGGCGGGGCAGACCAATGTACTCGTCGATCGCTTCTGCTCCGCGCATCACACCAATCGCACAGTTATAAAATTCTGCAGTCACGCGGGACTCGGATTTATTCTTACCGAATGCGATCAGGCCCAAGCCGGGGATAAGGATGACCGTGGGACTGGCGTCGCGCATGGCCGGTGAGTTGGCATGCTTGCAAGATTCATAATAGGCGGCGTAATCTTTGCGGTATTGCTCGAGTCCCTCGAGAAGAAGGGCCTTGAGTTGGGCGACATCATTTGTCGCGGGATCCCAGTCGATGTAGAGCGGCTTGATCTTGGTGCGGAGAAAATGGTCGGGGCAGGAAGTCCCGATCTCGGCTAATCGCATGGCGTCCTCCGAGTTGACAAATTCGAGGACCGCATCATCGCGGTGCACGGTAGCGATAAAGCGGTTCTTCTGCGATACCTCTCCGCGCAGGAAGGGCAGTATTTGCAGGGTCATCTCTCGCGCTGTTTCCGCAGTCGGCGAAACATACTTTTGTCCACCGAAGGTCATTTCACCGCGGTCTTTAGAGGCGATGTAGACCCCTGCTTTTTCGATCAAATCGAGTGTCCGGTAATAACAGGCTTTGTCGTCATCGGCCCAATTGATGAGACCATGTTGGCCCATGTTGATACCGACGCAGTCTTTATTCTTTTGATAGACTTCCTGCATCTGCAAACCGAGATCGAATCCCGGTCGCTGCCAGGGGAGATAGGCGAGGTCATGGCCATAGATCTCTTTGGTTAAGGCTTCGGATTGCTTACAGGCGGCAATCGAAATAAAGGAGATCGGGTGCATATGATCGACATGCTTGGCTCCGATAAAACTGTGCAGGGGTGTATCGATAGAGGATGGACGGGGATTGAGATTGAAGGTTGTATGCGGATACATCTGAACCATCTGGTCCTCGATCTCGGTCTTCACGCCATTCGGTTCGGTCGCTGCGTAGATATCCTGCAGGGCGATGAGCTTGTCTTGATAGAGTGAGGAAAAATTGGCCACCTTTGAGGTGCGCAAGTCTCCGCCGGACCCCTTGACCCAGAGTACATCGACAGATTCTCCGCTGAGGGGATCTTTTTGCACCAGCTTGGAGGAGGTGTTACCACCACCGGTATTGGTGATGCGCTGGTCTTCGCCCAATAGATTGGAGCGATAGACGAGCCGCTCGACCGGGCTGAGCGAAGCCGCCTTGGTATCCTCCCATAGATCCGTCACATGTGTATACATCGTTGCCATAAAATATAATTTGGAATTATTTGGTATTTTGTTGAAATCTGTATTTTATGTACTTAAATGCCAACAAAATAAAAAGAAAACAAGATAATACTTGTAAAAGTCAATAAACATCCGAAAATTCACACATGCTCGCTCAAGAACGTCAAAACCACATTGTTAGTATGCTCGAAGAACGCGGCACGGTGCGAACGATTGACCTGGCAACCGAGTTTGCGGTGACCGATGAGACGATCCGCCGGGATCTGCAAACACTGGCTGAAAGCAATCAATTAACCCGCATCCACGGGGGTGCCTGCAGTCGGAGCGGGCGTCCGCGTCTGCAATCGTTTAGTGAGCGAAGCAGCCTGAACATACCGAACAAGCAGGCCATTGCCCAGGCCGCGATGGAATGGATACATCCCGGTCGCACCTATGCCTTTGACAGCAGCACGACCGCATTTGCACTGGTCTCGGCACTGCCCGACTTGCCCTACCGGGTGGTGACCAACGCCTTTGGCGTCTTACAACAACTGGTGAGCATGCAAAATGTACAAGTGATCTCGACGGGGGGCGGCTACCATCCGAAGACCCATACCTTTGTCGGCAATGACTCGACGGAAACGCTGCGTCGTCATCATATTCATACGGCCTTTATTTCCTCGATCGGCTTTGATCTGAAACGGGGCGCGAGCGAAGGCTTTGAAGAACAAGCCAGTTATAAGGAGCGTCTCCTGCAGTATGCCGAAGAGGTTGTTCTACTGATCGATTCAAGCAAATTTCAGCAACGTTCCGAATACTACTTTGCGGGCATTCGAGACATTGACCACATCATCACGGACAGCGGGATCAGTGAGGCATTAGCCCGGGACATACGTAGCACCGGACTGATTCTTACGATCGCTGACAAGTCGTGAATCGACATTCTACAGCCTTAGAAGCATCGACTGAATGAGCCAAAATAAAGTGTATATTGCGATTGATCTGGGAGCCGGCAGTGGTCGCGTTTTAGCCGGTGAATTTGACGGCATGCGCATCGAGCTGCACGAGATGAACCGCTTCGCTAACCAGCCGGTCGAGCTGCCCAGCGGTTGGCACTGGAACCCGGTCTCCCTTTATCAGGACATTTTAGAGGGCCTGAAAAAAGTGGCGGAAACCTACGGCGAAAGCACGGTCAGTATGGGCATTGACACCTGGGGGGTGGATTACGGATTGATCGACGGGGAAGGTCGTCTTCTCGGGCTGCCCTATCAATACCGCGACAGTCGCACTGACGGCATGATGGAAGCGGCCTATAAGAAGGTGCCGAAGGAATCGATCTATCAGTCGACCGGCATCCAGTTCATGTTTTTCAACACGATCTTTCAACTCCTCTCGGAAGTGGAAACGGGCAACCGCGTATTGCAAGAGGCGGAGGATCTCCTCTTTACTCCTGACCTGCTGGGCTACTGGCTGACCGGTGAGAAGACTCAGGAGCGAAGCATAGCCAGTACCTCGCAACTCTACAATCCGACTTTGGGTGACTGGGACTATGCTTTGATCGAACAACTCGGACTCCCCCGGCATCTCTTCAAGACAATCAGTGATCCGGGCACTGTCCTTGGTAGATTGACCGATTCAGTGGCTAAAGAAACCGGGCTATCGGGGGTCAATGTAATTACTGTGGCAGGGCATGATACGGCCAGCGCAGTAGCGGCGGTGCCCAGCCAGTCGCCCACCCCGGCCTATTTGAGCAGCGGTACCTGGTCGCTCATGGGGCTCGAACTCCCCGAACCGGTGATCAATGACCAATCCTTTTCCGATGCCTTTACCAATGAAATTGGAGTGGGTCATACCGTGCGTTTCCTAAAAAATATCTGCGGGCTCTGGCTGATCCAGGAGTCGAAGCGTTGCTGGCGGCTTAAAGGCGAAGAGGTGCCCTATGGCAAAATGGCCTCGCTTGCAGCAGAAGCCGAACCGTTCCGCAGTCTGATTGACCCGGATGACCCGCGTTTTATAGAAGCCGGGGAGATGCCGGAAAAGATCCAGTCCTTTTGCCGCGACACCGGTCAGCCGGTACCGGAAAGCAAAGGCCAGATCATTCGCTGCATCTACGAAAGCCTGGCCCTGCGCTACGCCACAGTCTGGGAAAAACTGATCCGCTATACCGATCACCCGCCCCGCACCCTGCATATCGTCGGGGGCGGTTGTCAGGACAAACTGCTCAACCAGTTTGCGGCAAATGCCATTGGCATTGAAGTAGCGGCCTGCCCGGTGGAAGCCACCGGCCTGGGCAATATTCTCGCCCAGATGCTGGCCGATGGCGAGATTGCGGATCTTTCCGAAGGTCGTCGTATCGTCCTCGCATCCTCTCTGGTGGAAACCTACAGGCCGGAAGATTCGGAACTCTGGACACGGGCAAAAGAGACATTTGAAACCATCCATCATAGCCACGCCTAACCGCAACCCATCTTATGAAAAGCGCAGAACACAGTGAAGATCCGGATGTCGTCCTTATCGGCAGTGGTATCATGTCGGCCACCCTCGGTGCGCTCCTGAAGGAACTGGATCCCGCTCTGCGCATCCAACTCTACGAACTGACCGAGGAACTCTCCCTGGAGGCCTCCAACGGTTGGCATAATGCGGGAACCGGTCATGCCGGACTCTGCGAACTCAGCTACACCCCGGACTACGGCCCGGACGGGGAGGTGGAAATCGATCAAGCGATCGAGATCTGCCACCAGTTTACCCACTCCCTGCAGTTTTGGGGGCACGCTGTGCGCAGCGGGATGATCGAAGACCCGGAAGACTTCATCAACCCGGTCCCCCATCTCAGTTTTGTTTACGGGCAGGAACAGGTGGACTTTCTCCGCTCCCGCCACCGCCAGATGAGCCAACACCACTTCTTCAGGGAGATGGCGTACACGGAGGACCGCGAGACTATCCGCCAATGGGCGCCCCTCATTCTCGAAGGACGCGCAGAAGACGAACCGGTGGCGATGACCCGCATGCCACACGGTACTGATGTCAATTTCGGCACACTCGCAGCGAAGCTGGTTCACTGGCTCGGACAGCAGCCGGGCTGCGGATTTGCCACCTCTCACCGGGTGACCGACCTGACCCGAAAAGACGGTCAGTGGGAGATCGCAGTTACCGATTTGACGAACAAGCGCAGCTTTCTAAACCGGGCAAAATTTGTCTTCATTGGGGCCGGGGGCGGCTCGCTCCCCCTTCTGCAAAAATCAGGCATCGCAGAGGCCAAAGGATTTGGTGGCTTCCCCATCGGCGGACAATGGCTCATCTCCGATAAGCCGGAACTGATCGCTCAACACGACGCCAAGGTCTATGGCATGTCGCCCGGCGCGGCTCCTACCATGGCGGTCCCCCATCTTGACACCCGTATTATCGACGGGAAGAAGTCGCTGCTCTTTGGCCCCTATGCCGCATGGACAACCAAGTTTCTACATGAGCGGGGCAGCCTTCTCGACCTCCCGGGCTCTATTCGCCCGGATAACATTGGGTCTTTAATCAAGGTCGGCCTCTACAATATCCCGCTTGTACGCTATCTCATCCAACAAGGTACCCAGAGCATGCAGACCCGCATGGGCGAACTCCGCAATTTCTTCCCCGGCGCACAGACAGCCGACTGGAAGCTGATCGATGCCGGCATTCGTGTACAGGCGATCAAGAAAGAGGATGGTGACGCCGGGATCGTCCACTTCGGCACCGAGGTTGTGACCGACTCCGAGCGCAGTCTCTCTGCCCTCCTCGGGGCATCCCCCGGCGCATCTGTTTCCACCAACATCATTCTCGAAATCGTGCAAAAATGCTTCGCCGAAACTTTGTCCAGCCCGACTGGACACGCCCGAATGAAAGCGATGATCCCCAGCTACGACGAAGACCTGAGCCTCCCGGAAATGGCGGAACGACAAGCCGAGACCAGTCAAGAAGCCATGCAATCCCTGCGCATCATCGAATAAATCTACCAACAAGAAAACCCTTTTGCCTCAGAGCCATGAGCCATCCGCCGAACGATACGCCTGCATCCGTTCAGGCTCCTAGCCGCACGAGACGAAGAAACCATAGCCGTTAACCAGCAAGCATCTATTATGAAGAAACATCCCTTCACTTTTCCAAAAATCGGCATTCGCCCGACCATTGACGGACGCCTCGGTGGTGTACGTGAATCGCTCGAAGAACAGACCATGGCAATGGCCAAACGGGTGGCTGATCTCTACACAAGCGAGCTACGCAATCTCGATGGCAGCCCGGTGGAGTGTGTCATTGCCGATAGCAACATCGGGGGCATTAGTGAAGCTGCCGCCTGTGAGGAGAAATTTCAACGCGAGGGCGTGGGGCTCTCCTTGACCGTGACCCCCTGCTGGTGCTACGGCTCAGAGACAATGGACATGGATCCGCATCGCCCCAAGGCGGTCTGGGGATTCAACGGCACGGAGCGGCCGGGTGCCGTCTACCTCGCCGCGGTGCTGGCCGGACACACCCAGAAGGGCATCCCCGCTTTCGGCATCTACGGAAAAGATGTGCAAGAGGCGGGGGATGAGCACATGCCGGAAGACGTCGTGGAAAAACTGCTGAACTTCGCCCGTGCCGGGCTGGCAGTAGCCTACATGCGGGGCAAAGCCTACCTCTCGATGGGCGGTACCTCGATGGGCATCGCCGGTTCTGTGGTCGACACCCGCTTCTGGGAGCAAAGCCTCGGCATGCGCGTTGAAACCATCGACATGTCGGAATTTCTTGGGCGAATGCACAAGGGAATCTACGATCCGGAGGAATACGCCAAGGCGCTTGCCTGGGTTAAAGAAAACTGCCCGGAAGGAGAAGACTACAATAATGAGGCAGCCAAGCGCACCCGGGAACAACTCGATCAGGAATGGGAAGACTCCGTCAAGATGGCCCTGATCGCGCGTGATCTGATGGTCGGCAACCCCAAGCTGGCCGAAATCGGATATGGCGAACAAGCTCAGGGTCACTACGCCATTGCCGCCGGTTTTCAGGGGCAGCGTCAATGGACGGATCACTTCCCCAACGGCGACCTCATGGAGGCCATCCTCAATACCTCCTTTGACTGGGACGGCAAACGCCCTCCCTATATAATGGCAACCGAGAACGATGCACTGAACGGCGCCGGGATGCTCTTCGGCCAACTCCTGACCAACAGCGCACAGATCTTTGCCGATCTGCGCACCTACTGGAGCCCGGATGCGGTGGCTCGCGTGGCCGATGGCTATGCGCTGGAAGAACCGGCGGGGAACGGTCTGCTTCACTTGATCAACTCGGGGCCGGCAGCACTTGATGGAACCGGTGACCAGACCGATGACGAAGGCCGTCCCACGATGAAGCCCTTCTGGGATATTACCGATGCGGAAGTACAGGCTAGCCTGAAAAATACGACCTGGCACCCCTCGATGTCTGAATACTTTCCCGGCGGTGGCATGAGCACCCGCTTCCGCACCCGAGGCGGCATGCCGGCCACGATGATCCGGCTCAACTTGGCCGGCGAACTGGGCCCCTGCCTACAAATTGCCGAGGGCTGGACCGTCGACCTGCCGGAAGCGGTGCACGATGCACTTGACCAGCGCACCAATCCCACTTGGCCGACCACCTGGTTTGCCCCGAAACTGAACGGCAGCGGCGCCTTCCGCTCGACCTATGAGGTGATGAACAACTGGGGCGCCAACCACTGCGTCCTGACCGCGGGTCATGTCGGCCACCTCTACATCACCCTCGCCTCCCTCCTCCGCATCCCGGTCTACATGCACAACGTTGAAGAAGAGCGCATCTTCCGGCCAAGCGCCTGGCGCGCCTTTGGCACTGCCGATCTGGAAAGTGCCGACTTCCGCGCCTGTCAGGCCTACGGCCCTCTCTATAAATAGACGCCCTTGACAACACCCCCGACCTTCCGTCGGTGGGCGCTTTTTTGGGCTCGTCCCCCCATCCTTTCTTCGCAAGCTGAGTCGCGATGAAAAAAATATTTGTCTCGGGTTGCTATGACATCATCCATGCCGGACATGTCCAATTCTTCTCCGAAGCGCGCGCTTTGGGCGACCACTTGACCGTATGCTTTGCTTCCGATCTGGTACTCTGGAATCATAAGGAACGCCGCTCTTCCCTGCCGGAGGAACACAAGCTCGCCCTCCTGCGCAACCTGACTATGGTAGACGACGCAGTGATCGGGGAAAACGAGGCGCATGGGCTGGACTTTCAGGATCATTTCCGGCGGATCCGACCTGACGTACTAGCGGTGACGGAAGACGATCAGTACGCAGAGATGAAAAAAGCACTTTGTGCTGAGGTCGGGGCGACTTATGTAAAGTTGCCCAAGACCCCGCCCCAGTTTCCGCCTGTCTCCTCCTCGGGCATCGTGCAATGGATTCAGGCACCCGATGTATCGCCCCTCCGGGTCGACTTTGCCGGTGGCTGGCTCGATGTACCCCGCTATGCACGCGAGGGCGCCTACATCGTCAACTGCGCCATCTCTCCGACCGTAAGTCTGCGCGGTTGGGACTACGAAAAACGTGCCGGGCTGGGCGGGAGTGGTGCCTGGGCTCTGCTCAATGGCAAGTCCGGTGTTTCCAGTGAGCTCAACCTCGGAGTCGGCTGGCAGGACCCCGCAGTGATCCGGGAGTCCGGTCTCTGTGTTTGGAAAAGTGGTGACCGCCCAAGCCTCTACCTGAAACGCGACGGCACCATGCTGGGTCGGCGGATGGCGCTCTTCTATACCGGATCGGATCACGACACCCCGGGCGTAGTCGATCAGGAGCGCAACTACGATTTAATTGAAAAAGCCGGTCTGGTAGCGGCTGAAGCCGTCGAGCGGAACGACTTTGACCGACTGGCGGAAGCCGTCGCGATGAGCTATCAAGTGCAACTGCAGGAAGGCATGCAGCCACTGCCGGAGGCAAACGGAGCAAGAGGCCGCAAGTACTGCGGTGGCGGATTTGGTGGCTATGCTCTCTATCTTTTTAACGGTGCCACCGAGCGCGACCAATTCGTCGCAGCAAACGAGGCCGCCCGTCCAATTGAACCCTTCATCCATCCAACCATCTAATTGTCATGCTCAAAGGTATCTCCCCTCTCCTCTCCCCGGAACTCCTCGCCACTCTGGCCCGCATGGGTCACGGCGATGAAATCATCCTCGCCGATGCCCACTTCCCGGCAGAGTCGTTTAATGAAAATGTGCTCCGGGCCGACGGACTGCGCATTCCCGATTTGCTCAATGCCATCCTCCCCCTCTTCGAACTCGACAGCTACGTGGCGTCCCCGCTCTCTATGATGTCCGCAGTGGAAGGCGACACCCTCGATCCCGCCGTCGAAACCGCCTATCGTACGGCCATTGAAAAGCACGTCCCGGCGGCCCCTGCGACCGAGCGAATCGACCGCTTTGCCTTCTACGACCGCGCGCGCGAAGCCTTTGCCGTCGTTATGACGGGCGAAACCGCTAAATACGGAAACATCCTCCTGAAAAAGGGTGTGACCCCGCAGTAAAAAGAGTAAGTCGAGCAGCCAAAGGCCCAGACAAAAGTGGCCAGGCACCCTACGACATGCTGTTCCGATTACCGCTGCTTCCTTCCGGACCTGACGGGGTTCATCCGAACGGGCATTGCATAGGACCCGGCCATGAACAGATGACCATGCCGACGTCGGATCGGGCAATCTAAAAACAAAAAAAATGGGGCCCTGCTACGGCCTCAACGACTATGTGGAAGTGAACACAGACAATACAAATCCAAACAATAAAGATACAGACACGGATGGATTTGAGGACAATTTCGAATTAACCAATCAAACAAGCCCCACATCGTCTGCATCCACTCCACAAATGGGTTTGGCCATGGAGATCAGTGAGTATGCCAGCTCTCTTTCAGTCGATATTACAGTACAATCCCCGGTCGGTGGTTTACTCGCTATTGAGCAATCAGAAAACCTACAAGACTGGACAAGCATCGAGCTTTTTGAAGGTAACGGCAGAACGATCAGCAGAGTCTTTCCCCGCGAAGACAATGCCTCGGCATTTTATCGGGTGCGCCTACTGGATCAGACTCCATAAGATAACGGTATCCGAACAGGCAGCAGCTCCCTCAAGACGATACTATGGCATGACAGCCTGCGCTACCGCTGATTAACCATTCTACCGGCTCTCTACGGTATACGGTTTGATTCACCTGTAGAAAAATTCCAAACTTGTGGATTCGTCGAATGGAGAGTATTCGCTGAAGTACGTTATTTATTAGAAAAACAATCCCTCTGGTACTCATCTCTCCTACTGTACAAGCACATGATTCGACAGTCCGCCTCCTCTTCTGGTATCCGTAAGCAGCCGATCTTCATTGCAAGCTTTCCAAGATATCTATTGCCGCTTTGCGCAATGCAGCTTTTTAGCGGCTCCTTTGCCCTAGCGCTGAGCCAGCTGGACTCTTCTGTAGAAGAGGTCATTCTGCAAACAACTGCAGAATACAAAGACATCGTAATGGGGCAGCAGGCACAGGATAATCGTTTCATACTGACTCCCGATTCCTGCTTCTTTTACCCCAAGGGACCCAAGCTGACCGGCTCCACCGCCTCTTCTATTCCGGGATCTGAATTCAACTCAAACCAGACGTTTGCGACGATTGATGAGATCGACAGCATCGGACAAAAAGTCCTTTGGCCGATCATGCCGAGACAGACCGGCTCTGTTTCGGTCAACGTATTTCTTGAAACCGCGAATGCCGGGATCGAATTAATCGTCCGCTTGGGCGATCTGGAACAAACGGTGGTCACAACTGTTTCCGACGGTACAAGCGCCCAGCCCTGGAACCTTACAGCAACAATCCAAGAGGCGGGCATCTCCGAAGCAGCGATTCAGTATCTCGAGATCGAACTGCGGGATCTCAATGGGAATCAAGAAGCCGGTGAGATCCACAAAGTTGAGTTAAGCGGTGAAGCCTTAGAAAATGCCTATCTACTGCGCGCGCGATGGAGACCTTATGCCGTACACGGCAGTCTGCTTAGCAGTACCTTAAACGCCTCTGGCTTGGGGCACAGCCTTTATGTAGTGGAAATGCGCCCTGATTTTTCGGCCGATGAGGTTTTTAGTTTCTACGCACCGGTCACTACCAAATTTGGTTATTATGGGGTGACGTACGCACCCTCCGATTCGAGTGACCGTGGAGAGAATGATTTTTTTGTTCCAGACGCCGCCAATTTCTCGATGTGGTCATACAATGCCAATCAATCCCAACCACCGGTCCCCGAGCGAAGCCATCTACTGGCTGTAGGCAATGGAGAGCAGATTTTTGACGGATACGGGCACGAAGGGTCCGGTGTTAAACCAAGAAATGGAAACCCGCTGGAGGGGCGGACTATTGACAATCTTGTGCTGGCGCTTCGCATGGAGTCTCATGTGGCCGACGATCAATACCGTTATCGCACCTATATCGGTTACTACTGGGATGAAGCGCTGAGCGAATGGAAGTTTTATGCTGCGGGACGCGATTATCTGGATGATGCGGAACTGGCTTCCGAGGGGGATGGCTTTGCCGCTCCCAACTCATTTGTAGAAGTACCCGGTGGGGTGACCAGTCAACGAACCGCGCAGATCAAGCGCATCCTTGATTATCGGGGCTGGATCAAAGATGAAACCGGTAACTGGCACGCGATCGATCTTCTCCATGCAAGCAGCCTAAACACCGCGAACATACGCTCCAAGGACTGGTCCACCACTGAAGACGGATGGCTCCGGATGAAAATGGGCGGTATTGTCCACCGCCAGTGGTTAGACAATTCTGTGCAGCGACAGATCACTCCGGTGACCACCTTACCCGACTATATGGACGCCAGTAAACTCGCCGTACTCGAGACCATACCCGTGACCGTAGTGATGGATCGAGCCGTGCGTACATTCGATGGATATTTAAAGGTAGAATTTACTCTGGAGGGGCTGGATGCCCCTGCTGAGGTCAAACTCTTTCATGGAGACGAAGATGGTATGACTCTACTCTATGAAAAAGGAGCCTTCCCCGATGAATGGGATTCCGTTACGAGCTTGGGTTCTTTCGATGACGGTTCGTATTCAGTCAAGCTTCCGGCCACTGATCTGCCGACCGAGGGATTTTGCCGCATCCTTGTCGAAGCAAATACCAAAGGCCGGCACTGGAGCCGCGAGACCGGACACTGGGTACCGGCCAGACTGTCAGATGTTGACCCGAATGCGGAGACCGGTGATTCCGCAGGCAGCGTGCGCCTCCACAATCCCGCTGGTGCTTCCAATATATACTCTATCGTCTCAGGCAATGAAGACACTTTGTTCGCGCTCGACAGTTCCACTGGCTCGTTAACGCTGGCTGCTGATTTTCCGGAGACACCGGCTTCATCCTATCGACTGGCGGTAAAAGCCGAGCTAAACAAATTCTCCAGTTGGCGCAATACGGCGGAAGTTGTAGTCGTGCCGGGTCTACAGCTTCTGGTTGAAGAAGACTTCGATGCTGGCACAGCGGATCAAACCATAGCCGGCAGTAATGGCGGGATTGGTTGGGGCGGTTCATGGACAGGCCATTCCAGTTGGGTATACGCTCCCGTAGAAACTTCATCTTCGAATGATGGAGGCGCTGGATTGGAAGCACGGATTGGGGATCAGGGGACGAGCCTCAGTCGGCCCTTTCAAACTGCTGTGACCATCGGCAGCGGAACAGATGATCTATCCGATGTACTGCTAAGCATGGTCATGGATATTAATGAGCCAATAGCAATCGGACATTCCGTGCGGCTGGAAATCATGAATGAGACGACCCAGATCGGCTACATCGGGAAAAAAATAAACGGATCACTTGGCTTTGAGCTGGGAGATTCCGGATGGCAAAACCTAAGCAACAGTATCGGACCCACCAATGCTACTGTAGGCACCTGGCATTTCGCACTCCACTTGAAATCCGGCAATGGAGGAACTGTCGAAGCGACTCTTTACGGTGCTGAAGCGGATGACACTACGGCTCCGGAAAACCGATTATCGTATCCGTACGCAGTTACCGCCACGCTGAGCGAAGCGGTCACTTTAGATGGATTTCGCCTCCATCGGCATAACAACACAACTTCGGGAATAGATTCCATTCGCCTGATGGAGAATTACGCGACACTTTTGGTCGATTCAGACGGAGACAATTATCCGGACATCACTGATCCGGACGATGATAATGACGGCATACCGGACGCAGATGAAATCGCACATGGCTTCAATCCAAACTCCAACGCCGATGCTGCTCTCGACAGCGATTCCGATGGCTTTAATAATCTCCACGAAGTGAGCTTCGGGAGCGATCCGAATGATGCGGCCAGTGTGCCCGGGCAACTGTCGATCAGTCCCAACGAGCAACCGGCGCATACGCTTTCATTTCCGGGCACATCCGGCCGTGCTTATTCTTTGTGGCGTTCGACCACACTGGAAACCGATTCCTGGACGATCATCGACCGGAGCGAACGCTCCCTTCCCGAAAATGAGGCGATTCTTTTTTTAGACCGCTCGCCTCCGATGGATAAAGCGTTCTATCGAGTTTCGGTAGGCTTGGAATGAGGCTCAGCGTGCTTGTTCAGCGGGCCTCGGCCATTTTGATGACCGCATGATAGGCAGGCTTGCGTTCAAATTCACGACCGATCAAGAGGGGATAATCGGTGCGCCCGAGCATCGGTCGGTAATCCCGCCAGCTATTGCCATCCCAAACACCCCAAAAGGAAACACGCTCCATATTGTCGGCGTATTGCACGAATAGATTGAACAAGTCCTCATAACGATTTGCCTGCTCGAGTAAGACAGGCTCCGGAGCCCCTTCAACATAGGGATTAAATTCGGCGGCGAGTTCGAATTTATCCTCTACACTGGCGCCACGGTGCTTCCATGCATTGGGCAACACACTGACATCGAGTTCTGTAATATGAAGGGGAACACCGGCCTTCCGGGAATTTTCCAGAACACGCTCGATCAGAGGAAGCGTTGGCTCATCTAAAAAGAAGTGTCCCTGATAGCCCAAGCCGTGAATCGGGACGCCGCGTTTTCTCAAGCCAGCAATCATATCCAGTGCGAAATCGAGCTTTGCCGGCTGGTCTAAATTATAATCATTATACAGAAGCTTTGCATCCGGGTCCGCTTCATGCGCGGTACGATAGGCGATCTCTATGTACTCGGGGCCAATAATATCAAGCCAGGGACACGGCTTGTAAAAGGCATCAAAGCGTTGCTCCTGCTGAATCCAATTGGTATCAATCGCTTCGTTCACAACATCCCAATAAGCAATCCGTCCGCGATAACGGCCGACCACCGTGCGGATATGCTCTTTCATTCTTTCGATCAATACTTCACGACTGACCTCCCCACCGGCGGCATCCTTAAAGAACCATTGGGGTGCATCATTCTTCCAAACCAGCGTATGGCCAACGACTGCAATTGAGTGTTCTTGAGCAAAGGCGACCAAATCATCCCCTTCGGCGAATGTAAATATGCCTTCCTTCGGTTGGGTGAACGAGGGCTTCATGCAATTCTCCGGTGTGATGACATTAAATTCGGTCGCTGTCAGTGCCTTCTCCTGAGCAAGAAATTTATTTTTTTCTCCATCAACTGAATAACCGTGCCAAATCGTGCCCACAAGAAAGTGCTCCGAAAAAGCCTCTTTCAAGGAAAGACCGAAACAAGGCTTCAACCAAAGAAAGCAAAGTAACGAAAATGAGTGAAATAATACGGGTATTCGAGAAGCTTTCATAATGAAACAATCGGATAAAGTAGCATTTGTATAATAAATTGGAAAGGCTGGCTTCTTGAATCTTCGGTCACAAAAAATGAAGCGCCCTGCCCATAGAACATTTGCGATTCAATCACTCCTGCACCGTACAGCATCTCGTATTCTGATCAAATGTTTCATGAGCGACGCCGTATCCACAACCGCACGACCCAAGCCAAATAGATCCTGTAGATTTGCATACAGATCAAACAGCTCATGGTAGACCGTGACATTTTCCCGATTCGGCTGATAGGTCTGGTCTCCCGAACCGCACATGGAAGTGGCTGCTTCTTTGAACCCGGGATGGGCACCACCGACAACAGCGCCTGCCATAGCCGCACCCAGTGCACAACTCTGTTCATTGCCGGAGACTTCAATAGGACAGTCCAGTACATCCGCATAGATCTGCATGGCCAAGGGACTCTTCACCGAGATCCCGCCACAAGTGATTATTCGCTCGATGGGAACGTCATAAGCCTTGAGCCGATCGGTAATCATGCGGGCGCCAAATGCAGTTGCTTCAATCAAGGCGCGGTAGATTTCCGCCGGGGACGTATGCAATGATAAACCAACGATCAGTCCGCTGAGCAATGGATCAACCAGGACAGATCGGTTTCCATTATTCCAGTCCAATGCAAGCAGGCCCGACTCTCCCGGCCGGAGGGCGCTAGCCTGCTCATTTAACTGTTCGTGGGTTAAGCCCCGACCCGGCTCAAGCTGTTCGACAAACCAGTTAAAGATGTCTCCGACTGCGGATTGCCCTGCCTCCAGGCCATAGAAACCGGGGAGTACCGATTCGCTTGCGATCCCACAAATCCCCGGGATTTCCGGTAATGCCCCCTGCAGTGGCATAACTGCAATATCGCAGGTCGAGGTACCCATGATCTTGACCATGACACCCGGACGAATCCCCGAACCGACCGCTCCCGAGTGGGCATCAATCGTCCCGACCGCTACGGGTAGGTCTTTCGGAAGCCCCAGTCGCTGGGCCCATTCTAGGGATAACGAGCCCGCACAATGACCGAGGTGATGTGCCTGTTCGGGCAGAGTGGCACGCACACGAACCAAATCCGAATCTACTGCAGCGAGAAATTCTTCATCGGGGTAGCCGCCCCAGCCCACACTGTAGAGACCCTTGTGCCCGGCTGCACAGAGTCCGGCCGTTCGCTGACCAGTTAAGATAAAGGGGATCCAGTCATGCAATTCAATCCAGCTGAAGGCTGCACCATAAATTTCCGGATCCGTTCGCGCACAATGTAGCAGCTTTGCCCAGAACCATTCAGATGAATAAGACCCGCCACAGGATCGTAAATAATGCGGACGCAGTTCCCTCGCACGCGCGGTGATTTCTTCGGCCTCGGCAGAGGCGGTATGGTCTTTCCAGAGCCAGGCCATGGCGGCGGGATGCGAGGAAAATTCCGGCTTTAATGCCAAGGCCAGACCATCGCTATCGAGCGGAATCGGCGTACTCGCGGTGGCGTCTACACCGATCCCACATACTCGGGAAGGATCGATAGCTGCTTCATCCATTGCACAGCTAACTGCTTGCTCCATGCCCTTGAGGTAATCGACCGGGTGCTGCCGCGCGAGGTTTGGATCTTTTGCATCGACGATTACACCCTGTTCACCGTGTTCATAGTTGCAGACACCCGAACCCCGAATAGCACCAGAGCTTACATCCGCAACGATTGCCCGAACCGAATTCGTCCCAAAATCAATCCCGATAGTATACTCACTCATCAGTCGACTTCTCGGTGTATTCAAAAGCAATCGCGCTGTGGCAGCTGAACTGCGGAACTGTAACCGAGAGCTTCCCATTCTTTTCGCTAATCGGTAACTCTTTCATTTCCGGCACCCAAAGGGCTCGCTTGACGGATACGGGCAGGTCGATCTTGACCTCCACATTGAAAAGTGTCGGCAGGTCCTCAATGACTTCACAAGCGCCCCTTGTGACCGGAGGCCCGTAGAGCAGGTGTACGACATAGCGCCGGTCTTCCGGTTGATGAAGTAAACTGACCCGCCCGACACTCGGCAAATCGACTTCAACCATTGGTTGCTCATGGAACAATCCGAGCACGTTGGCAAAAAAGTCGCGGTGTAAGTACGACCCGTGCTTGTAATACATCTCATCCAAGTCGTGCGTCAGGAGAATGATGTTGTCCTTGCGCAGCGCTCCCGGATGCGCTGCGGGCTCTAATTGAAAAGGTGTGTTCTGGTGTGATGTGAATGCGCCATACGTCCGGCTGAAATACGGCTCATGAACAGAAGCCAGAATTTCGGTGCCTTGCTCCGGTTTTACCCGCAAGGCAGGCTTGTAGCAAAGAAACGGACTGGATACCAAACCCGCCTGCAGATCCCCCGCAGCGACGAGGTAATCTTTATCGTACTGACCGGCTCCGAGGTACTCCGCACCCGTATCGAATTGCAGTCGGGTACGCCCTTTATCCAGAGCCCCCTGGCCAATGAGGAGCAGTTTGCCTCCATCAGCGACATAACGATTCAATCGCTCCACGTCTTTGGCCGTCGTGCAGGGCACGCCCGGAAGGATGATTACATCGTATTGGCTGAGACCCCGGTCCCCCGCGTTAGCCACGCTGAAGTTGATATTGGCATCGAGCAACATCCTTGAAAGCCCTTCGTCATGCGGCAGACTAAAAGAACGCCAGATCGCTACTCTGGCAGCAGGGATGCCCCCCACCCCGTATGCCTCGATCTTTTCCACATAATCATAAGCCACACCAATGGTACGGTAGGTCTCCATGTCCATCTCGCCGCTGGGATGTAATTGATCACCAAAGTTGCAGTTCGCTCCCCATGCGATCATCGAAGCCGCCTCATAGGTCAAGGCATTGGGATGTTTGAATCCACCAAACTCTCCCCATGCTTTATGAAACTTGCCGCTCATCGCGGTGATTGGGTAGCCCTCGCTAAGGAAGAATTTTGATTGCATGGGCAGCTTATCATAACCACCCCAGGTAGTCGGCAAATCTTCCAAATCCTGCACGGTATTATACTCGTACATCTTCAGCTTGAAATTCTGCGCCCCGCGCCCAACAGAAGTACACCCATTAAAGTAGAGAGTCGCCTCCGGATGATACTGATGCACCAATTCCGTCAAGGCCCGCTGATGGCGCTTAAACGACTCCCCCTGGAATCGATGTACCGCTTGCTTGTTCTCCACATCATATCCCGACTCCTTCATCAATTTTCGGCAGGTCTCGCAGTAGCAGGGATTGGCCACCTGATAGATATCAAACCAGAAGCCGTCCACCGGATAGCCCAGGCAGATCTCTTCTATCTGCTCCATAATATGGTCATGATAGGACGTGTTCACACACATGTGAATCCAGTGGAAGTTCGGCTTTGGGGTATCCTCTGGTGCCTCGAAATCATAGGGCTGGGTGGTCATGACGTCTCCATTTTTCCGACGGGCACACCACTCCGGATGCTTCACTGCGTCGATGTGTGACCAGCCAAAGGTATAGTAAATCGGGGCCAGTACACCGATCTCGTGGCAAGCCTCTATCTGTGCACCGAGAAGATCGAAATCGAGATTGGGATGCATCTCTCCAATCTTGGTGGGATAATAGCTCCAGCTATGGTGCCCCTTGGCAAAGATATTGATGGCATTAACGTTACCCGCAATCAATGCCGCTTGAAACTGCTTTTTTGAAAAGTGCTTCCCGATTTCCGGCAACTTCTCGGAAGTGTGGAAATCCAGGTGCACCTGTCGGGAACCGACAGAAAAGTCTTTTGCGCCCATAGCAGCACAGGTAGCACTGACCGATAAAACCACAATCATGCCCTTTCTAATTCTATTTATTAACAGATATATATTCATAGTTCTTCCTTTAAAAAAGTATGACCGAGAAGGGGGTCACCGAGCATTTGCTGCTCCCGGGTAAGCGCCTCCTCTAATTGAACAAGGACACTTTGGTAGGCCGGGTCTTCGGCCAGATTCTTCATTTCCCGCGGGTCCTCTTCGAGATCAAATAATAAACGGGTGGCACTCTGGGGATAGACAATCAGCTTCATCTTGCCGACACGGATCATTCGTTGTTTGTCTTTGTAAGCGCCATAAATCGCCGGATAGGAGATCTCCCCCGCGACAACCGGCAGGAGGCTCTTAAAAGCTACGTCTTCGGGAATGGGAATACCCGCCATTTCCAGCGTTGTCGGCATCAGGTCCTGCATGTAGACGGGAGTATCGATCTGCTCGCCTGCAGGCAATCCACCGCCGCAGAGGATCAACGGTGGTTTCATGCTGTGTTCGTAGAGGTTTTGCTTCCCCATCAGGCCATGCTGCCCACAGGCCAGACCGTGATCCGAAGTGTACACGATAATAGTCTGCTCCATCAGGCCACTCGCCTCGAGCGCATCTAAAATCCGGCCAATTTGCACATCCATATGGGTAATCAGGGCAAAGTACTCCTGCCGATTCTTACGAACCGAGTAAGGCGTACGGGGAAACGGACCCAGGTCTTCATCGCGGGTCATGCCCTCGGCAACCTCCATCGCGATGGCATGTGGTTGTTCCGCTAAAAAATTCTCCGGAAGTGCCACCTCATCCAAAGGATACTGATCGAGGAAAGAACGCGGCGACTGTCGCGGATCGTGCGGCGCATTAAAGGCGATCTGCATAAAGAAAGGCTCTTCCGAACCCGCTGCGGATTCGATAAAGGCAACCCCATCGTCTCCCGTAACTTCACTCCAGTGACGACCGCCCTCCCAAAATCCACCATAGATCGGGTCGCTCGGGTCCCAACTATCATCCGCCTCGGAGGTCGGACGGAAATAACCCGCACCACGCTCATTCCATTTGTAACGCCCGCCCAGAGCCGGATCAAAATAATTTGGCATGCCCGGACGCACAACGCCCGTTACATCATAAATAGAAGACGGTTTGCAATTGGAGACATGCCATTTCCCCGCAAAATAAGTGCGATAACCGGCTTCCCGAAAAAGCCCGCTCCAGAATGCTGCAGGATCCCGCTCCTTCGTTTGATGGAAACGGTGTGCCTGCCAGAGCTGGCGGCCAGTCATCAGCATTGTCCGGCTGGCCATACAAACAGCCCCCTGCCAAGCACCGCTATTGTACGCATTCTGAAAAAATACACCGGACTGGACAAGACGATCGAGATTCGGCGTCTTCACCTCACCACCAATCGCACCCAAGGTATCCCAACTCTGGTCATCCGAAAAAATGAACAAGATGTTTGGGCGCTCCGTAGGCGGCAGCGAACCGGCAGATAGTAGACTAATGAAAGCGAGAAAAAGGGTAGTAACTCTCATAACAAAGAGCTAACACGCACGGTTATGGGCACAAGCCAAACTCACCCTAAACCGGACTATTTACAGAGAGAGCCGCAGCCGGGTGATTTATCAATCGGATCGACCGATCTTGTGGACCTGGCTCTTTCTGGGATCGGCCACTGATTCATTGAGCCGGTTCGGGTAGCTCGGATATCCCGGTATACGCTGATAAAAAGGATCGTTGTCCTGCTTCGGAAATCCCTCGGCAACCGCAGTTAACTGATCCAACACGGCAGCCATTTCCGGCTGTTCCTTGAGATCATTCTGCTCTTCCGGATCTTTCGATAGATCGACCAATTTCTCCGGCCTCTGATTGGAGTCAATAAAGAGCTTATAGCGCTCATCCCGAAGAACACGCTCCCGAAACCGGTGCGTACACTCAATGCCCTGATCGGTCGCCACTCCGGGGTGACTTCCCATCGCCAGGATCCATTGACGAGGACTCTTTTCAGTATGTCCCAGAAGTACTTCGCGAAAAGAGCTTCCATCGAATTGGAAATGCGGACTCAACGGAACTTCTGCGAGATCCGCGAATGTTGGCAACATATCGGTAAAGTCAACCAGCGCCTCGGTACTCACTCCGGCAGGCACCTGGCCCGGCCAATGAGCAATAAAAGGAGCATTCACGCCGTTCTCAGTACGCTTCATTTTGCCCCCGCGCACGAGTCGCCCGTTTCGATGATTCTTCAGAGAAGTGACCGTTCCATTATCCGAGGTAAAAAGTACCAGCGTCTTTCGGGTAAGATCCAGTGCCTCCAATTGGGCCATCACTTTTCCGATCAGGTGATCCACGTAGATGACCATCGCACGATGTTTTTCGTACTTATCGGAAACATCCAAATGCAACGGTGTAGTCGTGAACGGCGTGTGCGGAAGCGCCATCGCATAATACATAAAAAAAGGACGCTCTTGATTCTTTGAAATAAAATCCAAAACAAAGCGGTTGTAGACATCCGGCCCGAACTCCCCCGGGTACGTCCGACTCCCCTTTTTCGTATGAATGTAGGGATCCCAGTAACGCTTCGAACTAATCTCGAAATGCTCCGGATTTTCCGGGTCACTCTCCGCCCCCGTCCACATACAGTAATCGTCAAATCCATTGTCCAGCAACACGTTCGGCTGCTCGCGAAAATCGTTGATCTGCCATTTGCCGGCGATCCCGGTTGCGTACCCAGCGCCTTGAAGAATCCGCGCGATACTCGGGTACTGCTTCGTGTCGAAATAGCCAACGCCCCACCGTGGTACATCCCAATGATTGACCCAGCCATTCCTGTAGGGATATTGACCGGTCAGGAAAGCCACCCGAGAAGGCGTACACTGGGGCATGGAATAAGCATTATGAAAAAGCATCCCCCCCTCGGCCAGCGCATCAATATGTGGCGTCTCGATACCTTCACCCCCGTAGCAGTTGATCCACTCTTTACCCAAGTCATCCAGAAGAATGAATAGAATATTGGGCTTGCTCGCAAAGGTATGCCCTTCCGCCAGAATTACGGGCAGGCAACTGATCAAACACATCGTCCAGAGTCGTTTCATTGTCTATTTATAGAGCATGCTCTCGGTACAATACGATTCTAAAACAAAGACAAGAAGCTCCGGTTACATTCGAAGTACTTCTTGAAATTAATAAACCGTAACGCTTTCTGTCTTAGTCTTAGTGTGAGTATTCTAGGGGAACCCGACTAATTTTTACATCGCCCGAAAATGTTGAATAGGAGCTCTTCTTGTTGTCGTTTAAAGACATTGGTCCGGCATCTGTAGACATTGACGATGGTGGTTGGTGAATGTAATTTTTAAACAGGATACATTAATGAAAAAATAAGTGTTTATTGTATCCGTGCAGAATCTTGTAACAAGCACTCGATCAACTCCTGCCAGACATAGCACCCAATTTCTAATTCTGCCTGCGAGATCCATGTACTTTAAATACTTCCAAATTTATATCCAATTCATTTGGAAAATCTCCATGCAGTCCTTTATCCCTATACTGATACTGGTCTCGGTAGGCAATGCGTCCAAATCTCCCCAAGTACAAGGGTTTCTTAATGCGATTAATCAATCTCGCGAATCGCATAAAGGCCTTTACGGGGATGAACGTATCGAAGCATTCCAAAAAGACTTCTTTCAAATTAGCCTCGATTACCCAATCGTGACTGACTGGGTTATGCAGGATGGAGGCAGTGATGCTTGGGAAATCTTGCTTCCTGAATTTCAGGACAAAATTCTTGAGCGACTCTACCATGCACACGATGGAGAAAAGCTTTCTTCATTTGCTCAGTATGTGCAGCACTGTGATCAACGCCGCAGTAAGCGACTGACTTCAGTCCTGAAAGACTGGGCCCCCTTTACCTTTACCGAGGGCGAAACCATCAGGAACAGTTTTTTTGGCTATACTGAGGGCCTTTCCGATGCGCGAGCAGAGCGCTATTTCAAGGCAGGTGCTCGACTCACTATTTTGTCTTTTAAAGAAGATTCCACCTATGGGCAGGCGCAGTCACTCATTGAAGATCCCCACGGCATGATGCGCGACGTGGATCTATCCTTCGGTAAAGACAAGTTGGCCTTCTCATGGAAGAAATCGGACCGACTCGATGACTACCATATTTATCAATACGATCTAATGAAGGGCGAGATCGAGCAACTCACCTATGGCCTTGGCCGCGCAGATTATGAACCCATCTATTTACCAGACAATGATCTGATCTTTGTCTCTACTCGACCGGAACAAAGCGTACCTTGCTGGAAGTCCGAAATAAGTAACCTCTACCGTATGGATAGAGAAGGACGCTATATTCGCCGTCTAGCGATTGATCAGGTACATACAGTCTATCCTCAACTACTGAAAAATGGTCGCATCAGCTATACACGTTGGGATTACAGTGACCGTGCGCAGACATTCCCTCATCCAGTCTTTTCGATGGATCCGGACGGCCAAGGGCAACGGGTTTTCTATGGAGGTAATTCTTGGTTCCCGACTTCGTTATTACATATGCGCCCAATTCCGGGATCGCATAAAACCATGGCGATTGCGGCGGGGCACCACACCGGTCAAAATGGAAAACTGGCAATCATAGATGTCTTGGAAGGCCGTGATGAGGGCGTCGGCTTGCACTTAATCGCACCCAAAAGAGAACATGGTTATGATGCGGCTCTCGGCCGCAGTTCACCGGTAGCTAAAGATCGTTGGGGGCAGGAAGGGGATCAATTTCGCTACCCGTATCCACTTAATGAAGAGGAGTTCCTAATCAGCTATTTGCCGGACTATGGTTTCGACCCACACTGGCATTACAAATTATATAAGGGCTACATCTCCTCAAATAACTATGGCTTGTATTGGATGAATGCCGATGGCGAACGGGAGTTGCTTTGGCGTGCAAAAGACTTGGGCGTACAACGCATGGTATCACTCAAACAAAAAGCATTGACGGAATTGATTCCTGATACGGTCGACTACACGAAAAGCACAGGCACTTATTATATACACGATGTGTATCAAGGTGCCGGGCTTGAAGGCATTCCCCGAGGCGAGGCAAAAACCTTGCGCGTTGTGGAGATCGATTATCGTGCGGCTCCGGTTGGTGAAAAGCTAAACGGCGGTCCGGGCGGAGGCTCGATGAACAGCACCCCGGTGAGTATCGGTAACGCAACATGGGATGTAAAACGCATACTTGGTGATGCGGATATTCAAGAAGATGGTTCCGCCATGGTCGAAGTCCCCGCCATGGTTTCGCAGTACCACCAGATTTTAAATGCCAAGGGGCAGGTCATTCAAACCACCCGAACGTGGGACACGATCCGACCCGGCGAGAACAAGTCCTGTATGGGCTGTCACAATAAGGAGAATGCAAATTATTACCCCTTTCAAAAGGAGGATACAATTGCATGGCAACGAGGTGCTCAGCAGCTCAAGCCATTCTATGGGAAGACTCGTGGCTTTAGCTTCGTCAAAGAAATTCAGCCGATACTGGATCGTAATTGCATCACTTGTCATGACGGCAGTAATACGGAACTCATGGACTTGCGTGGCATAGCGACCGATGGCAAAACCAAAAACAAACGTCGTTGGACACATTCGTATTTAAACTTAACAGATGCTAAGTTGGATCAGTGGAATAGCTATCGAGTCAGGAATCCTGAAGAAGGTGTTGTTTCCTGGATCAGTCAGATGTCTGTGCCTACCGAATTACCGCCCTACTTCGCAGGCTCGGCCAAGAGCCCACTGATTGAGATGCTCGAAGAGGGGCACTACGAGGTCGAACTCACGGATGAAGACTACCACAAACTTTTTGCTTGGATTGATTTACTCGTGCCGTTTTCCGGGGACTACCGAGAAGGTAATGCCTGGAGCGAAGAGGAGATGCAGTTTTACGATTACTATGAGAATAAACGAAAGGCGCAAAAATACGAAGAGGCGCAGAATATTGCTGCGTACCTAACCGGGTCGGGAGTACATCCAGTTGAAGTAGAATCGACCGCTCCGTTCACTCGTGCGGCGTATCAAAGCCAGATTACAAACTTAAGCCTCAAGCCGGACGCTGATCGTCGTTATGACCTGAGTGGTCAAGTGGATGCGGTTATTGAAATGTTTACTTTCAGTACTGACGCAACGGAGCGAGTGAGCCTCAGTGTGCGGCACCGAGACTCTGGTCATGTCTTTCAGGGAATCGATATTGAACCGGGGGAAACGGTTGAGATGCGCTTCAGACGACCCATTCGAACTGGTATCAGTATCTTGGAGTGCTCCGCAGAAAACGTTACCATCGAGATAAAGAATGCGGTTGGCGTATTGTTCGAGGAACTTCCGGGAGATAATACCTATCGCAGACACCAATACGCTAATTAAATTAAAGAAAAAATCGACACCTACCCAAGGCTCTTTGAAAAGAGTGAGTGAAATTCTGCACCCTTTTCTTTGTGTCTTGAAAAACACATCGTTGAGAGTCGTTAACTAGTCTATTTGTAACCCTCGCTCTCGGCACAAGACCATTCAAGAGGCCCCGGGCGTAAGTACAGCCTTCTCTCTAGGGCTTTCTCGAGGTGCGCAGTATAGCCTCCCATTCCGGCGCGTCCGTCCAGTCTTTCTGGATCAATCCCGAACCCTTATGAGTATTCCAGCCGGGGTTTACTTGACCGAGCCCGGTATGCAGAATGTAGGCGTAGTAGGCACTTGCCCGCGCCCCGCCCTCTTCAATAAAGCCAGCATTTAGAACCGCCGGGCCCGGCTCTACTTCCAGACGGAAGGTAACTTCTTTGGCGCCATTCGGTAAGGCTTGTTCCAAGCGTTTGCCATTTAGCTCCAGGTAAGCCCGGTTCGCATTGAACCGCCCCTTGGTCTGCCCCTCTTCCGGGTGTTCATTAATGGACCAATCCTGCTCGATCGGCCATCGCCGAATTGAGACCTCGTACATCCCACCGGTAACAAAGTCGACATACCAGGGAGCGTCATGACGCACACCATCATAAATGTGATGCCATTGATTCCAGGCAGAGACAGTGGCGCCCTGGGTGACATGATCATGCGAAGTCAAGACCACCGGGTTTGCCCGAGCAGAGCCGACCTCCGGCCTTGTGTAGAGGGCATGTTCTTTCGATACATCCGCCCAGAAGGCATCATAGTCCGCAATCAATGAACGCACCACCTCCGGATGCTGCTCAGCGATATTCATTCTCTGGCCCGGGTCCGTGCGCAAATCAAACAACTCTCTTTGTTCATCCAATACAGAGTAGCGCCAGGGGCCACGCATGACTGTTGTGTTCCGCCACTTGATCGGATCTCTCAATCTTTGTGATTCCACGATTAGTGTACGGTCTTCCAAACCGCTCTCTCCCCCTTCGATAGCACCCTTCAGTGAAGAGCCGTCAAATGACACCGCGGGGGCTTCTAAATCCAGGAGATCAATCAAGGTGGGCAGGATATCGAGATGAGCCGTGAGTACATCGATATCTCTGCCCCCCGAAAGATGCCCGCCGGGCCAGCGCATGATCCAGGGCACACGGTGACCCCCCTCGTAGCGGGATGCTTTGCCCCCCCGCATCCCGGCATTGTAGAATTCCTCCGAAAACACGGAGCCATTGTCTGTCGTAAAAATGAGCAGTGTATTCTCTTCGATCCCCTCCTCCACGAGTAATTCCCACAAGGACCCGAAGTTGTCGTCTATGTTGGCAATCATTCCATAAAACGCTGCGCAATCTGCCTGGCTTCGCTTCTTCCAGGCGTTCTTCCGTGGTTTATAATTCTCCAACAAGGGGTGCTTCATGTATGCATCCAGATATTTTTCAGGTGCGCGAAAAGGTGAGTGCGGCGCATTAGTCGAAATATAAGCGAAAAACGGACGATCCTTGTTTGTGCGGATAAAATTCTTCGCCTCATCAAAAAAAACATCCGTACAGAAACCTTTCGTTTCTTTCCAAGTGCCGTTGAAGCAATAGATGTCATCAAAATAATCGTTCCCCCAATAGTCCGGGGTTTGCCCGACACCGCCGGCTCCATGATAGACCGCATGAGTAAAGCCGCGGTCCATTGGGCGGTAGGGATAAGTATCCCCGAGATGCCATTTCCCAAAGAGGCCTGTGGCATAAGCATTCTCTTTGAGGATTTGCGGTAATGTGATTTCTCTCTTTCGCAACATGCTGCGCCCCTGAATGGTATGCCACACCCCGACCCGGTTTGAATAACGACCGGTCATCAATGCGGATCGGGTCGGTGCACAGGTAGGATCCACATGGTAGTTTGTCAGACGCAGTCCATCGGCGTACAGCCTGTCCACATTTGGCGTTTCTGCAATGGGGCTGCCATGGCAGCTCAAATCCCCGTAGCCCTGATCATCCGTAATAACCAATATAATGTTTGGAAATGGCTCTTGCGGCAATTTATCTGCCTGCGCAATACATTGCAGGAGAAGGAAAAAAAGTATCCGGAGTATGCCTGTAGATGTCCGCTTCATAAAGAAAACCTAGAGTAGCGAACCAGAGAATAAAGTGTAAAAGTGAGTATTCGGCGGCGCTCCAGTAGGATGTCCCACGGAGGGGTATAAAATCCAACTTTACAGCAAGCCATCCGAATGTATATATTCGAACACTATCCGGTTGTTACCCCATACGACCCGCACTCCAGATTTGTCGCTTTGCTAACCAAAAAAACTACAGCCCTAATAGGCGGACTCTGCCTACTGAATGCCTCACTCAGTGCCGGGTTTTCACGTTATGAAATAAGCCCCAGCGGATCGGGACAGGTATTTGAATATATGCCCGGCCGTATAATTGGCAGCACTTATAACTTACATGGATATCAGGCAGAGCCCAATACCGCGTATGAATTCGTCGCCTGGACCGGCGGTCATATCAATGAGACCGGTTATACAACAGAGAATCCATACGATCACGAGTGGGAAGACAATCAGCACGAATTCGGCGACTTTGTGATCACGGCAAACTTCCGTCTGATCGACCCCGCGCCCTATTTTTACATCATTCACTCGGAGGGTGGAACCGTCTCCTACAGCAATGAATATACCTCGGAGATCTCTAAAGAATTAAATCAGACCTATACCGCGACCCCGGAAGACGGGTATGCATTTGTCCGATGGGAAATATATAAAAATAATGAGATCCGAACAGAGCTCGACTTTACCCATACCTATAACCCCCACCTGCCTACTACCCGAGACCTGAAGCCGATCAAAGCGATTTTCGAGGAAACTGCACCAAGCAACTCGTTTTATTCGATCGAAACCTCCACCGGTGGATCTGTCAGCGTGTCCATCGAAAGAATAGCGGATACGAAGATCCGAGAATACTACACGGCGACCCCACAGGGAGATTTTGCATTCAGTCATTGGCGAATCCATGAGATGCTGATCCGCGGTCGGGTCTATATGCATGAGTACGACCCCACTCTAATGTACCCTGCTGTAATCCGGCCGATCCAACCCATTTTTCGTCAAATCACACCCGGGGCAGACCTCTCCGGTTCCGATTTTTCAGGCCTGAACCTACAGAATGTATTATTTAAAAACAACAATCTGAGTCAGTCCGATTTTCGACAGTGCACCTTTGCAAATGTTGAAATTCGAATCAACGACTATCCCACGAACAAGAGTTATCTACAGGATGCCGACTTCAGTGGGGCCGACCTTAGCGGCCTGCGAATCACCAATGGAAACCTTGAGTTTTCCGGCATTTTCGCATCCGGCATGGTCTTTACCAGCCCAACCCCGGATTGTGAAGAACTGAGTCAGGAAGTAGCGGATTTGAGAGCCCAGCTCGAGCTACACGAAACAAATAATCAGTTGAAGCTATCGACCGATGAAGTTCTCGACCTCCGGGCCAATTCGATCGGAGCGGCCATGGAAAACAATATACTGAATCTCGAAATGGAGATTGAGACATCGGAGAGTCTCGAAGAAGGCTCTTGGCACTCCCTCAAAGACAGTTCCGGCAACAAGGTAAAAGCAAGCGTCGGTGTACCCATACAAGGCACTAAACGATTCTACAGAATCAAAAGGTAATCAACGATCCCCGGCCTTTATTTAGCCAGCAATTTATCGATTTGGCACATTTCTGTATCGGACAATGGACCGCTAGCCAGCACCGCACAGTTCTCCTCGACTTGCCGACTATTGCGAAAGCCCGGAATTGGAATCGTCCGCGTACTTTTGGCTAAAAGCCAAGCCAGACTACCCTGAGCGGGCGTTCGACCGTTCGCAGTCAAAACATCCCTGATCGAATTAGCCAGTTCCATGCGTTCCGCAAATACCCCACTCGCGAGGTTCATAAACGCGGAACGAACATCCCCATCGGGAAAGCTTGTCGAGCGGGTATATTTCCCGGACAGGATACCCATGGCCAAGGGACTCCGGTTGATACTCGCCAGATTATTTTCTTCACAAATCTTCAGCACTTCATCGCGACCGGTAACTACACTGAGCTCTTGCTGCACAGCACAACAGTTCGGCCCCCGGGCAATCAGAGCCGCTCGTTCCGGTGTATCCGTACTCCATCCGTATGCCCGGATTTTGCCTTCCTCAACCAACTGTTCCAGAGTCTCCATGAGGGGTTCCTCTGCGTCCGTATCGCCACAGTGAAATTGATATAAATCAATGTAATCGGTCTTTAGCCGGCGAAGACTGGCCTCACAGGCACTTCGGATATATGCACCGTCCTGATTTTCACCGGTTACTTCCTTCCGCATAGGGTCAAAGGTAATTCCAAATTTTGTCGCGATAACGACCGCATCTCTTTTACCTTTAATCACCTTCCCGATAAGTTCTTCGCTGTGGCCGCATCCATAAACATCCGCTGTATCCAAGAAGTTCACCCCCGAATCCATCCCCAGAGCCAAGGCACGGAGTGATTCAGAATCATCGATCATACCCCAGCCGCTGGGGTTGCCATTGTGCCGGTAAGGACCGCCGATAGCCCAGCAACCAAGACCAATAGCACTTACATCAATACCAGAACGTCCTAATATTCGTTTCATGTCTTCATTTTTCTCCCGCTAAGAAAGCTACGCAAATAAAGATTTTTTAGCTCTTTGATTTTAAAACCCACGCGGCATTGGAAAGATTTCCAAGCGACTAAAAGCCTCATAGTGTCTTTATTCATATAAAGTTCGCTAAAAAAATGCCGGCGCAATAACTACGCCGGCATTGATCAAAAAATAAGTATAAGTAACTACTGCCCTACTGTCTTAAAGAATGCTTTGTCACTGCTTCCATCAATTGAAATGATCACAGTATCTTCAGCATCATCAATAGTTACGTTGCTGCTTGAGAGATCCATTTTATCGAAGCTAGTTAGGTCAGCTGACTCTTCAATCGATAGAACCAGATCAAAGTTGTCTCCATTTGCTGCAAGCGAGACAGCACCTGAAGGAATGATCGAAGGATCTACTGAAGTGGATAGACTCGATATATAATTAATCAGAGCTGTATCATCCTCTAAAGGATCAGAGCCGATAGATACTTCTTGTCCGTCTTTAACTGTATCACCATCTGAGTCTTCATTGTCAGGCAGTGTCCCTGCAACAAATTCCTCATATGCGGTCAGCCCGTCACTGTCTGCATCACTTGTATCTTGTAGAAAAGTAGCAGTTAATGCCAATGTGTTGGCTACAGAAATCGACAATGGATTATCTGTGTCACCGGTAGACCAAGACGAAAATACATAGCCTGTCGCAGCCGTAGCTTCGAATATGGCGTTAGCTCCAGAATCGTAAGTACCTGCTCCAGTAACAGTACCGGAAGATACGGGTGATACAGCTGTTGTTACATCGTAGGTAGCGGGAGCAGTCGCCCACATAGCGGTCTTTCCACTTCCATTGTGAGCGTACTTTAGTGTGTAATCACCGTAGGTTTTTTCAGTTAACCCGCTAGTATATTCGTTAGCGATGGCAACTTCTGCTGTGCTTCCTTCCATATATCCGTCTGTAACATTTATGGTTACAGTGCCCCCTTGACTACTTGCACCATCTATAAAACGTTTAAACAGGCCCGTGCGTGATTGACCGTTCCCTCCATTGATAGAGGAACGGTCGTTTATGAAGATAAACGCCATTCATGTTAATAGTTAAGTCACCAGACTTCTCTGATATTGTTACAACATTTAGGGTGCCGCCATTCAAATTCAAGGTACCGGATCCAGTCCACACGGGTGCAAAGTTGTTAAAGTTAGCAACACCATCGTTTATAGTAAACGTACCGATGGCATTACCACTAGCATCGTTTCCTAAATGACCTACATAAGAATAACCGCCCACATTGAGGACTCCACCGTTCATCGTAAACGCACCAGTTGCATTACCAGTTGAGTTAGAAGACTTAACTTGCCCGACATAAAGAGCACCTCCAGAATTCACCGAAACGCCACCATTAATTTCAAGGGTGCCGTCATTGATGACAACAGATCCAGTCGAGTTGTTGGTGTTGCCAGTTCCTGTTAGCAGACCAGCTGCTAGCATACCAGAAATCGAATGCGTTCCACCATCAATGACTAATGAACCATTCGAATCGCTTGGATCACTATTAAGGCAATATCCAAGCTTCACACCACTGATAGTAGATTCAAAAGAACTTCCTGCGTTCAAAGTAATCGTCACTGCATCATCAACACCTCCTTTACCAGTTCTAAGCTCACCAATTATTAAAGAGCCACTTAATACAGGATCGGAAAATGCTCTCGATGGTTCATAAGTGACTGTAGCTATCGTATAAGTAGTCG
>DKOA01000014.1 GCA_002469895.1 Opitutia bacterium UBA7374
GGTGCATCTAGTTATCGGTGGATGTTTGTGGTTTCTTTTGGAAACAATTTATTATTGGGTTATTATTGGCGCGCTTAGTCGCAGTCCATTGCCTCTATTCCCCAAATTTCAAGAAAATCTTGACGGTGATGAATGGCCGGCAGATGCCTGTTTTCTAAAAGTCAAAGACTGGTTACGAGAAAATAACTACAACCAGGTGGCGGCACTCAAAGCGGAGCTTTTTGAGAAAAATTATTTGCGCGTATCGATATACGATAATTCTTCCACGACTTCTCGTATTCAGGTGCTTTTCATGCCTAAAAACAAAGGTACTCCGAGTATTTATTTTAGCATAAACAGTATCTCGGATGGGGGTGATCGGCTAATCACTGACAACCACAGTTTACCTTTTGGCGGTTACTATCCAAAGGATTGGTACCATTCTAGAAAGCCCCTTATCGGCTCTCTGGCACAACTCCATAAAATTCATCAACAACGACTGGCTAAGTATTCCTTTGCCCGTGCTTGCTTTACTAGGGATCCGCTTTCTGAATTAAACGGGCAGCAGCGGCAATTAGAGAATTTAAATATTAAAAATGGGATTATCGTTTCGCCGGCCGAACAAGATGAAGTCGGTATGCTCACTGAAGAAGGACGCTACAGAATATGGATCGAAATGTGGCTGATTGCTTACACCGGTAAAGCCCGATCGGCGACTGCTCTGAGTGGATGACCGAAATAAAGTAGCGAAAAGTAAAAACAGACTCAATCACGTAAGTTGGCCTTCACGCTTCGAGAAGAGCTGGAACTTCTTTCTGCGCGTTCCCTACATGAACTACAGCAATACACTCTCCCATCCGATTCTGTGACAAAGGGAGGTTTACTGTATTTCAGATTCCGCTGACAATTAGCGCAGAAGAGTATGGTAGTGTCTCTGTCTTCACTCATGAGGTAGTTGAGATCCTAACAAATTTCTACAATCATATTCTGTTTGCAAGACAGAAAGCAAGCACTTCGACTCTATGATCGCAGGATGGGCTAGAGCTATGATTGGGCGATGCTATACTCCATTGCTCATATAGTAGCGATTAGGGCAGAGTAGGAGGGAAAGCTAAACCTCCATCTGTGGCCGATCATTAGCCGGCCAATCAATGTGATAAAATTTGCCCCGCGGTTGATCCACCCGTTCATAACTGTGCGCGCCAAAGTAGTCTCGCTGTGCCTGTAGTAGATTTTGCGGCAGACGGGCGCTACGGTAGCTATCGTAGTAGGCAAGAGCAGAGCTAAAGGTCGGCGTTGGAACGCCATTTGTAGAAGCCAGGGCAATCACTTTTCGCCAGCTTTTTTGCGCGCGTTCTATGGCCTCCTTGAAATATGGGTCCAGAAGCAGATTGGCTAGTTGTGGATCGCGTGCATAAGCTTCCGTAATCTTTTGTAGGAAAGCAGCTCGAATGATGCAGCCGCCTCGAAAAATCTGTGCGATCATGCCAAAGTCCAACGCCCAACCATATTCTTTTTGTGCGTCGCGCATGAGTTGGAAGCCCTGTGCATAAGAACAAATCTTTGAACAGTAAAGCGCCTCACGGATCGCCTCGACCAGTTCTTTCGGATCGCCAGAATAGGAATCGGCTTGCGGGCCATTGAGAATTTCCGATGCCGCAACCCGTTCATCTTTGACCGCACTGATACAGCGGGCAAATACGGCTTCGGCAACGGTCGGAGCCGGCGTACCCATATCCAGAGCATTTACCGAAGTCCATTTGCCGGTACCCTTTTGGCCGGCCGTATCAAGGACGATATCGACAAACGGCTTCCCCGTAGACGGATCGGCCTGCTTTAGAATATCGGCGGTGATTTCAATGAGAAAGGAGTCCAGCTCACCCTGATTCCACTCGGTAAAGATTTCACCCATTTCCGGTGGACTCAGCCCGAGAATCTGACGCATCAAATCATAGGCTTCGCAAATCATTTGCATGTCCCCATATTCAATACCGTTGTGTACCATTTTGACGTAGTGACCGGCTCCATCCGGGCCGATATAGGCTGTGCAACTGAAACCACCTTCAACCGGCTTGCCGGGCGCGGCTCCTTCGATCGGTTTACCGGTTTCCGGGTTTACCTTGGCAGCAATCGCTTCCCAGATGGGTTGCAGGTGTTGCCAGGCCTCTTCAGTGCCACCGGGCATGAGAGACGGGCCGAAACGGGCGCCTTCTTCGCCTCCGGAGACCCCGGAACCAATAAAGTGCAGGCCTTGTGCGCTCAGGGCTTTTTCGCGACGGATGGTGTCATCCCAGCGGGCGTTACCGCCGTCGATCACAATATCACCGGATTCCAGCAGAGGCAGTAAACCATCGATCACTTTATCGGTCGCCGCACCGGCCTTGACCAGAATGATTATTTTTCTTGGGCGCTTTAAACTGCCGATAAACGATTCAAGAGATTCGCAGCCGATCAAGCTTCCCGGTGTATCCGGATTGGCGGCGACAAAGGCTTCCGTCTTGGATGCTGTACGGTTATAGACCGAAATATTGAATCCATGGTCGGCTATATTTAGGGCGAGGTTTTGACCCATGACGGCGAGGCCGATGAGTCCGATTTCAGAGGCTGCTTCAGACATAAATTATTTGGGTCGGTGAACAGTACAAAATAAGTCGTTTGCCACTGTTTTAGCAAGCGTGGACTCAGCCAGCAGAGGATTAAATATCCGAAACCAGTGTATGAGTACGATTCATCCAGTTGCATTTACACTCGATAAGTCGTGGACAGAGATTCCTCAGAAGAGTTCTTTCTGCGGCTTTTGTTTGCTTTGTCCCAACTCCGGTTCATCCGCCTCGTGCAAGTGGCGGGGTGCCCGTCTCATATTCTTGGATAAAGCGTGCTCACAGTCTTCGACTATTTGGTCGCAAATCTGGCGAACATGCATGCGCAACCATTTCGCCGTCGTGCTGCCAGGGGAATAGTCAGCCGGCCCATAGGCATGAATACGACCCGCGTGGAGCAGCGCATCATTTTGGGCAAACTCCGCATCGCTGGAAGGATTAAAGACCGCGTAGGTCTTGCCTCCGTTGCTTTTGACTACCGAGAAAACAGGCACATCACTGGGGCCATCTGCAATATACAGCATCCGGTTGACCGGCACACGTCGGTTCTCGGGCGCGATATGGGCATTCACATCGATTTGCCGGTTCTTGTTGCAGCCCTTGTTGATTTCAAATACAAACCGCGTCTTAATTGTATTGTCTACGATGGTGCCAATTTGGCTGATTTCAAAATCGACTTGTAAAGGTAGCTCGTCCTGACGCGAATAATGCGGGGGTAGGGGAGCCTCGATAAACTCGCAGGCAAAAATATCCTCTACGTGCGGTGCGATCGCGCTGCCACGAATCATTTCAGCGATGCCGGTGCTGACAATGTAGTGCTCCAGGTGGATGTTGTGTTTGCGATATTCCGGCTTGGAGCCCGGAATGGCTTTAAGATGGTCAAAAAGTTCGGTTGCTCCCGGGTAAAAAACCAGCTCGGATCCCAGTTCACGCAGTCGCTGGTTGGTCAGCCCCTTGAGATCCCCATTTTTTATATGACTGATCAAATGGTTCAGATAAATCGTATCGCAGGAGACGCGTGTGCCGCGCTTGGCGTAGATTGCGGGCAGTGCGTTGACCTCCTTCCAGAAAGACTCTTCATCTATCCCGAATGCCTGAAAGATGGGGGCCTGCATGTAGCCCGGAAT
>DKOA01000037.1 GCA_002469895.1 Opitutia bacterium UBA7374
TGGTAAAAGATTGGCACGAGTAAGTTACGTTCTTTTTCATACGTATAGGCCAGTAGGAAGCCGACAAATGCAAGTGGGATAAAGGCCATGAGATTTCCGTGAATGAATCCGAAAAGAGAGGCACTGAGAAACATCGCGGCATGCGGGCGTAGTTTGCTCTTGAGGAAGCGATAAATACATCCGCGAAAAATCACCTCTTCGGCAAGCGGTGCGACAATGACGGCAAAAAGTGCCAAGATAACAAGAGCGAGAGGCGATTGGTCACTGGTAAATACGAGTACTGCTTCCTGGGGCGTAAAAGAATCTATCCAACCCAGTTTAATCAACCACTCTAAGAGATAGTTCCAGAGGAAGGCTACTAATCCAATGATAGGTAATGTACGGATGAGGAAGGATAGTGCGGTAAAAAATGCCTGAATTGCATGGAGGGAGCGTGTACTGAGATTTCCCCGGAAGAGCGTTGGGAAATAACGTCGGCAGGCGTAATAACTGAGCAGGAAGGACGACTGTAAAGTCAGCGCACCCAGCGCCATTCCCCAGGCTTCATCCATGTCGGCGGTGAATACAAATCCGAAAAGAAGAGAAACGATCGTTTGAACGAGTATGACCAGGCAGACTAGCCCACACATAAAAATACCGAAATTAACCCAACCGATGGCCCACGGGCGGAGCGGCATGCCGGAAAAATCAGGGGCCTGCCGGAGGCGTCGGTACCCCCATAAAATCCACAGAACTAAACTGCTGATTAAAACAGCTAGCGATATTCCGTTGAGGAGGATCTCCGGAAAATTAGGCGCTTCGTTCCCCGACATGACTAGGCGGTAATTTGTTTCCCGTCGAAGACAGTATGACCACCGACAATCGTTGTTTTCACCCGACCCTTCAGCGGATGGCCATCCCAAGGGCAGTTCTTCGACTTGCTCAAAAATGCTGAGGCATCGACTGTCCATTCTTCATCCGGATCAAAGATGCAGATATCCGCGTTTGCGCCGGGGCATAAGGTGCCTGCTTCCAGTTGGCATATCTCGGCCCCCCGGTGAGTAAACAAGGCAACCACTTCGCTGAGGCCGAGACGGCCAGAGTGGTACAATGTGCCAAGTGTCGCGGGGAGTGCGTTCTCCAACCCGATTATGCCGAATGGAGCGCTATCAAATTCGCGATCCTTCTCCGTGGCAGAGTGGGGTGCATGATCCGTTGCAATGCAGTCGATCGTACCGTCGCACAGTCCTTCTATGAGGGCTTGGCGGTCTTGCGTCGTACGCAGTGGTGGATTCATCTTAAAAGTCGTGTCGTAATCCTGTAGGCAAGCGTCGGTAAACTCGATGTGGTGGGGGCTTGCCTCACCCGTCACGTTAATGCCCCGTCGTTTCGCGGCGCGTAGGATTTCCACGGAAGTAGCCGAGCTCAAGTGTTGCATGTGGATGTGGGCGCCTGTCAAACGCGAGAGAATGACATTGCGGGCGACAATAATATCCTCCGCAGCATTAGGCCAGCCGCGCAGACCCAGCTTGAGTGACCATTCCCCTTCATTCATGACCGCATCCTGAGTCAGGCTGGCATCCTGGCAGTGATCCATCACCGGCAGGCCAAACATGTGGGCATATTCCACTGCGCGACGCATAATCTCATTATTCTGAACACACAAGCCGTCGTCCGTCACCGCGACGATGCCGGCTTTTTGCAACTGCCCGGTCGGCGCCAGTCTCTCTCCCTCCATGCCGATGGTTAGACACCCGGTGGGGTACACTCGTACAACTGCCTCCCGTTCGACCTTATCCATAATGCCCTGCAGGGTGCCGGCATTATCACATACCGGACTGGTATTGGGCATACAGACGACTGAAGTGTATCCGCCTGCAGCAGCCGCACGTGAGCCACTCCGAATATCTTCTTTGTGCGTTTGCCCGGGATCACGAAAATGTACATGGATATCGACCAAGCCCGGAGCCACGACGAAGCCTGTGGCATCAATTATCCGGGCGTTTTCTTTTTCTGACGAACTGAGTTCGGCACAAAGAATGCCATCGACGGCAAAAAGATCACCGGTCGCATCCCGGTCGTTGGCTGGGTCGATGATGCGTCCTCCTTGAATCCAAAGTACGTCCGTCATAGTCGAAATCTTTATTACGAGTTTAGCTGGGGCAGTTGAATCGCCTCGCCGGTATGAAAACTGTGGCAAAGAAGCAGAACCGCCATACGAACAACGATTCCATTGGTCACTTGCTGGAGGATGACCGATCGGTTGGAATCGGCCAGTTCCGAATCAATTTCGACGCCCCGGTTGATTGGGCCGGGATGCATGATCACGGCATCCGGTTTTAGCCAGGCAGCACGCTCCTGATTGAGCCCAAACATGCTGGTGTATTCGCCGATTGAGGGAAAGTGTGTAGAGGTCTGACGCTCATGTTGAATGCGTAGTAACATGACCGCGTCGGCCGCCTCGAGTGCAGAGCGCAGGTCATGACAAACCCGAACACCCATAGACGCAAAATCATTGGGGACGAGAGTACTCGGACCTGCCACGGTAACTGTAGCGCCGAGTTTGCGCAAACAGAGGATATTGGAACGAGCCACACGGCTGAAGAGAATGTCTCCCAGTATGGTCACGTTGAGCCCATCCAAAGATTCGAACCGCTCAAGCAGCGTAAAAGCATCGAGGAGTGCCTGTGTCGGGTGTGCGTGGGAGCCATCGCCGGCATTGACCACTGGAATATCCACGACTTTACTGAGATAGTTCGGTGCCCCCGAAGCGGGGTGACGCAAAATGAGGATGTCGGCTTGAAGGGCCTCCATGTTACGAGCGGTGTCGCGCAATGTTTCTCCTTTTGTCAGACTGCTAGCCGCGGCAGAAACGGTGACTGAATCTGCACCCAAGCGTTTTGCGGCGACTTCAAAAGCAAGCCGGGTACGGGTACTTGGCTCTAGGAATAGATTCACTACCGAGCGACCATCCAGAAGTGTCGTTTTGGCCTTATGGTTGCCTAAAGAGGCTTTGAAAGCACGGGCTACGGTAAAAACGCTCTCAATTTCCTCCTTTGAAAGCAGGTCCAGGCTAATAAGATCTTTTCGGTTCCAGGTGAGATGCATGCCAATTTTTTCCTTCCGGTTTACAGCAGTCTAATAAACCGAACGCGCTTTAATTGAAAATACTGGGATAAAGCGCAACCAGAAAGTACGCAAACTCATAGCAGCCATTTTGAGATGGAAGGGATCGGACTGGCTCGCTGCCCGCTTTGCAAACGTTCGATATAGCGATCCGGCTGAAGATCATCCGGAGCGTCCTCCTCAAATTCATCGTCTTCGATGGGGATTAATTCGTCAAAATAAAGCGAAGTACGGCGGGCCTCGGGAAAGAGAACTTCAGCTGGGTTGGTCGTTCGGTTGTTTTTTACCGGCAAAAAGCGGGAAGGGCAGTGTCGCTTCTTGTAACCCTCTTCAAATTGTCGCACCCATTTATTTCCAGCCTCATCCCGGTGGTTGAGCAAGACAACATCGGAAAAATGGATACAGGCATCAAACCAGGCCAGAGATTCGGGATTCTCTTTCAAGAATTGGCAATCGACGACGGTGAGCAGCCGTGCTGTTTGGCAATCGTTTCGAGTAATCCACGCCTCAACGGACTCGACCACATCCGCAGGATCCGCTTGGCCCGGCGCGAGAAAGAAAACGACATCCGGAGCCGCCTCGATTTTATCATGCATGACTCTGGATCCGTCGAGTCTCCATCGGACAATGGAAACATTTTCCAGCGCAGCAATTTGCGCATCTTCCGGACTGGCGGTTTCATCTTCCGGATGGAAGTAGAGAATAGGGGCGTCCTTTTCTAGGCCGTCCTCAAAAAAGTCACGCAGGATGGCTCTTCGACCGGAGCCGGGTATGCCGAATAATAGATAGACCAGCGGACGGTCGTTCATGCCAGAAGTAATAAATTGGGCAGATTAGAGTTCAAATGCGCGACACTGTGCGTGATGACGCATCCAATGGTCGACCAGTACTAGAGAGCTCATCGCTTCGACAATTGGCACTGCACGGGGCAGAACGCACGGATCGTGACGGCCACGCCCCATTAGTTCAGTCTCCTGCCCGGATTGGTCAACGGTCTGTTGGTTTTGTATGAGCGTAGCAGTCGGCTTAAAGGCGACCCTGAATACGAGCTCTTCTCCGTTACTAATGCCTCCCTGAACACCCCCTGAGCGGTTGGTCTCTGTGCCCACACGGCCGGACTTATTGACAAATCGATCATTGTGCTCGGAGCCTTTAAGGTGGGTTCCGGCAAAGCCGCTGCCAATCTCGAAACCTTTTGTCGCGGGAATCGAGAGCATTGCCTTGGCCAAATCAGCTTCTAGACGGTCGAATACAGGCACACCCAAACCGACCGGAAGGTTGCGCACTCGACATTCAATTTGCCCGCCAACGGAATCGCCCGCACCACGAACTTCCCGTATGCGGTCGGCCATTTTTTCCGCGGTCTCCGGGTCGGGGCAACGAACGGGGCTGGCTTCGACTGCTTCGAGACTGGGAAATTCAGTGATTGTCGCCTCAATATCATGTATGCGCGAAATAAAAGCCCGTATTTCTACGCCGCCCGCGCGTTCCAATATTTTCTTGGCAATCGCCCCGGCCGCGACCCGGCCAATGGTTTCTCTGGCAGAAGATCGTCCGCCGCCCTCGTGGTTGCGGATGCCAAATTTTTCCTGATAAGTGAAGTCTGCATGAGAAGGACGAAATTTGTCCTTCATTTCTTTGTAGGCCTCAGGTCGGTGATCCGAGTTGGGCACATAGATTGCGATGGGTGTACCGAGCGTTTTACCCTCATAAACCCCGGAGACGATACTCGCGGTGTCGCTCTCTTTTCGCGGTGTGGTTATATCGCTTTGTCCGGGGCGTCGCCGATCCAGCTCAAATTGAATGTCTTCTACGGTTAAAGGGAGTTGTGGAGGGCAGCCATCGACAACTACGCCAATGCCACCGCCATGGCTTTCTCCCCATGTAGAAATTCGAAAAAGGGATCCGAATGTATTACCCATGATTGCGATTTAAAAAGTTCTAATCTGGCGCTCAATAGCAGCCTGCGAAAGCTAACAGACAAGGCCTTGTTGTGGCCAAGTCAATGCCGCTGATGCATTCTGCGAACCGGTAACAAATTAGGAGGGCATGAGAGATCGCGCGGTTTCTGCTATATTCCCAACGCTGATGCCCAATGCCTCCATTACCTGACCGCCCGGTGCAGAGAGCCCAAAGCGGTCGATGCATACAGTTTTTCCGTCGATGCCTACGTATTTTCCCCAAGTCCCGGAGACGCCCGCTTCAATAGCGACACGAGAGCGACAGGAAGCGGGTAGCACAGATTCGCGATAGTCCGCAGTTTGGCGATCAAAACGTTCGAAACAAGGCATGGAAACAACCCGTGTGCCATCGCCCAATTGCTCCGCGGCAGCCAGCGCGTGTTGCACTTCAGACCCGGTGGCCAAAAGTATGCACTGTAATTCGCCGGTTTCCTGACGGGCGATATAACCACCTGCGAGGGTTCCTGCGCGACGATCGGAGACAGAGAGGGCGTCGTTGGATGGGATGCCCTGACGCGAAAAGATCAAAGCGGTTGGGCCATCTTTTCGTTCCATCGCAGCGACATAGGATGCAGCGGTTTCTTCGGCATCGGATGGACGAATGACATCTAGATTAGGAATGACCCGCAGGCCACTGACAGTTTCCACCGGCTGGTGGGTCGGGCCGTCTTCGCCGACACCCACGGAATCATGGGTAAAGATGTAGGTTACCGGCAGCTTGGCCAAGGCGGCCAAGCGTATAGCGGGGCGTACATAGTCAGCAAAGACGAGAAAGGTAGCGCCGCTGGCTCGAAATAAGCCATCATATGCGATTCCATTGCAAATAGCGCCCATAGCGTGCTCACGAATACCAAACCATATATTGCGTCCGGTATAATCATCGGGTGTGCAGTCACCTCCGTCTTTGATGTAATTTTTCGTAGATCCGTAAAGATCGGCTGAACCAGTGATCAGTTGTGGCATTGCCTGAGCTACCGACTGAATGACGGTGCCTCCTGAAGCTCGAGTGGCTGCTTTCGTGCCGGCCTCAAATGGAGGAATCGAGTCGAGTAAATCAGCAGGCGTTTTTTGATCGATACCGTCCTGTAGCTCGTTGGCCAAACCCGGGTTGGCTGCTTTCCATTCCGTGTAACGGCTGCTCCATGAAGCAAAGTCTTTGGAGGCTTGTTCCCGTATTGCAGCGAAATGGTCGCGTAGCGCATCGGATACATAAAAAGTAGACTTCGGCAGACCCAGGTTTTTGCGTGCTGTCTCGGCAAACTGAGCACCGCCCTCGCCATGGCCTTTGGCCGTACCCTCGACTTCAGGGATGCCTCTGCCAATCGTGGTTTTGGCAATAATAACCTTTGGTTTGCCATTATCGTCTGCTTTGGCTGCGGCCAATGCTTCACTCACAGCGATCGGATCATGACCGTCAATGGTTACGCTGTCCCAGCCTTGTGAATTGTAGTAGAGGGCAGCATCTTCACTTTGCGTCTGGTCTGCCATGGCGTCGAGTGTGACATCATTGGAGTCATAGATGAGGATAAGATTATCGAGTTTATTATGCCCAGCAAAGGCAATTGCTTCACGAGCTACGCCTTCCTGGAGGCAGCCATCTCCGTGAAGTGCGATGACATGGTGGTCAAAGATTGTCTGTTCGCTGGTATTGAATTTTGCTTGGGCGCGTTTACCGGAGAGGGCATACCCGACGGCATTGGCAATACCTTGGCCAAGTGGCCCTGTTGTTGCCTCCACGCCGGCAGTATCGCCGTATTCAGGATGACCCGGTGTTTCGGAGGCGAGTTTGCGGAAGTGACTGACCTCTTCCATCGATAGTTCGTAGCCCGCCAGATGCAGCCATGAATAGAGAAACATCGAACCGTGACCAGCAGAGAGGATAAAGCGGTCGCGATTGAGCCAATTCGGGTTTTGCGGATCATAGCGCAGACCGCCGTTTGCGTAGAGAGCTGCACCGATTTCGGCACATCCCAGCGGTAATCCGAGGTGCCCGGAGTTACAGGCATGTACGGCATCAATAGCGAGCCCTCTAGCTTCGGTCGCAGCCTTTGCCAAAAGGGGTAATAAGGAGGAGGTACTCTCTTGCATAAGTCAGTTGTTTTGAGCGTTACGTCTCTTGGACTAATTCATAATCCAGATTTGCTGGCTTCTTTGGCATTGGAAAGCACAAAGCTAGGTAACTCGTATGAATTTGTTCGTTTGCAACAATCGACTGGACTAATCGGTCCAGTTCGCACTCTAGTATTACGATGTCAAACTATGAGTTAGAAGAGGGCAAGCGCCTGAATTTGGACTTCAAAAAGCTGCGCAAAGTGGCGAATTGTGATACCGATGTACTGCCTGCTGTGGCACAGGATGCACAGACTGGGGAAGTTTTAATTCTGGGCTATGTCAATGCGCTTGCGCTGGATACTGCTCGGGAGACGGGGATGGCTACTTTTTGGAGCACGAGTCGCAATGAACTCTGGATTAAGGGTAAAACAAGCGGTGATTTTTTAAAGATAGAAGAAGTTCGGGTAAACTGTGAACAGAATTCACTGCTTTATCTGGTCACACCAGCAGGCAAGGGGGCCTGTCACACCAAGGAGAGCACAGGGCAAGCGAGGAGTGGGTGTTACTATCGACGTTTGGATGCGGACGGTTCACTTTCATTTGTCCGGCCAGAACCTACCGAGTAAACTTAAACGGGCATTTCTTACCAATTGCCGAGTACAGCGCTAAGTGTCCCTTTGGCCAAATCTCGTGCCAGTCGATTCATCGCTAAATTCTCTGCTTGGCGGTAATCGAAATTTGTCGTGCCGTTAGCACCGTAGGGGTTCCCCACATATGCACTGGTATTCGAGGAAACTGTACGATCACGGAAGTAGTAGTTGCCTTGACCCGGGCTGTAGAGCGAGAGTTTAGCAGCGAGCGCAACATTGAAATCTCTGGCTCGTACAGTGTCGTTTTGATCACGGGTTTGCGCCGTGCGACGGTAATCAGTTAAGGTTACGGACAGTACCACATCTGCCTCTGCCTCATTTCCGGTAAGGGTGACGCGCCCATCACGGATAAAACTTTCCCGTATTTCCGCACTAACTCTTGCTGCGGCGAGGGGCGCGTAGCTCTCGTTTAGTGTCGGCACGATATAAATCGTGCGGAAGGGGGCCGTTGTTGCATCCCCCAGCCGGTAGCTGGCACAACCGAGAAAGCAGTTCAGTGCCAGACTGATAGTCAGCAGGCTGAGGATTCGGGGATGCTTTGGTGGCAGCATGGTTATTAATTAACGAATAGCAGACGCTTGAGTAAACGACCACCGGTAGCCGGACGGACGCCCGCATTGATGTCATCTATACGTTTTTGAGCGAGTATGGCTGCTTCTGACTCGGGCGCTATGGTAATCGCTTCGTTGTAAAATACCAATGCCGCTGTATTATTGGTCCGGTATAGGTAATAAAAATCCCCCAGCGATAGACGGCTCCCGGCCAAGAGGTTTTCCATACTTCGGAGGTTGGCCTCTACTTGGCCGACATTTTCGCTTTCTGGAAAAAGCACGAGAAAGTCTTCATAATAACTGATGGCTCTGCGGGTCGAGCCTTGGTCATATTCTTCACTACCGACAAGGCTGGCGTAGATGCCTGCCAGAGTGGAATAGGCATCGGGGGCAAGAGTGCTTTGCGGATAGTAGTTAATCAAACGATCCAGAGCATCAATCGCGATTTGAGAATCTTTTTCCTCCTGGGCAAGCAGTGCGATGTTCATCAACGCAAGTGGCGCGTATTGCCCGTAGGGTGCATTAGCTGTGATTTGCTCAAATTGTATAATCGCTTCCGGTAATTGCTTGAAGGCGGGCAGTATCCAAAAGATGCGACCACGAGCCCCTTCCATTAAAGCCGTAGCGCACTGAAATTGAGCGGCGAGAACTTCATTAAAGTCTGTATGCCTAGGATACTCCTCGACGAGTTGCTGGAGTAAGCCAAACGCTTTGACCCAACGCTCCCGCTCCATGAATAGTTGCCCACGCATATACAATGCCTCGCCTGCTGCTTTTGTGTCGGGGTACTTTTTGGTAATCTTTTTAAAAATTCTTTGGGCTGATCGGGCGTGGCCACGGTTGTATTTCCCCATGCCTTTTTCCAGAAGCGCGCTGGCTTTTGCTTCCTTCTCCGGGGAGTTGGTAATAATGGGCTCCAATGATTTCTCATCTTCCTTATCGCTGAAGAGGGAAAACGGATTGGGCAGGCCTGCATAAGAACTTGATGCTAAAAAGAGCATGCAGGCGCAGAGGTATGGTAAATGAACCGATCGCATATGAGTGATTACCATTTGATCAGCGTAGAGGCCCAGGTCAAGCCGGCTCCGAATGCTACGAGCAGAATAAGGTCTCCAGACTGTATGCGCCCAGCCCGGATCGCTTCATCCAGTGCCAGCGGAACAGATGCTGCCGAGGTGTTTCCATAAAGGTGTAAATTATTGTGGAATTTGCTATGATCAATATCCAGTCGTTTTTGTAAGCTTTCGATAATTCGCATGTTTGCCTGGTGCGGAATTACCAAATCCAGGTCATCTGCACTGTAGCCTGCCTGTTGCAGTGTATCCTTGCAAGCGTTCCCCATGACGCGTACGGCCAGTTTAAAGATTTCCTTTCCATTCATTTTTAGGAAGTGCTGGCGCTGATCGAGTGACGCATGAGTGGGTGGAAGGGCACTCCCGCCGCCGGGTTGCTGGAGGAGCTCGGGCTGAGAACCATCGGCACCGCTGAGGCTGGCAATCACACCCTTGCCCGCACAGTCTTCGACGCCTAGTACAGCGGCACCGGCGCCATCACCAAAGAGTACACATGTCGTTCGATCCTCAAAGTCGAGAATGCTGCTCATTTTCTCCGCGCCTACGAGTAATGCCTTTTTATGGCGACCGGATAATAGAAGGCCGGACACGACATTGAGGCCGTAAACAAAGCCGGAGCAGGCAGCCTGGAGATCAAATGCGGCTACATTCGGTAAGCCGAGTTTGCTTTGTAGAAGGCACGCCGTGGAGGGGAAAGGCATATCCGGAGTCATCGTCGCAACGACGATCAAATCGATTTCGCTTCGGTCAATGCCGGCTGCGGCGATGGCGGCTTCAGCTGCCTTGCAGGACATCTCTGAAGTGGCTTCTTCGGGTGCGGCGAATCGACGTTGGTGAATCCCGGTCCGTGTCCGAATCCATTCATCCGAAGTGTCCAAAGACTCAGCAAAATCCTCGTTGGAAACGATTCTTTCAGGCGTGTAGGAACCGGTTCCTAAAATAACCGCAGATCGAGGTGAAAGAGTGGTCATATCGGTAGCTCTTAAACGCAAGCTGACGTATCAAGCGTTTGGCTCAAGCTATAAATTTTCAATGCGTGTGTTGACTGTGACAATATCTGCGCGAATTCCGTCAATCATATCATGGGCAACTAATTCACGGGCAATTCGCAGCGCATTTCCGATCGCGATGTAATTGGATGAACCATGCGATTTGAGGATATTGCCTTTAATGCCGAGTAAAGGAGCCCCCGCGTGTTGATCCGGACTCAAACGTGTGCGCATGTCGCGAAAAGCTTCCTTGGAAAGGGCGGCACCAATCATCCGTTTTGGGTTTCGTACCAGTTCCTCCTTGATCGTATTGCCGATAAAAGAGAAGAGTGCCTCGCTGGATTTGAGTAAAATGTTTCCCATAAAGCCATCGCAAACGATCACATCGACGTCTCCGTTAAAGACCTGAAAACCTTCAATCAAGCCCGTGTAGTGGATGATGCCGTCAATTTCTTTCAGCCATTTATGCGTCTCATTGACTCGCGTGGTCCCTTTTCCGTCCTCAGTACCAATGGTCAGTAAGCCGATTCTGGGTTTTTTAATGCCCAGTGCGGCCGATGCATAATGGCTCCCAAGAACTGCATTGTGGACTAAGTGCTTGGGAGAGGATTCGGGATTCGCCCCTACATCAATAAGAACACAAGGCTCTTTTTTCGTTGGTATGATTGTCGCCAGAGCCGGTCGCTCGATACCCTCGAGCGGTCGTAATCGCAGGGTGCCAGCGGCCATCAGTGCGCCGGTATTGCCGCAACTGACGACTGCATCTGCGGAGCCTTCACGAAGTAATTCAACGGCCTGAGGCATGGAGGCATTCTTTTTACCCTTGAGGGCTTGGATGGGCTTTTCATCCATCCCGATGACTTCCGGAGCGTCATGCAGAGTGACGACTGCACTTGCACTGTTCTTTTTTAAAGGGCGTACGGCAAGCAGGCGCTCGAGCAGGCGCTTTTTACCGACCAATATAATATGGCAATCAAGCTCTAGGTCTTCAATGGCATAGATCAAGCCACGGACAAATTCCGAGGGGCCCTTATCGCTACCCATAGTGTCAACCGCTATCGTGCAGCTGACATGATCTTCCTGCATGAGCTTCGTAACGTTCGTAAACCGTCTGTCTAATAATGCCGGAGATAGAACTTCAGCGAGATCTAGACTTCAACGTTCAATACTTGCCGACCGCGGTACATACCGTTTGCCGGGTTTACGCGATGCGGACGAAACTTTGTGCCATCCTGCGGATCTTTGGCAAGTTGTGGTAGATCAAAGCTTACTGCACCGCGGCGTTTACGGCTGCGCTGCTTGGATTGTTTGCGTTTTGGCTGTCCCATGAGAGAGTGTTCCTAAAGTCTTGTGTGAATCTTGAGAAACATCGCAAAAAATAGGAATGAAAACATACGTCAAGCCTTCTATTACGTAGAATCTCCGGTTTCTTCGACCATTTCCAACACCTTGTCGACCAGTTTATTGATTCCTGTTTCCACTTGGAGTAGATTATCGGCCACCATGTAGGCAGGGGTGGATACAATGCGGTGCAAAGAATCAACGACGATATCTTCGGCCGGGCAATTGATGTGGTGGGCGCCTTTACTCTGGAGTACACCCACGGCCTCAATATCATTGCCAATCGTTATTTTTACCTGCTCGGTGCCAAGAACGGCCGCTGCAATAGTCGGAGAGATACAGATAAACCCAATGACCTTTCCCGCTTGATGCGCATTTTTAACGACGGCTTCAACGGAAGGATGAACGCTATAACTGGACCCCTCAAAGGCGAAATTACAGAGGTTTTTAGCGGCTCCATATCCACCTGGAAATAGGATTGCGTCCTGAGCATCCAGATCAAGCTCGTCGATGTCTATGATATCACCACGCGCCAGACGCGCAGATTCCGTCAGTACATTGCGACTTTGTTTAACAACCACTTCGCCGCTAAAGTGATCATATACATGTGCTTGATCGACGTTTGGTGCCGCGCAGGTGACTTGGGTTTTATGACGGGCTAGAGCAAGTTGCGTTAATACAGTTTCATGTATTTCAGAACCATCATAAACACCACACCCGGATAGGATAATAGCTATATTTTTCATGAGTAATTCAATCTATTTTTTTTACTGAATAGTCAAACCTTAGTTGAGCTTGGCAATTTGAAAAAAGATTAGAATAGCTAAAAATATGCGATACCAGGCAAATACAGTCAGCCCATTTCGATTCAAAAAACCGACCAGCCATTTCACCGCCAAAGTTGCAGAAATGAAGGCGACGAAGCAGCCCACCAATACAGGACCTACCTGCAGTGCCTGCATCATTTCGGATCCATCCTTCAGAAAAGTGTATCCTGAAGCAGCGCTTAATGTCAGTAAGCCGAGGAGGAAACTAAACTCGGCCGCTTTCGCGGGCGATAAGCCAACGAAGTATCCGCCAACAATGGTAGCCATCGAACGACTTGTGCCCGGCCACAAGGCGGCACATTGACAACAGCCGATGAGAAAAGCCTGCGACGGGCGAAGATCCTCTAGGGGGATCTGCGGATCAGTGGTCTTTGATTTCCCGAGTATACGTTTTCTCCTGCGCTCGACATAGAGCATGACGATCGCTCCAACGATTAAGGCGGCAGCGACAGCCAGAACATTTTCACCGAGCAAGTCTTCGATCCAATCATTGAGCAGCAGGCCGAGAAAGGCCGCAGGCAGAAAGGCGACGATCAAGTTTAGCGCGAGCTTACGACCCTTGGATGAATTCCCCAAGCAGCCGAGAATAATTTCTATAATGCTGGATCGGTAGAGTAGCAGAACAGCGGCAATGGCCCCTGCCTGAATGACAATAATATAAGCAAATGCCGCTTCGCCGATGGTGTATGGGCGCAGCTCGTCAGCAGTATCACCTGGTACCAAGATAACCTCACCTGACTGGCTAAAAATTGGGGCATCGCCATTTAGTCCGAGTAATGCATTTGTCAGGATGAGGTGTCCGGTTGAGGACACCGGTAGGTATTCAGTAATCCCTTCTACGAGGCCAAGGGCGACCGCATCGATATAGCCCAACTGGCTGATTACAGGTTCTTCGAATGAGTCAACCGGTGATGTGTCGCCGACGGGTTTATCTCCCTGTGCCTGCACCGATACGAGTGAGGCACTTAGGATTAAGGCGCAGATCCAATTGAATCGATACATAGGTGAACGTGTATCCGGTTATTGAATAAAGAAAAGCGGAAAAGTTTAGCAACAATAGCTGTAGTCGCTTGTTTTATACTTGTGCCGTTTGGTCATCTCGATTGCTTCAGTTCCGAAGACTCTATGAATTTTAGCAGTATTATTGAAAATCTGGAAGCGGGGCTCGATCTGGGTACCGATGCGGCCATCTATTCGGCATCCTGTTTAGCTGATTCTGAAATCGGCGAAGATGATAAGAAGCGCTTTTTATTGGCTTTATCTGCGAAGGGAGAGTCCGCTAATGAAGTGGCTGCTTTTGCGGCCACTTTTCGGGATCGTGCGATCGATCCGGAGATGGCTGATTTCGCCGATAATGCGATCGACATTGTGGGTACCGGTGGCGATGGGGCGGGGACCTTTAATATATCAACGACGGTTTCCTTTATCGTCGCTGCCTGCGGGGTACGGGTGCTCAAGCACGGCAATCGCTCGATTACCTCCAAATGCGGCAGCGCAGATATTCTAGAGGCGGTCGGCGTGCGCCTGGATGCGCCGCTTGATTTACTGCGTCAATCGGTTAGCGAACTGAACTTTTGCTTTTTCTTTGCTCCGGCATTTCATCCGGCATTTAAAGAAATCATGCCGGTTCGCAAGGCGCTGGCCGCGGAAGGCAAACGTACCCTTTTCAATCTTCTCGGGCCTTTAATAAATCCCGGTCGTCCGGCTTATCAGTTGATGGGAGTTTATTCCGAAAGTTGGGTCGATCCTTTAGCTGGCGCATTGGGCTTACTCGGTCTAAAAAACGGGCTCGTAGTGCACGGTTCTCCGCTGCCTGGACAATCGTTGGATGAATTGAGCTGCGCGGGAAGCAATCGTGTGGCCGGGTTTGGCGCTTTGTCTGGGTATCATAGAGAATTGAAGGCAGAGGATGCGGGTTTGCCGGTTTGCGATTTTTCTGATCTCGCCGGTGGGGATGCTGAGGGTAATCTTCATTTACTGCATCAATTAGTGACTCCCGGGGCGAGCGGGGTGCCTGCTGGCCTTCGCAACTCGATACTTTTTAATGCGGGGGCCGCTCTTTGGATTACAGGCAGTGAGGGATCGCTGCGCGACGGGGTTGAGCGGGCGGATGATGCCCTGCGAAGCGGACAAGTGGCTGGGTGGCTGCAGAAAGTACGTGAATTTTATCAGTCTTAGCAAAAGACTTGAGCGCATTTATGGGGAAGTATTTTGGAACAGATGGTATTCGCGGTACATTTGGTGACGAGCGAATCAACTGTGCATTCGCGGCACGATTTGGAGCTGCTGTAGCACTATATAATCAGCGTGTATCGTCGGGCGCGAGTCTGCTGGCGGTGATTGGTCGCGACACGAGGGAGAGTGGTGCGGCCTTAGTGGATGCGATCATCGATGGCTTGCAGACACAGGGCATTGAGGTCTTCGATCTGGGCATTGTGCCAACGCCTGCAGTCGCCACGACTCTTTTAGTAAAGGGCGCGGACTTTGGTATCGTTGTTACGGCTTCGCATAATCCGGCAGATGATAATGGATTTAAACTTTTTGATCGATCGGGCTGCAAATTAAGCGAATCAGCAGAGGCACAGATTGAAGAGCTGATCGACCGGCCGGTTTCGGCCAAAAGTACAGTGGTTGCGAACAATACAATTACCTCAGGCGACGCCTCCTTATACCTGGATAAAATGACCGCTTTATTGCAGCCGGAATGCTTAGCTGGCTGGAAGGTGGTGTTAGATCTGGCTAACGGCGCTACGGTAAAAACGACTCCGTTGGCATTTCGCCGGTGGGGTGCCGAGGTCATTACTCTCGGCGATGAACCGGATGGAATCAATATCAACCAGGGTGTGGGTAGTGAGTATCCCGTGCAGCTGGGAAAAGCCGTGCGGGCTCATTCAGCGCATCTTGGAATCGCGCATGATGGTGACGGTGATCGTATTGTTGTCTGTGATGAGCATGGAGACCTTATCGATGGGGATGTACTACTTGGGCTATATGCTTTGCACGCACTGGATGCAGGAAGACTGACGAATAATACTTTGGTTGCCACAATACAAAGCAATCTCGGCTTAGACTTTGTCGTGCAGGAAGCTGGCGGAACCGTATTGCGGGCAAATGTAGGGGATCGTAATGTGGCATCGCTTATGCGGGAAAACGGCGCTACTATTGGAGGTGAGTCGTCCGGGCATATTATATTCTCTGATTACGCGACGACCGGTGACGGCTTACTGGCGGCCTCGAGGCTAGTTGAATTGATGCGGCATTTTGATCAATCGCTGTCTGCATTACGCAAACGAGTGGAATTGTTTCCACAGGAAACAGCGAATCTCATGGTAGAGGAGAAGCGACCGCTTCATGAATTGCCGAATCTGAAAAATTCGATTCAGGAAGGTGAGCACGTATTCGGTAAAGAGGGCCGAGTATTGGTCCGCTATTCCGGTACAGAACCGAAGTTACGGCTCTTGGCTGAGGGTCGTGACCCCGTAAGGGTGAAAAACGTCCTAAAGGGACTAATTTTGGCCGCCAAAATTGATCTTATAGTAATTGATGATTGACCCCACATAATGGGTTTATCTTGTTTACAGTTTCCATTCTGCAACCATGAAAGAAGTTACCCTATCCGAATTAGACCCACGTCTACAAAAGCAAGTAGAAAACGCCCGAAAGGTGGTCACGAAAAATCCCGCTTATGCGATCGATATCATGTCGAACATAGTTGCCCGTAATCCGGCCTGTGTTGAGGCACGTCAGATTTTACGGAAGGCACAAAACACGGCACATGCGGGCAAGTCGAAGGGTTTGAGTAAGTTTATGACCCGGGTTACCAGCATCCCATTCGCTGTTTCGGGAGACGCTAAGGTGAAGAAAGATCCAGTCAAAGCGATGGAAAGCGCTGAGGATTTGATCAAAGCGAACCCGATGAATGCAGCCGCACATAAATTGCTCGGTTCGGCCGCAGAGTCGCTGGAAATGTATGGTACGGCAGCCCTAGCGTATGAGTGCCTCTACAAGATGGAGTCTTCCAATACAGGATATGTGAAGGGCCTGATGGCTGCCTACATCGAATTAGGTCGTAATGATGATGCCATCCGCGTGGGTGAAGAGGTGTATCGCAAAGACCCAACGGATGAGGAAATACAGG
>DKOA01000042.1 GCA_002469895.1 Opitutia bacterium UBA7374
GGTGGACGCAGAATAAAAAGTGTGCGTCGCTGGGGAGAAAAACGGAGCTTGTTCATCAGTACTTTGCGGAGCTTTTTCCCATCATTGACAACCAGTGCAATGGGTGCCGGCTCTTCAAAGTACGGGCTCACATCGATGGGATCCGATATGCCGGGCCTGAGCTCCACATGCTGGCTACCCAGTTTGCCGAAAAAAGGTACATTTGTGGTGTTGTAGAAAACGATTGATTGATCGGGGAAGCTATCGGGCGTCTCGATCATCACATCCACCTTAAATCGTTTCGTCTGTTCCGGACTGGGTTGAAAGAAGAGGATACGATCCTCGTTAGTGGGCAATAAATCAGCCGTGGCGATTGTCCGGTAGGCAAGCGCACCCTCCGCATCGACCCACTCACGATAAAAATGCATCTCTGCCGACCCGGAGTAGCGATAGCCCATGGTGCGCTCATGCGGGTTAAAAAAGATTTCTTCAACACTCGAACGGGGATCGCCAACGGGGGAGTAATAAAGACCGGACCAATCCCCGGGTCCCAGCGGGAAGACTGAAAAATTGATGCGCACAGTCGACGGAGCTTCCTGAGCCGAAAGCAGAGTGCAGGCCGCAAAAAATATCCAGAACTGAAAAATTCGTTTAAACATCACTTTCAATCCAATCAAAGTCGATTACTTCAAAGCGCCTCCCTGAACCGACGGTATTGGCCGTCTGCATCGGGTCTGCATTACCCAGCCTCTGCGGCAGACGCTGCACCAGTGCTTCACAAAAGACCGGATTACCGGATTTACCGGTCGCCGGATCTACGACAGAGCCGCTAGCGCGGATACGAAACGTGTCGGCCCGAACAACCGCACTGGGTGCCAGCTTGGTCATAATATCCGACTGAATCAGGTGTAGATTGGAGAACTCCATCAAGTCCTCATTAATTTCAGTCGTGCCGGTGTCTCCGGTGCCAACAGAGACAATGGCATTTCGCAAGATTCCGGAGTTAACAAACGTCTTGAGGTTAGGAAAGGGCTCTCCCCTTTGCTCCAGCGCTTTAACAATGTGGCCTGAAAGTTCACGGATCTGCGCGTCACCGACCTCGCCATGAAGAGTACGGATGCCCTGCTTAAAGAAATTATCCGGCTCCGATAAGCGCGTTGTTGATACGAAGAATTCGTCTTCGCCCGCCTGATAATGGGGTAAACGAAAGAAGGTTGCCGGGCGTGTTACATCGGCGCGTCCACGGAGATTTTCGTCAAGGGCTTCGGGTGTGAGCACCGGGGAGCTTAAGACAGCTTGCCAGGCAATTTCTGACGTGGAGTTTATATTGAATGCATTCGCGATCAATTCATCGGTGGCATCGTCGGCGGAAGCGATCAGTGGCGATTCGCTTAAGCCTGATAAAGCCACATTTTCCCGGTAAGCGAGGCCATCAATAGAAACTTTTTTGGGAGAGAAATAATATCGATCAAAGGCTTCATTGTAGTCCCCACCCCAGGGATTCCCGATCGATCGCGGACTTCTTCGATAGAGGTGCAGATTCGAGAGTTGCCCAACCGAGAGAACCGCCTCTTGCGGGACATCATAAAGGAGCATCATTCGATAATCGTCTTTGTGTGACCGCTGGGTAAGATCCATCGATTGATCCAGCATACTGAAAAGGTTGACCGGATCCTGAATAATATAGGAAGGATCTGAGTAGGCTGGATCCAGCAGGTCGGCCAATTCAATTTTGCTGCCTTCGATGTCCGTCGCCTGGCGGCTAAAATTGACATTGGAATCCCGTAAATCGACTGCCGTGAGGACATCCCGCATGGAGTTAAGAGCGCTTTCATCGCTCTTAATTCGAAAATGATAGGCGAAGAGGTAGTCCTCCTGCACGTAGCTGCTACTGGTGCTCCGAGAAAAGGGATTCGGGCCACTGTTATACTTCTTGATGATCTGAAAATCGTCGAATTGTAATCCATCGATCCGAAAGATCGGATCACGCCGCCGCATATCACCGCTCCTCTCATAGGGCACCGCGACTATGGATACGCCTCTGGGCGAATGGGTGGCTCGTATCGAGACATTCTCAAAAGCTTTCGGCTGGGAAATGCCCGACCAACCGAAAAGACCGAAATCGCGCGCCAGTCCGCGCTTCTGTGTACTCGGGTTAGGCTCAATCACGCGGTACGTTTCGCCGGGCAAAAGCTCCGGTTGATTGCGTTTATTGAAAGAGCTGATATCAAACCACGAGCTAATAAAGCGACGGGGATCGGAAACTCCATAGCTGGCAAATTGATTCAGGTTTTCCGTGATGGTAGGTGCCGAAGGAGCCGACACCGTGACTGTGGGCAAGTTCTCAAAATAAAGAACCAAGCCACGGTTGTACCGGGAATCCTGGTCCATGGGGAATTGCAGAGGCACCGAGTAAGGATTTACGAACTCAGCTTCGGCATGATAGCGAATGCGCAAATTCGAATCACTTTGTGTGTGAAAAAGCCCAACATATAAAACCACTTCAGTGAGCAGAGGTCGTGGACTATGGACCGGCTTCCCTGAAAATTGACGGGCGTTGATCCGTCCGGAATCGATAGGCATTCCACTCGTCTTAGGTTCGAGAAAATCCATCAGCCCGTCGTTTGCCAGAAAACCATCCCGATACGTGCGGTCACTGAGATTTGTCCGGAGGCCTCCCGTCACCGGGTTCTCTAAGACGCCGAAACTAAGCGGAGCCAAATGGTGGAATAACTCGCCCAATTGACGGCTGTTGTTCACCAGAGTTGCCCCATTGCTATCCTGCAGCAGCCTCAAATCCTCCAAAGTGCGTACTCTTGCCAGAGAAGAGGCCAGCTCCACATCGTCCAAATCAAACTCTTTGCCATCGATAAGAACCTCGAGATCCGCACCAAAAGGCACCTGATACTCAGTCGCTCTTCGCTGGTTTTTATATTCTGCATTATCAAATTGAACCACAGCCTTCCGGGCGCCCCCGATGGATGCCTTGATGCTTTCATCGGATACATAATAGGCGAAAGTACCTTCTTCCGCCGATAAACTGCCGATAACTTCCTGAGCAACGGATACAGCCGGCGAAGCACCGCCGGCAGGCACCAACTCGATCAACCGCTCTCCGGGCCCTACACTTGGGTCCGGATCATCACCCGATACCAGCCAAACCGGCTCGGCAACAGCACCACTCGAGGCATCCCATACACCCGTCCAGTAACGGCATGGTTCCGCGTACTGACCGGGCCCCAAAATATCAGCTCTTGCTGTCACTCTCTGGTCTAGCGCAGCATGACGCTGCAAATTACCCAGAGCCACCATGACTCCCAAACGGGCATTTTGCTTGGAAAGCAAGTGTGCTGTTCCTGCTCCGGAGGTTAAGAACTCAAGCCGTACCAACGAGGTTATGGCCAGTGTAATGAGCAACAAAAAGCTCATCATGCCAAGTGCGAGGACTAGAGCAAATCCGGAGGCAGTGCAGGAAAAAGA
>DKOA01000060.1 GCA_002469895.1 Opitutia bacterium UBA7374
TGAAGTCGGGGGGCAGCCCATGCGCCCACGAAAAATTCAGTTGTCGCTAAAGAAGTATCTCGCTGCAGCCGGACTACCCGGGGATATGACTCCGCATAAGATCCGTCATTCCTATGCGACGCACCTTTTGAACAACGGAGCAGATCTGCGTTCTGTTCAGGAACTGCTGGGGCATGCGAGTCTTTCCACAACACAAATCTACACACACGTTGGGGTCTCACGATTGAAGTCAGCCCATAAGCAGGCACATCCCCGCGCTTAGTCGAACTATAGAAAGCCTAATTTTCTTGATATAGGTCTTATAATCCCTATAGTAATGAGGATAAATGTTTATAAGGCCTTACGGCAGAAATTGGTTCGTTGTGTTGGGTTTTCCGATCCACCGCGCAGAATTTTTTAGATTATGTAGCTTCATTATGTTGGCTGTGTCGTTTGTTGTGGGCTTCTTTGTTTACCTGTCTAGCGGTTTTATTACTGAGGACATTGCGGAGAAAGTTCAGCAGGAGTTCGATATACAATCAGATCAGGTGGAACCTCAGACCGATAGTCATACGCTTGATCATGTTATGAAAGGGCGCTTAGGCGAAGACGGATTGAGTGATATTAATAGTCTACAATTGAATGGGACTTTTCGGATTGGGAAACAGGTGTTTGAGCTTTCTCTTTTTTCGAAGCGTCCAAATTTATGCAAAGTACAACTGAAGTGGCCTGAAGGCGTAGCCTACAGTGGCTTTGATGGTACCGAATCATGGTCGTTTGCGGTCGACTCATTTGTCGAGCAATTTGCTTTGATGCCGGAAATATTGGATCGGGATCTTACCCGGCTCTTGGCTATTGTTTTGGCGGGTGAATGGACGTATTCAAAATACAGAGATGTGCCGGATGACGATGAAGATGGTCGGCTGCCGTGGGAAACCGAGATTGAATGGCAGGGCCGGAGTTGTCACCGTTTACTGGGTCAAGATTTTGGAACTGCGGAGGTGTACCATTATTTTAACCCAGAGAACGCGTCGGAAGTTTGTAGAGAAGCCAGTGTGTCTATCGGTGGTATTGATCGACTCGTCCTGCTCTACTATTCCAAGCCGATGGAAAGCGGCTATCCGTTACCTTCTGGTTTTGAGTTATGGATTGATGGCCGCATGATAGGTAAAGCTAAATTTACGGACTACGAAGTTAATCGTGGCTTGATGGACTATCTGTTCAGTTGTCCTGAAAAAGCGAAGGATGAGGAGGTCTATGCCCCGCTGACTCTTTCAGGAGGCGCGAGCCAGTAAGATTCGTTTCCGTTCATACCGGTTGCGCCCAAAAGCACTGCGCCAGTACTTCCAGGGCAGGGCTCCCAAGGCAATAAAGAGCAGTTGGGTGAGGATAAAGAGAGCCATCCATTTGAAACCGCTGTCTGTGAATCCATAACTGTGCAGACCGACTCCCAGGAGATTGGTGCCAAACCAGGACCATGCGGTAACGATATTTCCGCAGATAGCCAGGCCCATCAGGCCTCTTTCTTGAAACACTCCGCCCCATCGGGCGTGCAGGTAGATGGCGCACATCAAGACAATCATGAGTGCGCCATTTTCTTTGGGGTCCCATCCCCAAAAGCGGCCCCAGCTCTGATCCCCCCAGATGCCCCCGAGAATAGTGCCGACAAGGCTGAAGAGGGCAGCAAAACATGTGATACCATAGACCATTGCGCTGAGCGATCGCGCGGAATCCTGATCGAAGGATTTGTCCAAGAGCCCTTTGAGAATGAAGACAATGGCCAGCGCACCGGCAAAGAACATGGCGGAATAGCCGAATGTGATGATGATGACATGGGTCGCCAGCCAAAAGTTGGAGTCGAGTACGGCGCGCATCATTTCCAGGGTGTCGCCGCTCATCGCGAGGTGATGGGCAATGATCAGAGTGGCAAAACCAACGAGTGCGGCCATCCCCGCTCCGATGCCATTTTTGAAAAAGCGTTCGAGAAAGGCGCCGAGGAGGACGGCTCCCCAGCCTACAAAGACGGCGGAGGAGTAGAGGTTGGTCACGGGTGGGCGCCCTTGAATGTACATGCGGGCGACTAGACCGTAGCTGTGAAGGATAAAGGCAAGCAGAAGTACCCAGAAGGCGGCACGGCCAAGCTCGGCAGGCCAGCGCAACCAAGCAATACAGACGATAAAAAAGACGAGCACATAGAGTTGCATGGCGAAGGGGAAAATCTGTGCGTTATTGAAGCTTAGCTCAAAATGCACACGCCCTATATCGTCCGGGTAATCAGCAGCAAATCGTGCTTGCATCACGGTAACGGTTTCATTGAAGCGATCGCTATCCCCTCCGCGGTAGGCCTCAGTGAGCTTTGCATAGTCGTGCACATAGGGGCTGATTCCGTTGCCCTGAGTCGCGTCGAGGAGTTCCAGCCCGATGTTTTTCCAGTCGACCAAGAGATCCGCCGGTGGCGGCGGAGGAACCAATCGGAGGTGAGCTGTCTGAGATAGAGACAGGTAGTTTTCCCCATAGGCGATGAAGCGCTTTAATAGTAGAGCGTCATATTCTTCTCCTTTTTGTTGTTGGCGTAGAGCTTGCAGGCCTGGTCGGATGAGTGCGCTGTAGTCAGCGTATTGTGCAGAGATGGTATTGAGATGATCGCCGTCTCCGGGTGCATGCAGTGCATGCATAAGCTTATGGTAGAGGGTAAGGCCGCGGGACAGGTCGTCGAGTTGCTGCTCATACGGTTGTCGCTTTTTCGGCTCGGGTTCGATCTGCTGGTGCAGGCGTTGAATGTCAGCAAGGTGAGGCAGCAGGTCATTAAAGGCATAATAGCGTTCTCCGGGTTGCGCCAAGCCTGCGATGCCGAGGTCATCGGGAAATTCGATTTTAAAAACAGGGTGGGTGTCGGCCACTTCCGGGCGCATGGTAACGTCCATGAACCATTCAATAGGGGAAAGGGTGCGCCCATCGATGGTTTCGACTTTTTGCCGGCTGGCTAAGACGAGCAGGGCGTTGCGGGCGACTGAATCGAGTGGCTTGATTCGGCCACCGACCTGTACCGGTAGCTCCGCAAAAGCGCTCCGATCGAAGGCGCTGCTATCTCCAATCGGCTTGAAGTGCCGCCAACCGATAAGGAGAACAAGAAGCGCGACTAGGCTATAGATTACTTTTTTCACTGGAGAGAAAATCGAGTCAGGATGCGGCGGTGCGCTTGCCGAGGAATTTACCGAAGTGGAGAGCGAATTGATAGCACATGCCAAAGCCCATGAGGAGAACACTGATGTAGGGGAGCAGCCAACCCGGGTTACGGACAACCTGGAGGATCGTGGTGCGCTCGTCTTCGGAGAAGGAAGCTTGATAGAAGGTGAGCCCCGCGTGGCGGAGCGGGTGATTCATGTAGATCAAAGCCTGGGTGTTGCGATCCGAGTCGAAGGGGTAAACGACGACTTCGCTGGAGAAGTTGAAGGGGATCTCAGTGCCGGGATACCGGTCGTAGGTGAAATCGATCAATTCGACTTCAAAGGGGTGGTAGTAACGCTTGAAGCGAAGGGCTATCTCCCAGGACTGATCGCCTAGGGAAACCATTTGCGGGGGGAAGCGTTCATCAATAAGATTTGAGACTAGCCAAGTACCGAGGCTTTCCTCCGGACCGAGGACTTCAATATAGGCGGTGGCTGCGTTGACATCGTTATCCGAATAATCCATCGGCTGCGGGTTTACTCGGATGTTCATTTTGACCCCGGCACCTTGTGTGGCAGGGGATTCAACCATGCCCTGCCCACGCATAAGCTGAGCATTCGGATAGTAGGCAACCGTACGGATGCGAAGGGGTGAGTCGGGCACTTCAACTGTTTTTCCGGGCTTCAATAATTTGACCGGTATATTGTGAAGGATGTCGTGCTCAGGGTGACTGCGGTCGATCAAGGTGAGTTCGTTTTCTTGATAGGAGAAGGAGTAGTTGCTACGCCCCTGCTCATCGATCGCCATCTTGCTCTCGACGGCGAGTATGTCGGTCAGTAGCTCACTGATGATCAGTGTGATCAACCCAATGTGAATGGCATGTATCCCTAACTTGCTCCACTTCGCCTTGAAGCGGGTAAGAAAAGCAACACTCAGATTGAGGAGTAGTAAGCCGCCGATGGTATAGCCGCCTGGCATAGGGATGAGCAACCAGAAGAGTTTATCATATCCGGCCCAGATTTCCGGATAACTCCAGACCACGATGAAACTTTCAAAGTAGTCCTTTTGAGTCTTCCATATGCCGGTCTCTACTTGCGCCAGGGTGCCAAAGAAGACCAACACCATGGATAGGGAGAGAAGTACGACAGTCAGTCGCAGGGATGCGATTGCCTTATACGGTGGTTTCATGCCTAGTGGTGACTGTCTTCAATCTGTATGGAGGCGAGGAAGGCTATGAAATTTTCTTTCTCCGCCAGAGTTGCATCGCTGGGTCCTTTCATTTTGAAAAACCAAGTACTTCCATGGAAGGGAAGGATACCCGCGAGAATGCTTTGTTCCACGCCTGCCAGCGTGACGAAACGTCCTTTATGGTTTGAGATCCGGTACTCTGTGGCGATCTGATCGATTTGTGCTTCCGGATAGGCCTCCAGCCCGACCTGCCCGGCCCAGCGATTAATATTAGCGGCAAGCCCGCCGACGTCGCCGGGAAAGGTCAGCGCAGTTACTTCAATGTCGCCCAGTGCGTGGGGAATGAAAAGGTTAGCTTTGCGCATGCCTGTGGCACCGAGATCCTGCCAGCCTGCGGGCAGGGTAAAGCTTATTCCCGGGGCGGCATCCGCCGCAGCCTGCATGCCCGGCAGCATTTGCATGCCACCACTGCTGGGCGTTCCTTCGGTCGGCATGGTGCTGCCACCTCCGGATACAGCGGGAGCCGCAGGAGCCGCAAAAGTGCGCTCTTCTTTAGGTACACGATACGTCGTCGGTTCGTGCTTTTCGCAAGCTGATAGAAGCATAGCCAAAAATATACCAGCCGTCAGGGCGGGTAATCGAAAGCGGTGCGTTTTTGTTTGTTTCATTTGACTGTAAATGGATTCGGGAATTTCCCGGAGTCAACCGAAGGCTACCAAAGACACCGCATAGGGAAACGGCTGATGTTGATTAATTGTTGAAGCGAAAAAGGGCAACATCCCCATCCTTGAATGTGTAGTCTTTGCCTTCCAGCCGGTATTTGCCCGCGTCGCGGGCGCCTGCAGTACTGCCTGCTGTGATCAGATCTTCATAGGAAACGACATCGGCTTTAATAAACCCCTTTTCAAAGTCGGTGTGAATGACGCCGGCACAAGCGGGCGCTTTCATGCCGATACGGAAGGTCCAGGCCCGCACTTCCTGTTCGCCTGCGGTAAAGTAAGAGGCAAGCCCGAGCAGGCCGTAGGTGGCGCGGATCAGGAGAGATACTCCGGAGTCTTCGATGCCTAGACTCTGCAGATACTCTGCGGCTTCGGTCGGGTCAAAGTCGATTAGTTCGGCTTCTACTGCGGCAGAGATCACGCAAATGCCCGCACCGTGGTGTTCGCGGGCGTAGGTCTGTACTTCAGCTACATATGGGTTGGCCGAAGGGTCTGCCAGATCGCTCTCGGCTACGTTGCAGGCGTAGAGCACGGGCTTGGCAGAAAGCAGGCAAAGGCGCTTAAGCACAGATTCCTCCTCTTCACCAATGTCTAGAGTTATGGCCGGCTTGGTTTCATTGAGGTGGGGCAGGAGCCGGTCGATTAAGGCGATATTTTCGGCGGCTTCTTTATCGCCCCCCCGGGCTTTTTTTACGCCCTTCTCTTTTTGACTTTCGAGGGAAGTAATATCGGCGAGGATGAGCTCGGTGTTGATCACCTCGATATCCCGGAGGGGATCCACTTTACCCATGTTATGAATGACGTCATCGTCGACGAAGCAGCGTACCACATGAACGATGGCATCGACCTCGCGGATGTTGGCGAGGAACTTGTTGCCCAGGCCTTCCCCCTTGCTGGCACCTTCTACCAGTCCGGCAATATCGACAAACTCGATGGCTGCGGGGATGACCTTATTCGTTTTGGCGATTTCCCGAAGTGGTTCCAACCGGGCATCCGGAACTTGGACGACTCCGACATTCGGGTCGATCGTGCAGAACGGGTAGTTGGCCGACTCCGCCTTGCGGGTACGAGTCAGTGCGTTAAAAAGGGTGCTTTTGCCCACGTTGGGCAGTCCTACGATTCCGGCTTGCAGCATACCTGCCAGAAAATGATGACTGCCTAGCGCTGGGCAACGATAAACGGAGGCTTGTGTTGCGCTGAGGGCACTCGGCTGTTTTATGCATGTGTAAGAAATGGCGAGTGAAGCAAAACGTTCGACCCAGCACAGTGCGAATGCCCTGCGTGCCCTACGCCGTCGGCTGCCGGGTCGGGTGGCGGTCGACAAGGCCAGCCGCTTGAAGGCATCTCTGGATAATCTACGGATATCTTTTGAACCACAGGCGGTGATTCGGGTGGAGCAAGCAGCGGAAGCGGGGCAGGTTTTGGAAGTGGCGAACAAATATGCTGTTCCAGTCACTGCTCGTGGTGCCGGATCCTCCGCGACCGGGTCAGCCGCACCAGTCCGGGGAGGATGGGTATTGGATCTCTCGGCCTTGCAGGAGGTGCGCATTGATCCGCTGAGCCGCATGGCTACGGTCGGTGCCGGTGTCGTAACGGCTGACTTGCAGGCAAAGGCAGAGAAGCACGGGCTATTCTATCCGCCGGATCCATCTTCAAAAAAGTATTCAACGATCGGCGGTAATATCGCCTGTAATGCCGGTGGTATGCGATGTGTGAAGTACGGAGTCACTCGTGATTATGTGGTTTCTCTGGAAGGTTTTTTTGCAGACGGGCAACCCGCCGGACTCGGCCTGCCGCTAAAGAAATATGTTTCTGGTTTCAACCTGCGTGATCTTTGGATCGGCGCGGAAGGCATGCTTGGTGTGGTCACTTCAGCTACGCTGCGCCTGATTGCGTTACCCCCAAAGCGCTGGGCAGGCCTATTTGCTTTTCGTACCGAGCGCGCGGCTTTGCGAGCGGTGACCGGATTATTAAAGGCCGGCGTACAGCCTTCGATTCTGGAGTTTCTGGACCGTCAGTCAGTGGCCTGTGCAGAAAACTACAGCGGTTATGCGATGTATCCGGGACATGCCGGTGCCTCCCTGCTTTTGATAGAGTTGGACGGGTCCGCTGCAGAGGTGCGTTCTCAGCGTAGCGCACTGCTGGGCTACCTTGAAGACCGCGCACTTGGTTGGAAAGAGGCTCGTACGGAGGTTCAGGCGGAAAAGCTCTGGCAGGTGCGTCGTACTTGCTCGCAGTCGATGTACTCGTTGGCCGATACTAAACTGAATGAGGATGTCGTCGTTCCATTGAATCGCCAAGCAGAGTTGATCGCTTTCACTCTGGATTTAAAGAAAAAGATAGGGTTGCCTACACCGACTTATGGTCACGCCGGGGACGGTAATCTGCATGTGCATATTATGTACAACCGTAAGAATGCCGACGAAGCCAAGCGTGCCCGCGAGGGCATCTTCCGGTTGATGGAAAAAGTCGTCGCTCTTGGGGGGGTCATTACCGGGGAGCACGGCATTGGCCTGGCTAAGGTTCCTTTTATGCAATTGCAGCACAGTGAGGCGGAGATGGCGGCCATGCAGGCGGTCAAGAAGGCACTCGACCCTAAGGGAATTCTCAATCCGGGTAAGGTTTTCGAACCCTTTGAGGTATGGGATCACCCGTCCCTGGATGTTCGCTTGCCCTGGGATCACCGCTGAATACGGATCCTTTGCCTGATTACTTTGTGAAAGCAGAATTACGCATCGGATGGACGACAGTCGATAGCTTGGAGGCGGCCAAAAAGCTCTCTTGTCAATTAGTCGAGTCCGGTCTGGCTGCATGCGTGCAGATTGAGTCGCTGGTTGGTTCGGTGTACCGCTGGGAAGGAAAAGTCCGGCAGGTCCCTGAATGGCGTCTGGTGGTTAAATTTGTCGCCGCTAAGGGGGCTGAGATCGAGGCCCTTGTTGAGGCACAACATCCTTACGAATGCCCGCAGTGGATCGTTCTTCGTCCCGAGTCTGTGTCCGATCGTTACCTTGCCTGGGTGACTGGGAGTCATCCCTGAGTAAGGCGCTAGCGCAGTGGGGTCTCGCTCTCGAGGCGTACGCCAATAAGGTTGTATTCGCCGTACACATTATCCGGCAGAGGGGTGTCCTCTTTCGGATGCAGCATGCGCCCTTCGGTCATAACGGGAATATCGACGGGCTTATAACCGGGGGCCTGTAATCGTGCCACATAAGATCCGTTGGGGAGCTTGGCTGGCCCGATCGGGACAAGGTTACGACCGATGTTGAGCTTCTCGACAAAATATACGGGTTGTCCTTCGGCGTTAATAAAATCAAGGCGTGCGCCGGGGCCATTCTTACCATAGCGGGCGAAGCGCATGGCTGCCTCATCATCATAACGGATGCCTATATGGAGAACGCCCGGGCTGCGCTCGGTCGCATTCGGGCCAAGTAAGATAAAGAGAGCCCCGACTGAGCCTGTGAGAATCAGGAGCGCGAGGACTACGAGGTTGCCCTTAGGTTGGAAGCGGTTTGGCATAGCAATCGTTAATGAATAAGAAAATTGCGTCCGTGCCAAATGAAGAAGTGAGCTTTTCGAGCGATTTTGTCGCCTGTAGACCGGGCGATGGGGGCTGTGATGAGTTAGATGAGCGCTTATCCCATAGTTGGTTGCGTGTCGGGATTGCCGCTGTTTTTGCCGGGCAGGGCATGGCGCTTTCACTGGCTCTAAGCATGACGCCACCGGAGTTCGGCACGGGGGCTTATTGGATTTTACACGGGGGTCTGGCTTTCTCTGCGCTGGCGGTGATGTTATTTCTGGGGGGGCCTTTATTTCGGGCGACCTTCGCCATGGCGCGGGAGCGTCGCTTGTCCATTGAGGGTCTCTTTTGCCTGAGTCTACTAGGGGCATTCTTTGGTTCATTGGCAGGATCGCTAACGGGATCCGGCTCTGTTTATTATGAGGTGGTCTCTATCGTGGTGGCCATTTACACAGTGGGGCGGATGCTCGGTGAACGCTCTCAGGCACGTGCGCTGACGGAGCGGGACCGGCTACGGGAGCGATTTGATCAGGCTGAAGTCCGGCGGGATTCGAAATGGGAATGGGTCGGGCTGGAGGCGATTAGCCCGGGCGATCGAGTTCGGGTGGGTCCGGGTACGGCTTTTGCGGTGGATGGACAAGTGCTGTCGGGCGAGGGTTATGTTCGCGAGACGGCGATGACCGGAGAGCCTTTGCCCGTCGTACGGCGTGTTGGGGACTGGGTGAAGGCAGGCACTTGGTCGATGGATGGTGATTTTGAGGTGGCCGTCTCGGCATCGACGGGAGCGCGTGAGTTAGATGTCATACTCCAAAAGGTTGGTTCTTTTGGCGGTCGCCCGTCGGAAATGCAGGCTTTGGCAAATCGTTTGATTGCCTGGTTTTTGCCTGTGGTCGCGGGTACGAGTGGGCTAACCGCACTTTATTGGGCACTGGCCGCGGGTTGGGTCGATGCCGTGCTCAACAGTATGGCCGTATTATTGGTTGCTTGCCCTTGCGCGTTAGGTTTGGCGACTCCGGTGGCCGTTTGGCAGAGTCTTTTTCGATTGGCTAAGTTGGGACTGGTGAGCCGTGATGGTGCCCTGGTAGACGCGTTGGCGGAAACGCAGCATATTTTTTTTGACAAGACAGGAACCTTGAGTGAGGGGGTTTTTCGGGTAACTGAATTCTGGCTGGATCCCCATTGGCGCGAGCGTCGGCAAGAATTGTGCGATACCATCTATGGGGTAGAGGCTCGCCTTGAGCATCCGGTGGCAAGATCATTGGTCGCTTATTTAGAGGAGAATTGCCCAGATGGCGGTGCCGCCTGCGAGGGCCTCCGGTTAGTTCCGGGGAAGGGGGTCGCAGCCAATACCTCGATAGGCAGGATACAAATCGGAGAGTGTGACCTATGTCCGGAGATCGATCCAATGGCTGCGCAGTTGCAATTGCGGGAGACAAGCGGCAAGCGGGTGTATGTTTTTCTTGAGGGTAGGCTGGTTGCTCTAGCGGTATTGCAGGAGCGCTTGCGTGAAGGGATTTCCGGATTACTTCGAGAACTGAATGAACTGGGTGTAGAGGTCTCGGTTTTGACCGGAGACTCCAATCCGGAGATATCATTGCCAGAGAACGTTACTCTAAAGGCCGGTTGCAGTGCAGAAGAAAAGGAGCAGGTCGTACGTGCTGCAGTTCAAGCCGGTGCCCGACCATTAGTGGTGGGGGATGGGATTAATGACGTATCCGCTATGTCGGCAGCGGTGGCATCGATCTCAATGAAAAGCGGTGCGCCCCTCGCTCAGTCGGCAGCGGCTGCTGTTGTAACGGATGATCGGATTGCCTGCTTGCCGGGAGCCATGTTACTGTCTCGAAGTACCCGGCAACGTTTGCGAGGTAATCTGTATTATGCGGCGGGCTATAATTTGTTTGGTATGGGACTTGCCGCGACTGGTTTTTTGCATCCCGTTATAGCGGCCGTATTAATGTTAATTTCGAGTTTTTGGGTGACTGTTCGCGTTCTTCAGTAGTCGATAAAATCGCTCGTATTTTAAGCCGCTCACCTTGCCTTTTTACCCATTAATGTTTTGTTGGTAATAGATACTTCTGTTGAGACACAATCTCATTCTATGGCTTTTATTTACTCAGTTTTTGAACAATCCGTTTGTTTGGATAAAAAACAATTGCCTTGTCTGAAGATGACACTTTAACAAGCGCATATCGTTCATGGAAAAGCCTACACAATCGACCCGTAAAAGGTTTCTGCAAAAAGCCTTCCTGTCTTGCTTCGGCCTCGTAGCAGTAACCGGTAGCTCATCTGCTTCGAACCGGAAAGAATCTGGTAACGATCTTCTTAAACGCGCATCCGGCGCGCAGCGCATTCGCGCTGCCGCGGGAACAGTAGCCCGCGGAACTTTTCGCTGATACCAAGTCGGCGTATCTGCAGGCTGGATTCAAATGGCGAATATTTTTCCAAAGTGGGCCAACACCGTACCGGTGAAGGTGATCATAGCAATCTTGCTGATCACAACAGCAGTTGTTTTGGGGGCTACTTATTATTGTACGCCGAAGTACACCCGTGTTGGATATGCTCCGGTGCAACCGGTCGGCTTCAGTCATGAATTGCACTCGGGTCAGCTGGAGAT
>DKOA01000001.1:0-14215 GCA_002469895.1 Opitutia bacterium UBA7374
CGCCACAACCGCCAGTTGGACTGGTTGTATCGCTTGATGATCTTTCAACAGAAGGTGCCTCTCTCGATATGGATAGCGATGCTTCCGGCTTTACCGGCACTCTGGGTAATCCCGGTACCACACCCGGCTGGAGTCTGTATAGCCAAAATGGCTTCGGAAGCGTCGATGCTGGTTTTGGAGCTTCAACGGTGGGTATCGCCGATAGTACAGCCAACGCGACATGGCAACTACACCAAGTGAGCTGGCAAAATAGAAGCGGCGAGGGCGAAGGCAGTGATCCTTACCTAACGCTGACCGTAACCAATTCCAGTGGGGCAACTGCTGAATTGGATGGCTTCCACTTTGACGCTTACCGCTCCTTTGGTGCCTCAGTGGGTGCAACCTATACACTGGAAGTCCTTACCGGTAGCGGCATTAGCGAAGGTGAGGTTGCCAGCGGTACGATCGCAGCCGGTCCCGGCAATCTCGCCGCCGATACAGGCGGCGACTACGAAGACATCTCAGTCGAACTCTTCGATTTGGCAGACCGCTCGCTGGAAAGCGGCGCGTCCGTCACTTTTAAGCTGACCTTTTCAGCAGCGACTAGCGATTATGCGCCTATACGGATTGATAATTTTGCGGTAACTGCCGGTGCCACACCGCCACAAGCGCCGCAACCGCCAGTTGGACTGGTTGTATCGCTTGATAACCTAGCCAACGACTCTTCACTGGCTCTCGAAAGTGAAGCCGAGGGTTTTTCCGGTACTCTGGATAAAGTCTCCGGACAAGATAATCCATCGCAGGGTTGGGGCAATTGGGATGGCGGCGGTCTCGGGAGTACCGATGGTACATTCGGCACATCCACATCGGGAGCTGATGCTTCTGCCAACAGTACTTGGTTCGTGAACCAAAATAATTGGGAACGAGATAATGAAGCGGGATCAAACCCATCCGTCACAATGACCGTGAGCAACAATAGCACTGTTTCAGCAGAGCTGGATGGCTTCCACTTTGATGCTTACCGGGCCTTCCCCAGCTCACCAGGCGGCTCATGGACGCTCTCTGTTCAAGCAGGTGGTGGTATCAGTGCTGGCGTGGTCAGTTCAGGTACGATTGCGCACAATTCGGCTGACGGCACGGAGAGGCAACTCCCAGCGAATACGGGTGCCGACTACCGTGATGTTACCGCATTTCTCTTCAATTTGGCTGATCGCACTCTCGCAAGTGGAGAGTCGGCAACCTTTGAATTAAGCTTTTCTGCCGGGACTGGTTCTTCTCAAATACGGATTGATAATTTTGCAGTGACTGCCGGCGGTGTGCAACCGGTACCGGGGCAGTTTAGCTTTGATGATCCGGATGGAAATCTTGTAGGGGCACTGAGCAATGAAGGATCCGTATTCTATACGCTGCCTGGATTGACCTCTTCGCAGGCAACGATGGCTACCTATGCAACGAATGGTTCGGGACAAGCCGTTTACACGAGGGTGGGCGAGTCCGGCCCCAGCGGCAATGCTCCGATCAGTCCATCGTGGACATCGGGAAAATATTACATTCGATATGACTTCTCAGGTACGAGCTTGAGTACTTCTGGTAGCGAAAAAAGGTTTCTCGAGTTTGCCTTCAAGGGTGTCGTTACGCCGACTCCGGATCGGATCGGATTCCGTTTAGCGCGCTTTAATGATCGACTCAGTATTTATACCTTCGAGTCAAATGTTGAATATGGCACCGACCAAGTTAACCATTCACACCCGGCTTATTCGACACTTATCGATAGCGACGGTATCAGCGTCGTCTTTGCCATTGACCTGGATAATCGTCTGTTCGAGCTCTATACGGATGATAATTTCTCGGGCACCTACACGCTACGCGAAAGCCAGTCATTCCTCGATGCCAGTACGTTGACGGAAGTTTCGGCAATGTCGTTATGGGACAATTCATTGTCCATCGGTGATACCGTTACCATTGAACAGGTGTTGATCTCGGATACCATGGCGGATGTTATCTCCGGAAGTCCAATTATACCAACTGTGAGTGATGTTGTTGTTAAAGACAGCGCGCTGAGCGGAAACGTATTTAGCGCAACTATTACGAGCAGCACGAATGTAGACGTCTACAAGTTTACTGACTTGGAAGCATGGTATGACGGACAGCCAGTTGTGACCGATTTAGCACCCGGATCCGGAGTGTCTCTGGATACGAGTGCTTCCCAGAGCAAAGCGTTTTACATTGTTATACCTGAGGGGAATCCGTTCCCATAGGTCTTATTCGTTACGGATTTAGTGAGCACTCTCGCAGGGAACCGAAGTTTGTTTCCTGCGAGAGATGCTTAACCGGTGGATGTATCCCTTATATTTAAGTATCTTCATCCCAATGCTATCTATGGTATTTCTCTTGGGTACGTTATCAACTTCCGGGAATAGGCAGGCAATCGTGCAGTATTTATTGCCAGGCAATAAATGCTACAGACTTGTATCCCGAGCACGCGTTGTTGTAAACTGAATCTGTTCTATACCTCCTTATGGTTAATTATATAAGGATGCCTCTTAACGTTCCTCATCTCTGACTATGCAGAATACAAAAACCGTCCCCGTAATCCCCAAGAAGTTTCTAGTTTCATTTATCTTAGTCACTTGTCTCTTTTCCCTCTGGGGCTTTGCCAATGACATCACAAATCCGCTGGTTGCTGCCTTCAAAGACGTCTTTGTTATAAACAATGCGCAAAGCAGCTGGGTGCAAATGGCCTTCTATGGCGGCTACGGGACTATGGCGATTCCGGCTGCTCTCTTTATCCGCCGATTCTCTTACAAGGCGGGCATTCTCCTGGGGCTCGCACTCTACGCTGCGGGTGCTTTGATTTGTGTGCCGGCCGCTTCCATGGCCAGTTTCAATCTCTTTCTCTTCGCTCTCTACATCCTGACCTTTGGATTGGCTTTTCTCGAGACGACTGCGAATCCTTATATTCTCTCGATGGGCTCGCCGGAGACAGCTACGCGACGCCTTAATCTGGCGCAGGCCTTTAACCCGATTGGCTCGCTTACTGGTATGACTATAGCCAGTCTCTGCATCCTCTCCAACCTGCAAGTCGAAGAGTTCCGTACTGATTTTAACGCACATCAAGTCGAGCAGGGAAGCACTCAAATTGTAGAAAGTGCAGAATATACCGTACTTCCAATTTTTCAGTCAAAAGCTAAGGAGCGAGTCAATGACCCGGTTCTCGGCGAATATGTGGCAAACAATGGAGATGTCTCCCTCGGTGAAGCTCTGGGTGATTACAAGTCGGGCCAGCTGACTACGTTTATGGGCAAGAGCCATGCCGAACTGCAACAGCACGATCTGAAGATTGTTTCCACGCCTTACATGATCATCGGCTTTGTCGTTATCGGTGTGATGGTTCTATTTCTGGTCACAAAGCTACCGCATACCGCTTCACCCGACGATGAGCGGGAAAACTCGAGCTTGAGCGAAATTCTTGCTCGTTTGTCTAGTAACCCTCTCTATCTCGGCGGCATCATCGCTCAGACCTTTTATGTGGGTGCGCAAATCATGTGCTGGACTTTCATTATTCAGTACGCGCAGGAGAACCTAGGGATGGATAAGGCGACCGCACAGAATCATAATATCGGTGCCATGGTCATCTTCCTCTGCAGTCGATTTATTTGCACTTTCTTCCTTCGTTTTGTCAGCCCGGGTGCATTACTGGCTACCCTTTCTTTGGCTGCTATGATCGCCACCCTTGGCGCCATCCACCTCGAAGGCATGACTGGGCTCTATTGCCTGATGAGTATCTCCGCTTGTATGTCTCTGATGTTCCCGACGATCTACGGCATTGCCCTCGACGGCTTGGGCCCCGACGCCAAGATCGCATCTGCTGGGCTGATTCTGGCGATCGTTGGCGGCGCCTTTATGCCACGTCTACAGGGTGGCATTATGGATATGGAAACTTTTCTCGGCACCTCCGGTGTCCGTGGTTCCTTCTACCTGCCTTTACTCTGCTTTATCGTTATTGCAGCGTATGCCTTGTTTACAGTGCGTCAGCATGCGAAACATAAAATGATCCAGTAAATTAAACTGGGAAGCTCTTCTGGGCAATTTGTTGCGAGAGCATTAGGAGCAATTTGCTCAGTTTGCAAAAATTCATACTTTGCTACAAAATTCACACACAAAAATGTGTGTATTGCTATAGTGCCTCGTATTGAATACTGTATATTGTTTAGTTTGTCTGAATTCTGTGTGCCCGCTGCCCGCTTTTCGGTAGCCTTATCTTTGCCATTTTATGCATCCTCATAATCAATTACTTCGACTGTCATTTGTGCTGCTGCTGTCGGCTTCCAGTCATTCACTTTTGGCACAATCCAGTCTGGATTCAGGTATTAAAAGTCACCTAAACGTGGAGGCAAAGGAAGTCTACCAGCCAACATGGGAGTCGCTGGATCAACGGAAAACACCCGGCTGGTATGCCGATGCGAAGTTCGGCATCTTTATTCATTGGGGTTTATATTCCGTTCCTTCTTTTGCTCCAAAAGGGAACTACGCAGAGTGGTACTGGCATGCTCTGGCCGGCGATCAAACCGGTAGGCATCAGGCTTCGATCGGCAATTCCGTTACTACGCAGGCTTTCCACAAGCGCGTGTATGGCGAAGATTTCTTATATGAGGATTTTCGCTCTCTCTTTACCTGCGAAATGTTTGAACCCGCGCAATGGGCAAAAATGTTTAAGCGAAGCGGCGCGCGCTATGTGGTTCTGACTTCGAAACACCACGACGGCTATTGCCTTTGGCCAAACAAGGAAGCGTCGAAAAGCTTTGGTATTCCCTGGAACTCGGTAGAGTCTGGTCCAAAACGTGATCTGGTTGGCGATTTGACCGATGCAGTGCGTGCGGAGGGTCTAAAGATGGGGCTCTATTATTCGATTTGGGACTGGTTTAACCCCTATTGGCCAGAGGGCGATCAACCAACCCGACGTGGAAAAGCCTGCAATGACGAGACGTTGGCAAAGTATATTCACGAAGTGATGTACCCACAGTTTAAAGAGATGGTCGAAGACTACGCACCGGCGGTCATTTTTTCCGATGGTGACTGGTGGATGGACGATGAAAAATGGCAGACAAAACCGTTGCTTGCATGGCTCTTTAATCATGCACCCAATCCTGACGAAGTCATCATCAATGACCGTTGGGGAAAAGTAAGAGGCAAACATGGCGACTATTTTACAACCGAGTACGGCTCCGGCTTTGAAGACCCAAGCGTACTCTGGGAGGAGAACCGGGGAATCGGAAAGTCCTTTGGTTATAATCGCTTCGAGTCTTATGATGACTACAACTCAGGCGAACTATTGATCTACATGCTCTGTGATATTGTCTCTCGCGGTGGCAATTTTCTTTTGGATATAGGTCCAACTGCGGATGGTCGGGTGCCGGTCATTATGGAGGATCGTCTCATCCGGATCGGTCAGTGGTTGGAAATTAATGGTGAGGCCATTTACGGAACACGCCGCTGGAAGAAGGACTGCCAATGGAGCGAGGGTGAGATCATTGCGTATACAAAGAAAGAGTTTCACAAAGGGATACCGGATCCAATTATTGAAATGGCGAAATACCCGCGTCCTGGTCAGGCCCGAAAGGAATGTTATTTCACGGCTAAAGATAACTGCGTCTATGCTCTAGTGACCAAAGTGCCAGTAAATGGTGTTTTTACGATCAAAGGCCTCCAACTGAGTAAAAATTCCACAGTTTCTCTACTCGGCATGGAAGGCGAATTGAAAGCCAAAAACAGCAAGGGTGGGGTCTCGGTCATGCTTCCGGGGCATGCCGCTCAGTCTTTGTTCAGCCAACCCGTATTTGTCCTGAAACTAACTGATACTAAAGACAGTTGAATTAGGCAAGTGAGTGCCTCATTACGATTCCTTATCACAGTAAACCAGATTTAGAATAAACACTTTCAAGCAGTACTGTTAAGAATACTTCTGATATGACAGAAAAAAACAATCACGACTTTACCATCGACGCAGAGGGGATCGACCCAAATGCAGTGCCCAGCTATACGCTAAATAATGGTGTTCGTATTCCTTCAATCGGACTGGGCACGTTCGGCTCTGACCATGTTACCGCTGAAACAGTCGCGGATGCTGTAATTGGTGCTGCTGAATATGGGTATCGTATGTTTGACTGTGCCAGCGTCTACTGTAACGAAAAGGAAATCGGTCAGGCCCTACAGGTCATTCTAAATGGCGGCGTGCCGCGTGAAGAATTATTTATCACGTCGAAGGTCTGGAATAATATGCACGGCAACGGACAGGTGATTGAATCCTGCAAGCAGTCTTTGCAGGACCTGCAACTCGATTATTTGGACCTATTCTTGGTACATTGGCCCTTTCCCAATTCGCATCCACCAGGCTGTTCGGTGGATTCACTAAATCCCGAGGCAAAGCCCTACATTCATCAAGACTACATGCAAACATGGGATCAGATGCAGCAACTGGTAGCCATGGGCTTGGTCCGTAGTATTGGCACATCGAACATGACCATCGCCAAGTTGGAATTAATGTTGCCTGATTGTTCAATCAAACCGGCAGTCAATGAAATGGAAAATCACCCGCACTTCCAGCAGCCGGAGCTATTCGATTATTTGATAAAGCATTCGATTCGTCCGGTCGGTTTTTGTCCACTTGGATCGCCTGGTCGTCCGGAGCGTGACCGCACGCCGGATGACAGTGTCGACATGGAAGATCCGGTTATTGTGCAAGTAGCTCAGGCTCATGGGATTCACCCGGCCGCAGTTTGCCTCAAATGGGCGGTCCAACGCGGTTTGATCGTCATTCCGTTCTCGGCCAAAAAGAGAAATTTTGCGTCTAATCTGGCCTGCCTGACAAGTGATCCGCTGACTGATGAAGAAATGGGTCGGATTGCAGGTATCGATAAAAAATGTCGCTTGGTAAAAGGGCAGGTCTTCCGCTGGAGAGAAGACCAGAATTGGGAAGACCTCTGGGACGAAGATGGAACGATCGCAAATTAATTGACTGAAAATAAAGTATATCATGACTGAGATTCCTGCCACTATGACGGGTGCCTACCTGCCCGGAAACGGTACCGTTGCCTACAAAGAATACGATATTCCACAGCCCGGACCGGGTGAGGTTTTGATCCGCACAAAGGCATCTACGATTTGTGGGTCTGATATTCGCTGCATCTACTGCGAGCACGTGGGAAAAGGCCCTGAAGGTTATCAACCGGAGACCATCGCCGGCCATGAACCATGCGGAGAGATTGTGCAATGCGGGCCCGGCATGCGTCGCTTCGGTAAAGGAGACCGCGTAATCGTCTACCATATATCCGGTTGTGGGATGTGTAATGATTGTCGACGCGGTTATATGATTTCCTGCACCAGCGACGAATATCGCAAAGCCTACGGCTGGCAACGCAATGGAGGGATGGCACCCTATTTGTTGGCCGAAGAAAAGGATCTTGTCGCCCTGCCGGATGCACTAAGTTATACCGATGGTGCCCAAGTCGGTTGTGGTTTTGGTACTGTCTACGAAGGTCTGGAAAAAATTGGTATATCCGGTAATGACGCCGTACTGATTACTGGCTTGGGTCCGGTAGGATTAGCCGCTGCAATGCTCTGTCGCGCATTGGGTGCTTCTAAAATCATTGGCATCGAGGCGGTGCCCGATCGTATTGAGAATGCCAAAACACTAGTCTTACGTAAGGATAGTGGAATCAAGCTCTTTGATGCAGTGCTCCCCGCAGGCCCAGACAACGTAGCTGAGGTGCACGCCCTGACCGGCGGTATGGGTTGTGAAAGGGTTGTTGAGTGCTCCGCGCATCCGGCTGCTCGGCTTACCGCGGTACAAGCCGCGCGCAAGTGGGGAAAAATTGTTCTAATCGGGGAGGGCGGTTTGATGAGCCCGGATTTCGCACCTAGTCGGGACATGATTCACGATCAGAAAACTCTTTTCGGCAGTTGGGTCACGAATATCTGGCGAATGGAGGAACTGGTCGAGCGGCTGGTTCGCTGGAACATTCATCCGAGTGATCTGATTACCCATCGCTTTTCTCTGGAAAAGGCTCCGGAAGCCTATGAGCTGATGCATAGCGGACGCTGCGGAAAGGTCGCCATCTGTTTCGACGGGGAAGTTTGATCAATCTCACTCCAAAGGGGCAGAGATAGTCGAACTCAGTAGCTAGCGCTTTCTCTTAAAGCGTAGGGGACGCTGATGCATGCCTGTGTCGACCGCTTAAAATGAAATCACTCAGGTGGGTCGATCCACTTGCCCTGAGAACGGATAAGTTCGACCAGTCGTTCTAGTGCCTCTTCTGAAGGCACGTTGTACTGTACACACTCCTTGCCAACATAGAGATTGATTTTACCGGGAGCCCCCCCGACATAGCCAAAATCCGCATCGGCCATTTCGCCCGGGCCGTTAACGATACAGCCCATAATAGCAACGGTTACACCTTTGAGATGACCGGTACGGGCACGGATGGTTTGTGTTACACTCTGTAGGTCAAAGAGGGTACGGCCACAACTCGGACAGGCGACAAACTCGGTCTTCGATATGCGGGCACGAGCTCCCTGAAGTATATTATAGGCGAGAGTGGTTGCTTTTTCCAGGGTCGGTTCAGTTTCAATACTAATCAGGTCACCAATCCCGTCACAGAGCAATGCGCCACTATAAATACTGGATTCAAGCAATCGATCTGAGAAATACTCCTTGGGTTGGATCGTGTTGTTAGCAGTGTTGCGTATCCAGAAAGGAACCCCCGGCAGGTACTTTGCCGCCGAGTGTAGGAGAGAGCGGGCCTGTCCTAAGGCATGTTGTTCGCTCGTAGTCACACCGGAGGAAGACAATAGCAAATTGCTTTGATCGACTGATTGAAAAATCGGGCCAATCTCATTTTCCAAGGCAGCGGTCGTACAATCGATAGCTAAATTGAAATCCTTCTTTTGACAGAACTGAAGGAGTGCAACTGCGTAATAAGCATCCTCCGCAGCAAAGGACTGAACTAAAGTTGTTCCGGATAGACCTTCCGGCCAATCAAATATCTCCAGCTCAGAGAGATCTATGCCTTGCCCCAGAGACAGAAAAAATGCCGGGACTACCGAGTGTAGGGCTTCGTGCAGAAGCTTGTAAAATGAAAGGTCTTCGGGGCTCTCCAGAGTTAGTTGTATTCCTTCAATAAGGCTTTCCCGGAGAGTCGTTTGTGTGCGACAGACGTCTTCGATAATTCCAGTAGTATCGGATAGAGGCCGATGAGTTTTAACCACAACTGCGGGCACGATATCGCTACCGATACGGCAATCGGCCCCAAGCTTGGTATCTTTGCTAACTCTTCGCTGAAAAGAGTAGGGGTCGATCGAATCACTCTCTTCATTGAGATGTGTTTGGTTTTGCCCCCAAAGGGCCATTGCCTTGTCAGCCAGATCGCGGGCGACCGGGATTTCATAGATCGGATCCTCGGTCAGGGAAACACGAATGGTATCGCCGAGTCCGTCGTTCAGCAATGATCCGATACCAATCGCGCTTTTGACCCGTGCATCTTCACCATCGCCCGCTTCCGTTACGCCGAGATGAAGCGGATAGTCCATGCCTTCCTCATCCATGCGGGCCACGGCGAGTCGATAGGCTTCGATCATGACTTTCGGATTACTCGCCTTCATGGACAAGCAAATGTCACGGTAGCCATGGTTTTCAGCTATGCGGATAAATTCCAGCGCACTCTCGACCATGCCGAGCGGCGTATCACCATAGCGGTTCATGATGCGATCCGATAGCGAACCGTGGTTCGTCCCAATACGCATGGCACGACCCAGTTTCTGGCAAAGCAGGACGATCGGAGAAAATGCCTCATATAATCGATCGATTTCCTCAGCATATGCGCTGTCGCTGTACTCGCGCACGGCAAACTTCTTTTTGTCCGCATAATTGCCCGGATTGATTCGGACTTTTTCGACATGGAGGGCGGCCTCCATCGCAGCCGAGGGCAAAAAATGAATATCAGCGACTAAGGGAACCGCGCATTTTGCGGCGCGTACTTTACGGGAAATATCGCCCAGTGCTTGTGCCGCTTTTTTATTCGGTGCAGTGATGCGAACAATTTCGCAACCGGCTTCCGCCAACGCGAGCGTCTGAGCAACCGTGGCATCGATATCCTGTGTGTTTGTCGTGGTCATCGACTGCACTCGAACAGGGTTGTTGCCGCCTATAGATAGATTGCCGATAGCCACTTCGCGGGACTTTCGTCGAATCGCCTGATAGCGGGAGCCGCAGTAAGGGAGCCGTGTACTGGATTCACTTGAAGTCATGGCGGCAAAAGTCAGGCAAGCTACCTAGGGAGTGGCCTCAACGATCGGTTTGTCTTTGATCAAACCAGTATCACGCCCCACCGTTTCCACATCAAACCGGGTAACATATAGCATCATCCCCAGTAAAAGTACGACAAAGCCAATCTGTAGTGATTCCATTAACTTCATCGGGAGTGGCCGCCCCGTGCATTTTGCAATGGTCGCAAAGAGCATGTGCCCACCATCGAGAACCGGTAGGGGAAGGAGATTAAATATGGCCAAATTTACATTGATCAATGCAGTGAACCAGAGGAGGTCGACCCAACTTTGCTGTGACATACGAGTCAAGCCGTGAACGATTCCTACAGGCCCACTCATGCTATCGAGGCGAATATCGGACTTGCGGTGTAGCAGTGCATAGAGAGTACGCTGCATGGTTTCGGCAAACGAATATAATTGTTCGATTGGGTTGGAATGTACGATTTCGGTTTTGTATTGAAAATCATACATAAAGCCAAATTTCGGGCTGGTTACTCCATTCGCATCCGTTGTCATTTTAGGCTGAACCGGAATGATGACCTCTTTGCCTCGTCGTTCGACGGTTATGTTGATAACCCGCTCGGCATTTTCCGCCAGGTAGCTCGATAAAACATTACCGGAAACAACCGGATCCTGATCGAGCTTGAGGATGCGATCACCAGGAAGAAGCCCGGCAGCCTGAGCCGGCATACCATCAATCAAGCCCATAACAATCGGACCGGAAAACTCATCGGTTTCGGGATGGATCCCCAAGTAACGGACTTTTCGTGAAGAGATCAGTTCCGGGTAGACGGTGAATTCCATTTCCCGGCCATCGCGCAGTACGTCCAGCTCGACCACCGGACGACCATCCTCCTCGCGACCGACGCCGGTGACTAATGCGCTTTGAAACTTCCACCAACTATTAATTGATCGACCATCCACCTGTACAATCTCATCGCCCGACTTAAGGCCGGCTGCATGGGCCGGACCCGGCACCTGTTGACCGTCGGAATTGATGATCTGTGTAGCTAAACCGCCAATGACCGTAGTTTTAACTTCTTCGCGGCCTACGATCCAAAGCAGGATGGAAATAAGTAGGGCCAACAACACATTGAAAACCGCGCCCATGACGGCAACGATCATTTTATCGGTATAGCTGATCGGTGGCAGTCGATTTATGGATGCATCTTCACCGCCCTCCAAGCGTCCCATGTCGGCCAGCTGGGGGAGTGAGACATAGCCACCGAGTGGTATTAATGAGAGCCGAAAGTCCGTGTCCTTCCAGCGGAAACCAAAGAGACGCGGCCCGAATCCAATGGAAAAACGATCCGCTACAAGACCTCTTTTCTTGGCCGCAATAAAGTGCCCCAGCTCGTGGATAAATATACAAAAGCCGAGCGCAAAGAGTGCGATCAATATATGCCAGATGTTGCCGAAGAGAGCCATAAGGTAAAAACTAGATAGTTAGAGTACAATCTAAGTCGACAGACTGCAACAGAAGGTTCGGGTTTCCGCATCTATCTGAAGACGATCCTCTATGGAACTTCCTGCAGGAGTGGATCCGAAATGATCCAACGCTTGGTCTATGCTATGCGGAATCGCAAGGTAAGGGATTTCATATTGCAGAAAGCGTTGAACCGCAATCTCGTTTGCCGCGTTGAAAACGATCGGTGCGGTTTCGCCAGCACGCAAACTTTGGTAGGCCATATTCAGGCAGGGGTAACGAGCAAAATCCGGAGCCGAAAATTCGAGTTTGAAGGCTTGCTTAAAATCGATCGTCGGTTCGACTGCCTGCATTCTCTCCGGATAGAGCAGGCATTGCTGAATGGGGAAAGTCATTGAAGGGGGACTGAATTGACCGAGTATGTTGCCGTCCCTGAATTGAACAAAGGAGTGGGCGATGCTTTGCGGGTGGATGACCACTTCAATGCGGTCCGCTTCGATTCCGAATAGCCAGTGTGCTTCAATGATTTCCAGTCCCTTGTTCGCCATGGTTGACGAATCAACTGTAATTTTTGGCCCCATTTTCCAGTTCGGGTGCTGTATGGCATCTTCCGGCAGTACATTTACTAACTCAGCCACCGGGAGGTCCCGAAATTGACCGCCGGATGCAGTCAGGATTATTTTTTCCACTTCCTCCGTTTGATGCCCCTGAAGGCATTGGAATATCGCATTGTGTTCACTGTCAACCGGAAGCAAGCGTACGCCTTTACGCTGCGCGGCCTCAATGACGAGTGATCCACCTAAAACCAGCAGTTCCTTATTTGCCAGAGCGATGTCTTTACCCGCTTCAATCGCCGCCATGGCTGAACGCAGAGCCGATGCACCAACTGTTGCAATGAGTACAATATCGGCCTCCTCCATCGATGCCAGTTCAAGCAAGGCTTCCTCGCCTTGCTTGACGGTTGTTATTTCCGGAAAATCGGTAGGGCCGTCAATTGGCTTGGATAGAGCAGCCGTAGCGACAGAAAATTCCTGACAAATGTCCGCAAGTTGATGGTGGTTTGAATGTGCCGATACAGCAATCAATCGCAAACGATCCGAATGCTTGCGAATAACGCGCAGGGCATTCTGACCAATACTTCCGGTTGCGCCCAGAAGTACAATATTTTTGCAAGACTCCATTTGGTAGGTTTAGAGTAGCGTGTACTTAAATAACAAATAGCCAAGCGGAGCGGATAGAATTAGACTGTCTGTCATATCAAAGACGCCGCCTATGCCGGGGATTAGTTTGCCGGAGTCCTTCACCCCGGCCTGTCTCTTAAAAGCGGATTCGACCAAGTCGGAGGCAATTGAAGCAATGGCTAGGGGCACGGCCGAGAAAGCAGCTACCATAAAGGTAAATCCATCGGGAGCCGATTCCTTAAAGAAAAGAACGAGAATGCATCCCGCCAGCATAGCTGCTAAAATTCCCCCGAAAGCGCCTTCATAGGTTTTGTTTGGGCTGACCGTTGAGAGCGGAGTTCGGCCCAAACGCTTTCCCACAATAAGACCACCGGCGTCAGCGCTCTTGGCAACTGCGACGATCCATACACAGAGGAAGACGCCCGTATCTATGGAGTTACCGGTAGAGACAGCCAGCTTAACGATCTTGGGTAGGAAGTGCAGCAGGAAAGGTACATAGATTAAGCCAAAAAGAGTCGGCATGAAACTACGCAAGCGACCGGCATGCAGATCAATCCGTATAATGGCCAGAGTGAGCACCAGAAAACTGAGCAGAAACAAATCATTACCCGAGTCGATACCTTCCAGATAATAACTGCCAAGCATGATGACCAGCCCACAGGTCAGGCCAAGCGCTCGCATAGGCCGCAGCTCCATCTGCTCGAAAAGTTTGTACAGCTCCAACTGTGTTAAAAAAGCTAAGCCGGTTAGGAGAAAAACACCGGCATGGATACCAAATAGTGAAAGGGCTACAATCACGCTTAGCCAGATTATGGCGAAGCTGATGATTCGTTTTTGCATGGAAGTATTTAATAGCATCATACTGTACGTTTTAAAAGTGGTTGATTTGGTCGCCGGTTTTTCCGTATCGACGCTCTCGTGAGACGAAGTCCTCAAGGGCTGCTTGTAGATGTTCGCCTGTAAAATCCGGCCATAAAACATCCGTAATGTGTATTTCAGCATAGGCCGATTGCAGCAGCAAGAAATTGCTCAGCCTACTTTCACCTGACGTACGGATAACCAAATCAGGATCCGGCAAGTCTGTCGTATAGAGATAAGAGCGAATGCTGTCGTAATTGATCTTATCTGGATCCAACCGGCCAGCGACAGCCTCCCGCGTCATCGCTGCTACGGCATCCACAAGTTCTGTCCGGGCGCCATAATTTAAGGCCAGTCCAAGCGTGTGCTTGGTATTGTGCGCGGTTGCCGCTTCTACTTCACGCAGACGCTTTTGTATCGCATCGGGTAGTTCATTATAGCGGCCAATCAC